>JAFSCX010000052.1 GCA_017436525.1 Clostridia bacterium | reverse complement strand
CGGCATATTTCGGTACTTTTCACCCAATTTGTTCTCGCAAGGCGGCAGCCTTGCTTCATCCAAATTGAGCAAAAATTCCACAAAATCTTCTCCCTTTGCGGTCAAGGATTTTGAAAAGAGTATTTTTTTGTTCAATCGAGGTATAAAACGCAGCCAATACTGCCGTATTGGCGAGTATTTTAACAATGAGTGAGCGAAAAAACACCTTTTCAAAACGGTGTTTAAGTATAATTGCTTAAGGAGATTTCGAATGAGCTTAGTACCTATGGTAGTAGAGCAAACCGGCCACGGTGAGCGTTCTTATGATATTTATTCCCGCTTGCTGAATGATCGGATCATTATTTTGGCAGAAGAGGTCAACGATACAACTGCCAGCTTGGTGATTGCTCAGTTGCTGTATCTTGAAAGCCAAGATCCGGATAAGGATATCAGTTTCTATATCAATTCTCCGGGCGGTTCTGTAACCGCAGGTCTTGCAATCTTTGATACGATGCAGTATATCAAATGCGATGTATCCACAATCTGTATCGGAATGGCAGCAAGCATGGGCGCCTTTTTGCTGGCGGCCGGTGCCAAGGGAAAGCGTTATTGCCTGCCCAATAGTGAGGTGATGATTCATCAGCCTTTGGGCGGAATCATCGGCAGTGCTACCGATGCAGAGATTCGTTCGCGCAATTTGAAGAAGACCAAAGAAAAGCTCAATCGGATGTTGGCGGAATTTACCGGCAAAACTCCGGAGGAAATCCTGCGTGATACAGATCGGGATAATTTCCTTACCGCGGAAGAGGCAAAGGAATACGGTCTGGTCGACGATGTGATTGCCCATCGCTGATTCGCTACGGGAAAGGGAACCGCCAAAGGCTTCCTTTCTCGTTTTTTTACCCAATAAATGAGAGGATCATAGTAGAATCATGGCAGAAGATAAAAAGAAAAATAATTGTTCCTTTTGCGGCCGAAGGATGCCCGATCAGATGCTGATTGAAGGGGTAGATGGCATGATCTGCGCTGATTGCGTAGAGCTTTGTATGAGCCTTTTGGAGCAGAATGGATATCCAACCCATCGTCATGCAGAAAAATCTCAGGTTGATGAAAAGGCGAATCAGGAGATCCGCGTTTATAAGCCGCAGGAGATTAAATCTTTTTTAGATGAATATGTAGTCGGTCAGGAACGGGCCAAGGTGGCTCTTTCTGTGGCAGTCTATAATCATTATAAGCGGATCATGAACCATGAGCAGGATAATGCCGATGATGTGGAGCTTCAAAAGAGCAATATATTGCTTGTAGGGCCTACCGGCAGCGGCAAGACCTACCTTGCCAAAACTTTGGCGAAGATCCTTAATGTACCGTTCGCCATTGCCGATGCCACTACTCTTACAGAAGCGGGATATGTAGGCGAGGATGTGGAGAATATTCTGCTCAAGTTGATTCAAGCGGCTGATTTTGATATTGAGCGCGCTCAAAAAGGAATCATCTATGTTGATGAGATTGATAAGATTGCAAGAAAGAGCGAGAATGTATCCATCACCCGCGATGTAAGCGGCGAAGGGGTGCAGCAGGCTCTATTAAAGATCGTAGAAGGCACCGTTTCTAATGTGCCTCCCCAAGGCGGCAGAAAGCATCCCAATCAAGAGTTTATCCAGATTGATACTTCTAATATCCTCTTTATCTGCGGCGGTTCCTTTGATGGAATTCAAAAGCTAGTTTCTAAGAGAATTGGCCGCTCCGGTGTGGGGTTTGGTGCCGAGATTCAAAGTAAGGAAGGCCCGTCCTTGAGCGAGGTTTATCAAAAGATTGAGAGCCGCGATATTGTCAAATACGGTGTGATTCCCGAATTGGTCGGCAGATTGCCGATGTTGGTAACATTGGATGAGCTGGATGAGCAAGCGATGCTGATGATTCTCACTGAGCCCAAAAACGCCATTGTAAAGCAATATAAAAAGCTTTTTGCCATGGATGGAGTGGAGCTGACCTTTACCGATGAGGCCTTGCGTTCCATTGCAAAGCAGACCATTGAAAAAAAGACCGGCGCAAGAGGTTTGCGCGCTATTATTGAGAATACCATGATGGATCTGATGTATCGGATTCCTTCTTTAGAGGGTGCAAAGGGCGTTGTCGTTGATCGCGACTTTGTGGAGGGAAAAAGCGATGCGAGGATTCTGATGAGGGGGGAGGAAGATCATGAGTAATTTCTTTTCCATGCTTTTTCGAATGAAATATATCGATCGGTGGTCTTTGATGCGCAATTCTCGCCCCGAGACCCTGACCGAGCACGCTATGGAGACTGCTGTGCTGGCCCATGCATTGGCTCTGATTGGAAATACCCGTTGCAAAAAGAACTATAATGCGGATCGCGCGGCAGTCATGGGCCTGTTTCATGATGCCCATGAAATCCTTACCGGCGATATGCCGACTCCTGTGAAATATCAGAATTCCGAAATCTGCCACGCCTTTAAGGGTGTGGAAGCGGCAGCCAATCAAGATCTGCTTTCCATGCTTCCCGAGGATCTCAGAGAGCATTACCGCGCCCCCGTTGAAGAGGATGATCAAGAATTAAAACCATTGATTAAGGCGGCAGACAAACTTTCGGCCCTCATCAAATGTATTGAAGAGCGAAAAGCAGGCAACGGCGAATTTGCAAGCGCAGAGCGTTCGGTGCTGGAGGCTGTGCGGCAGACAAAGCTTGAGGAAGCCGAAATCTTTATTCGGGAATTTCTGCCTGCATTTGAGCGTACATTGGATGAAATGCGGCAAAATTCTTGACAATGTATTGATGCTGTGATAGAATAAATTACTGTTGATGCAAGGGCCATTAGCTCAGTTGGTCAGAGCTACCGGCTCATAACCGGTTGGTCCGGGGTTCGAGTCCCTGATGGCCCACCAAAAGCCTTTTCAATTGTGGAAAGGCTTTTATTTTTTATTTACTTCTAATTTTTAATATGCTATACTTAATATAGAATTTTTATGATAAGAGGTGCGATCGTGTTCATATCAGCAAAACCTATTTGGCTTGATGGAAGCGAGCGTCAGCAAAATACTTTTGTTGCGTTCAAGACGACCTTAAGCGGTTTACATAATTTTAAGATTAGTATTGCTGCAGCGACTTTCTATCGTTTATATATCAATGATCGCTTTGTTGCTTTTGGCCCTGCGCGGACAGCCAAGGGTTATGCGCGGGTCGATATCATTGATTTACCGATTATTGAAGAGGAGTCAACGATTCTTATTGAGGTTGCAGGCTATTATTGCAGATCTCTTTCTACGGTCCGTCAGCCCTCTTTCCTGATTGCAGAGGTTTTTTCGGGCGATGAAATTCTGGCCTATACCGGCAGAGACTTTTTGTGCAGAGAAATGAGGGAGAAGGAGCGTTTTTCCGAGCGGTATTCCCAGCAACGTCATTTTGGTGAAATATGGGATGATACCAAGCCTCAAAATAATTGGGTAGAACCTGCAATAATGGAGGATTCTCCCGTCTTTTTGAAGCGTTCTGCGCCCTATCCTGCATATCAAGATGTGGCGCTGAATCAAGCGGATGTCGGTACATTTCAATTTGATCCTTCGCTTCCCTGCGTAAAGAATCGCTATTCCTTTAAGGGGAGTGAGTTTTGGGGCGCTTTTGCCGAAGAGGAGATTCCCTATAAGCCCTATCGATGGGTTCAGGTTCAAAAACTGAGCGTAAAGGATCATGCACGCAATCTACCTCTCACTCTTTCGGCAGGAGAATATCTCTTATTTGATTTTAATCGAATTGAGTGTGGCTTCCTAAAGCTTGCGTTGGAAAGTTCCTTGGAGAGCGATATTGTGGTGGCATATACCGAATATTGCGAGGCGGATACCTTCTCCTTTACGCAGATGAATGCGCAGAATGTGGTAGAGTTTATTCTTAATGAAGGTTTTTCGGGGGAGAAGATGACCTTTGAGCCTTATACTTTGAGAAAAGCGATTCTGTTTGTAAAGAGCGGGAAGATCACTCTTCGTCAGTTTGGCATTAAGAGCTTTACTCATCCGCTTGAAAATGTATATCGCCCTGATATTCAGGATGCAATGCTGCAGAAAATCTATGACGCTGCTATTCGCACCTTTACCCATAATGCGGTGGATATTTATATGGATTGCCCCTCAAGAGAGCGAGCGGGATGGCTCTGCGATAGTTATTTTACCGGAATTGTGGAGCATTTTTTGTTTAATGAATCCAAAGTGGAAGAGGATTTTTTGGAAAACTATCGACTCTATTCGGGAGATGCATTTGTACCGAAAGGAATGTTGCCCGATCGCTATCCATCCGATAACGGCCATGGAGGGTATGGTGATTGTATTCCCCAGTGGTGTATGTGGTATATTCTGGAAGTGCGGGATTTTCTGCTGGAGCGAAAGCCGGATTATGATAAAGAACTGTTTCGCGAAAGTGTGGAAGGAATCTTAAACTATTTGAAGGATTTTGAAAACGAGGATGGCCTTTTGGAGAGCCTGCCGGGTTGGAATTTTGTGGAATGGTCCGATGCCAATAATTGGGTGGAGTTTGTAAATTATCCTACTAATTTTCTGTATGCCGAAGCCCTTTCCTGCGGCCACGCGCTCTATGGGAATGAAGAGTGGCTGGAAAAATCGAAAAAAATACGCAGAATTGCTACGGAAAAGTCCTTCGATGGGAAATTATTTGTGGATGAAGCTGTGCGAGAAAATGGGTTGTTGGTAAATAATAACAACACTTCTGAGGCCTGCCAGTATTATGCGCTTCTCTTTGGCGGGATTGATCTTGATCAGCCTTGCTATTCCTTCTTGAAAGAGCAGTTATTGAATAATTTCAGTGCCATGGAGCAGGAGGATCGCCCCTTTGTCCCCGTAAACGCATTTATAGGCTTGTATTTAAGGCTGATGGCTTTGCTTAAGTTGAAATACTATGACCTTCTGCTGGAGGATGTAAAAGGCTTTTTTGGCGGAATGGTAGAAAAGACAAAGACTCTATGGGAATATCGCCAGCAAAAGGGAAGCTACGATCATGGCTTTGCTTCTTTTGCGGCAGTTGCCATTTGGAGAGCAATAAATCGATTATAAAAATAAAAAATCTCGTTCATAGGAACGAGATTTTTTTGGTGGAGATAGTAGGATTCGAACCTACGACCTCTTCGATGTGAACGAAGCGCTCTAACCGGCTGTGCTATACCTCCAAAATGCTTTTCTATATTACTCTTATTTTTCAAAAAAGTCAATATGAAAACTCAAAAAATATGGAAGCTATTTTATGATGGACGCTTTATATTCTCTCGGAGTCATATTGGTGATATTTTTGAAGCATTTTGAGAAATATTGGGGATTATCATAGCGGAGCAGATCGGCAATTTGGGTCATATTATATTGCTCCTCGCGGATTAGGCGTTTTGCTTCTTTTATTTTAAGTTGATTATAATATTTCATAATGCCGCCGGCTTTATATTGAGTAAATAATAATTTTACTGCGCTTTCGCTTTTATTGAGCGCTTTACTGATTTTGCTGATGGTTAACTTTTCATAAAGATGATCTTCGAGGTAATCTAAAACTTCCTTTACACTGTAGGGGACATCAATGCCATCAATCATATAGCTTCTTCGCATACTTTTAGTAAGGACATCTTTATTGCGAGAAAGCTTGATCAAAAAGATCTCTAAGAGATTTTTTGTCATCTGGCTGCTTCCGTGGGGGGCGGAATCAAGTTTAATAAGCTTTTGCAAAAGAGGATTATGCTCGTCTGCCATCCGAAAGCAGGAGAGTCCTTCGGAAAAGAGCATAGAAAGCAATGCTTTTTCATCGGCGCTCAGTTTGAAGATTTTTCCTTCAAAATGCTTCATGATCGGGCTTTTACATTCAAATGTGATAATGCTTACATTTGGTGCAACATTATTATTGCCCGATAGATTGTGGAATTCATTAGGCTTATGAAAGGTCATCTCTCCGCTTTTTAATACAAAGCGATTCTTATCAGCGGTGCAAATCATTTCGCCTTTATCAATATAAACCATTTCCCAGAAATCATGACGTTCTCCGGCGTAACTGAAATTTTTTGAAAATTCCATATAAAAAATAGTAATCAGTTTTTCAATATTGATCACTTGATCAAAATCTGTTCTTATAAAATTATCCTTCATGGTTTTCTCCTATTGGCTGAATTTATCATTATTATAACTGATTTTGCATGGTAAATCAAGAGGGATGGCATTATAATAAAATTAAAAAGGAGGGATTAGAATGTATACGGTTTTAGTTATTTCTTGTCATCCGGATGATATGGAAATTGCTTGCGCAGGGACCTTGCTTAAATGCAAGGAGCGCGGGGATCGAGTGGTGGTTTGCCATCTTTCATCCGGCGATCTCGGCCATGTGGAAATCCCGCCCGAGGAGCTTCGTATCATGCGCGCAGAGGAAGCAAAGCGCAGCGCTGAAATCGGCGGATTTGAAATCATGTATGGCGGTTTTGATGATCTTAAGATCTTTGATAATAATAAGGAATCCAGAGATAAGGTTGTGGAAGTGATTAAAAAGGTGAATCCTGATTTTATCATTACCCATTCACCGGATGATTATATGCCGGATCATACGGCTGTATCGAAGCTGGTATTTGACGCTTGCTTTGCGGCAACTTTGCCCAATTACCATGTGAAGACGGAAGGGGCTGCACGCCTTGTGCCTCTTTATTATATGGACACTCTTTGCGGGGTGAATTTTAATCCTACAGAGTATGTGGATGTATCTCCCTACATTGATAAGAAATTGAAAATGCTGAATTGTCATGAATCTCAGATTGTATGGATGAGAGATCATGACCATATTGACTTCCCCGATATGGTACGGACATGTTGCCGCTATCGCGGCTTTCAGTGCGGCGCCGAATATGCCGAAGGCTTTCGCCAATGTCAGGTATACTTAAAGGGGACTACAAAAAGATTATTGCCATAGGAGGAATATTAAATGGATTTTAATTCTACCGTTAAAGGCTCTGCCTTGGAAGGTTTTTATCCCGCGGGCTGGGATTTTGAAAAGATCGACGCATGCATTGATGCACCTGAAAAAATTACAGAGCATCAATCTCATTGGAATCAAAATTTTGCGCCTCTTCAGTGTGATTCGTTGGAAGAATTCAATACTTATATGGGGCATGAGATTGCTCTGCAAATCAAGCTTGCAAAAGATCGTGGAGAAAGAATCGCTTTTATCCTGCCCGTAGGCCCTATGGGGATGTATAAATGGGTTGTTTATTTTATCAAAGCGTGGAATATCTCTTGCGAGCATGTTTACACCTTTAATATGGACGAATGGGCAGATGGCGAAGGAAATACCTTGGCATCCGATAACAGCGGCTCCTTCCAATATGCGATGGAGCAGGCGCTCTTTAATCCCTTGGGTGAACTGACCGTACCGAAGGATCAAAGAAATTTTGCCACCAAGGAAAACCTGCCCACCTATCCCGAAAAGATTGATGCTTTGAAAGGGGAGGGTGCAAAGCTGGTGCTGGTTTATGGAATCGGAAGAATGTGCCACATTGCATTTTGGGAGCCCACCTTTGCAGCGGATTTTGCAACGGCCGCAGAGTGGGAGAGCGCGCCTTTCCGTATCGGCGCAAAGATTCATCCGCTTACGGTGGAGCAAAATGCTCTGACCAGCTTTAAATCTCGGACAACTCTTGTGCCTTGCCGTGCCAACACCATTGGACCGGGGATCTTCTTGAAGGCGGATTATGCTATCGGCGGTGCGGATGGAACTTTGGGCAGAGGAATGCAGTGGCAAGGAATGTCTCTTTGGATGACTTTGCGCCATGAGAGGACGCCTTGGATTACCTCTACTTATATCCCCGCTATTCCGGGCAAGCTTTTCTTCCTTAAAGAGCTTGCAGGCCCGTTGAATGCAGAATGTAACTGATGAAGGGGATGCAATGAAGAGGATAAGATGGTGTATCATCGGAGCAGGGGGGATTGCGGATCGCCGCGCGATTCCTGCTCTTTTAGAGGATGATCAAAATGAAATTGCGGCAGTTATGGACCGTGTGCCCGAGGTTGCCGAGGAAGTTGCAAAAAAATATGGCGTTGCCCGATGGTTTTCCGATGAAGAGGAGATGCTCAGAGCGGTGGACTGCGATGCAGTATATATTGCAACGCCCGTCTTTTGCCATAAGGCGCAGGCGTTGCTTTGCTTGAAATACGATCGCCATGTTTTTATCGAAAAGCCTCTTTCTATGACAGAAAAAGAAGGAATTGAAATTGTAGATGCTTTTAAGAAAGCGGGGAAGAAGATGATGGTGGGCTACATGATGCGCTACCATAACCTTCATCGAAAAGCAGCTGAAATTATCAAAGACGGCGGTATCGGAAAAATCAACTTGGTACGCATGCAATTTTCTTGCTGGTATCCCGAAATAGAGGGTGCCTGGCGGCAGAATAAAGCTCTTAGCGGCGGGGGATGCATTATGGATCTGGCGGTTCATTGCATGGATCTCTTCACCTGCCTCACCGATGATTGGATTGATCAATGCCATGCTTTTTATGGGACGAAAACCTTTCAATATGAAGTGGAGGATTCGGCGATCATTTCTTTTGTTTCAAAGGGTGGTATTCTCGGGCATATTGATGTAAACTTTAATGTGCCTGATGCGGCAATTGCTTCAAAGGTTGAAATTTTAGGAACTGCCGGCAGCCTTGTTGCAGAGGGAACTCTCGGCCAAGAGGAGAGAGGTATGTTGAAATATATCTATGCTCCGCAAGGCGATTATGAGGCGCAGCAATCCGCGAGTGTTGCGAATGCAAAAGAATTTATCGGCGAAGAATCGAATGTTTATCTCAAGCAATTCAGGGCATTTAATGAAATGCTTCTTTCAGAGGCGGATTATTCAAATGCAGAGCGTGCTTTGAAAATTCAAGCGCTTTGCGATCAAATTTACCAAAAGTAAAATAAGGGCTGTAAAAAACGATGGTTTTTTACAGCCCTTTCGATTGTTAAAAAATGGCATTTATATATTAAAATTTGGCTTGCAATAAATCGGATTGTTTATTATGATAAAAACAAAGGAGGGGAGCGATAAGGAAAGCAACAAAGGATTTTTTGGCGCAGCAAGAAATGCTCTACCAAAAGAGAAAAGAAGAAATCTTAAATGCTAAGGATGAGCTGCAAATTAAGGGGACAACCTATTATGTTTCCAATGATGGGGAGGATACCAATGATGGTTTATCTCCCAAGACCCCTTGGAAGTCCTTGAAGCGTGTTTCTGAAGCATATCTTAATCCCGGAGATGGTGTTCGTTTTAAGCGTGGCGATTTGTTTCGAGGCAATGTTATAGCGAAAGAAGGGGTAACCTACTGCGCTTATGGCGAAGGAGAAAAGCCGAAATTCTATGCCGGTAAAAAGGATTATGCAGATCCCGAACTTTGGGAACTTTTCGATGCATAGAATAAAATCTGGAAATGTAAAGAGAAGGTCCTTGATTCCGGTACGCTTGTCTTTAATCATGGCGAATTTCATTCCAGAAAACTGATCCCCACCTATCGGGATTTGAAATGGGTTCATCGAGAGGATGAGCGTATGGATTTTAATATCCATACTGACATGACAGAAGATCTGGATATCTTCTGGGCGTTTGATGAATTGATGACGCGCCGCCCTTCTTTAGGGGAGAATTTCCCGGTGCCCACGTTCAATACCCTCTATGTATATGGTGATCTTTACCTTCGCTGCGATCGCGGCAATCCCGGGGAAGTATTTGATTCGATTGAATCGCTTGCTCGCTTACATATGTTTAAGGTTGGCAAGGCTGCAAATGTAAGGGTCGATAATCTTTGCATCAAATACGTTGGAATGCATGGTGTCAGTGCCGGCGGTCATGTTGTGGGGCTGCAGGTTACCAATTGTGAGTTTGGCTGGATCGGTGGCGCAATCCAAAATTATACCGGCATGGATCCCAATTTTACCAATGCCCGCCGCGGCCAGATTGTTCGCTTCGGTAATGCAATCGAAATCTATGGCGGTTGTGAGAATTATGTGGCGGAAAATAATTATATCTATGAAGTCTATGATGCAGGAATTACTCATCAGGTATCTGCTTATGATAAATTTGTATTGAAAAATATTCGCTATACGGATAATCTTATTGAAAAGTGCGTTTATGGGATTGAGTATTTCCTCGAAATCAAGCCCGGCGGGGAAGAAAGCTATATGGATGATATTGAAATGAACGGCAATATCATCCGCTTGTCCGGATATGGTTGGGGCCAGCAACGGCATAATTATCATACCCCCGCCTTGATTAAAGGGTGGAGCTATGAAAATACTGCCTCCAACTACTCAATTTCCAATAATATCTTTGATCGCTCTGCTTATCGAATGTTGCATTTGGTTGCTGAAAAGCCCGAAAGCTGCCCTGTCATGAATGGAAATACCTATATTCAGGATCTCGGCGGTATGATCGGCCAATACGGCGCCAATGAAATTGAAGAACCTGCGGTAGAGATTTTTGATGAAAATGCGGAAGAGAAAATTCAAAATATTCTTGGCGATAAATCGGCAAAAGTTTATGTAATTGAATAAAAGAAGGTGCGCATCAGCGCACCTTTCATTTATGATTTGTTTCATAAATGCCGCAATGAGGCCGCAGGTTCTTTGCTACGTAGTAAAAAATAAAGAGGTAGACTTTGTGTCTACCTCTTATTTGGTGCGAGTGTTCATAACGGACTTGATTAAAAAGTATTGAAATACCGGCAGAAACACACATATTTTTCACTCACACATTTGTGTATTTCAAGGTTTCTTCGTAAAATAAAATTACAGAAACGAGGAAACAAGATTATGTCAAAATTTATTGAAGAATTCTATTACGGCAACATCGATCCCCAAGCACGAAGCACTAAGCAGAACAAAACAGTTCAAAAGCAGATGGAAGTCCTAATGCTCAACGAGGAATTTCTAAATGAAGCACTCACGGGTGAAAACAAAAAGAAATTTCTTGATTTTGTCAATGCTTGGAGTATCGTCAACGGAGAATCGAATCTCGACAGTTTTATTATGGGATTTCGATTGGGAGCTAACTTTGCATACGATACTTTTGTATCAACCGAAGCGCCGTTTAAGGATTTACTGAAGGAGTGAAAGATATGTCAAAGAAGTATTACATAGCACTTGACGATTATGAGAGAGGAACGATTATCAACTGCCTTAATGAAAAGCGCAACAAACTTATTGCAGACGG
>JAFSCX010000051.1 GCA_017436525.1 Clostridia bacterium | reverse complement strand
TTGTAATACGGCAGTATTACTGCGTTCTTCAGCTTCACTCTCTCAAAAAATTCTTCATTTGACAGGTCGAAGAGTTTCTCTCTGCCATCTTTTTTTGAAAGGCGAAGTGTGAAATTTGCAGCAAGGCTGTCGCCTTGCAAACCCAAAAATCAATCTCCGCTTTTGCCGGATAAAATCATATAAGCGCCTGTGAAAATAATCTTCAGATCCAACCGGAAATTGCGCTTTTCTATATATTCCAAATCGGATTTCACCCAATCATCAAAAGAGATGGAATGGCGGTTTGGCTGGATTTGCCAGAGGCAGAGCAGGCCGCCTTTCACCAGCAGGCGCTGCTTTTGCTCTTCGGTATAAAGCGCAACCTCCTGCGGCAGGGGCGGGCGGGGGCCCACAACGCTCATATGCCCTAAAAAGACATTGAGCAGCTGCAAAATTTCGTCCAGCGACCATTTGCGCAGCCATTTTCCAAAGGGGGTGATGCGGGGATCATCTTTAATCTTAAAAGCAGGGCCGTCGGCTTCGTTGAGCCCTTGCTCCATCATCTCTTGCTTCAGAAGATCTGCCTTCGGGCTCATGGAGCGAATCTTAAAGAAGGGAAAAAGCGCTCCGTTTTTACCGACTCTTTTGGAGATATAGACAGGATTATGCCCGTCCTCTAAAAATTTGATCAGAAGAAGCAGCAGAATGGCCGGCAGTAAGAGCAGCAGGGCAAGGCCCGATGCCAAAAGATCAAAAAGCCGCTTGAAAAAATCATAAAAGGGCTTCTTTTTCAAGATGGGATTGTTTGCAGCCATTTTGGGAAAGCCACCTCCTTCATTAATAATAAAACCTTAAATATTAATATTATTATATATTCGGTCCAATTATAACAAAGGGAAAATAAATTGTCAATAGCGATCGGGGCAAGATGTTGGTGATATTCTGTGCTGCGCACAGAGTGATATTATGCCTTGCGGCATAGTGGTATTTTTGCCTTCGGCAAAAGTGGTATTATATTCGCCATATAACTGCCCGAAGGGCAATAACACTTGGGCGCAAGCCCAAATAACACTGCGAAGCAATAACACTCGCCGTAAGGCGAATATAACTGAAAAACCGACTTGTCGAAACAAGTCGGTTTTTCTGGCGGAGGGAAAGGGATTCGAACCCTTGTGGGATTGCTCCCAAACGGTTTTCAAGACCGCCTCGTTATGACCACTTCGATATCCCTCCGAATTTCTTCTCTATTATAGCCAAGGAGAGGAGGGTTGTCAAGAAGAGGGGAGCATTTTTTATTTCTTTCTCTTGTAATCTTTTTTCGGCAATGTTAAAATGATGCCATGAAGATTATCAGAAGCAGAAGAAAAACCATATCCTTATCGCTGGATCGGGAGGGGAATCCCGTTGTCCGTGCGCCTCTTTTTTGCAGCGGCAGGGTGATCGAGGAATTCATCGCCCGCCATCAGGGGTGGATTGAGCGGCGGCAGGCGGAATTTATCCCGCCGAAGGCGTATTCCCAAGAAGAGCTCTCCTGCCTCCGCCGAGCGGCAAAAGAAAAGATCCCCTCAAGGGTATCCCATTTTGCACCGTTGGTGGGCGTGGTGCCTAAGGGAATCAAGATCACAAGCGCCCGCACCCGCTACGGCTCCTGCAGCAGCAAGGGGAATCTATGCTTTTCTCTTTTTTTGATGGAAAAATCAGAGCGGGCTGTTGATTATGTGGTGGTCCATGAGCTTTGCCATCTCAAGCGGATGGATCATAGCCCCGCCTTTTATCGAGAGATTGAAAAAATACTCCCCGATTATCGGGAACGGATGAAGGAATTGAAAAAATGATCAAGAAATTTATCGGTTATTATAAGCCCCATCGCAAACTATTCTGGTGGGATCTGTTTTTTGCCACCCTGAGTGCGGTAATTACGCTGATCCTGCCGCTGATGATCCGCAAAATCACGGGGGATTATGTCCTGCGGCCTGCCGAAGAGGCCCTGCGGCAGATCCTTTGGATGGCGGCGGGAATGGCGGCGCTGATCGCCATGGAGGTATATTGCAATTATTTCACCGCCTACTATGGTCATATTATGGGCGCAAAAATGGAATATACCATGCGCCATGAGCTTTTTGAGCATTATCAGAGGCTATCCTTCAGCTTTTATGATAATCAAAAAGTAGGCCAGCTGATGAGCCGAATCGGCAACGATCTCTTTGATATTACGGAGCTTGCGCACCATGGGCCGGAGGATCTGATGATCTCTATCGTCAAGCTTTTGGGCGGCCTTGCCATTATGATGAGCGTTAATTGGCGGCTGGCGCTGGTAGCGCTGCTGCTGCTTCCCATGATGGTGTTATATGCGTCGAAATGCAATAAGAAGATGCGGGCGGCATTCAAACAAAATCGGGAGAAAATTGCCGAATTCAATGCAGGCATGGAGGATCATCTTGCGGGAATTCGGGTGGTAAAATCCTTTGCCAATGAAGAAGTAGAGGTCGAAAAATTTCGGCGGATCAACGATGGAATTTTGAAGAGCAAATCCTTTGCCTATCGCTGGATGGGCATCTTCCATTCGGGAATGGGCGCATTTACCACCTTTGTAACGGTCGCCGTTTTGGTGGCAGGCGCGTTGCTGATCTCCCAAAATGCCCTTTTGGCGGTAGATTTGATTACCTTTATGCTCTATGTCAATAATTTTGTGGAGCCGGTCCGCAAGCTGATCAATTTTACCGAGCAATTTCAAAACGGAGCCACTGCCTTCGGCCGTTTCCAAGAGATGATGGAGGTGGTGCCGGAAATTGAAGAGGAGAAGGATGCCAAAGAGCCCCCTCGCTTCAAAGGGGAGGTGGCATTTGAGGAGGTTTCCTTCCATTATCCCCATCATGAAAAGAGCGTGCTTTCCAAGGTTACCTTAAAAGCCAAGGCGGGAGAATATCTGGCATTGGTGGGAGAATCGGGGGCAGGAAAAACCACCCTTTGCAATCTGATCCCTCGTTTTTATGAGGTTTCGGGCGGGCGGATTACCATTGATGGTGAGGATATTCGCAAATTCACCTTGAAGGGGCTTCGCTCTCAAATCGGGATGGTGCAGCAGGACGTCTATCTCTTTGCAGGCACCGTCATGGAAAATATTCGCTACGGCCGCCCCGATGCATCCAAAGAGGAGATTATGGAAGCGGCAAGAAAAGCCAACGCCCATGATTTCATTATGGCCTTGCCCAATGGTTATGATACCGATATCGGCCAGCGGGGCGTTAAGCTTTCCGGCGGGCAAAAGCAACGGCTTTCCATTGCAAGGGTCTTTTTGAAGGATCCGCCCATCTTGATTTTTGATGAGGCCACCAGCGCCCTGGATAATGAAAGTGAGCGGGTGGTGCAGGAAAGTCTGGAGCGCCTTGCTAAAGATCGCACCACCTTTGTCATCGCCCATCGGCTGACCACCATCCGCAATGCTCAGCGGATTCTGGTGCTGACGGAGGAAGGCATTGCCGAGGAGGGCAGTCATCAGCAACTGCTGGAAAAGGGCGGAATCTACGCCGATTTATACCAAATGTATCAGTAAAAAGGTGCTGCAAAATTTTTGCAGCACCTTTTTTCAGCGTGTCAAAAAAGAGTGCAGATTTCGTCGATCTGTTCTCGTCGGCGTTTTTGGGGGTCCCCAACAAAACTGAAGTTTTGTTGGGGAAAAGGAAGACCTAATGGTATAAGTGGATATTTTGCCATCATGCAAAATGGAACGGTTACCATTAGGTTTGACGCACGGTAGAGAGCAGATCGGCGGAAAGCGGATAATTTTAATCAAAATCCGCATTGCCATGCGGATTTTCCCCTTATAAATGAAAGCAAGGAAAAAGAGCGGGATTTTCTTTTCCTTGTGGTTTTATAGAATCAGTAGAATTCTTTTATTCTCTTATTTTCTGCGGTCTGTGCCTTTTTTGAGAGTCTAAAAAGCCCGATTTGGCAATTTTGCCAAATCGGGCTTTACATTTTATCGTTTGTATCGAGGCTCGCAGGTGAGATTCACGCCCAGCCGCTTGAAGACCTTCTCATCAATGGGGGAGAGGATCACCGAGGAATGAACCTCGCACCCTCTGAGCTTGCCAAGCTGCTCCATGGCCGCCTCAGCATTGGGATTGGAGACCGCGCTGATGGAAAGGGCAATCAAGGTCTCATCGGTATGGAGGCGGGGGTTGCGATTACCCAAGTGGTCCACCTTCAGATGCTGAATGGGGTTGATGGCATCGGGGGAGATCAGATGAAGCTGATCATCCAAGCCCGCAAGCTCTTTTAAGGCATTGAGCAGCAGGGTAGAGGATGCGCCCAGAAGATCGGTGGTCTTGCCGGTAACGATCTTGCCGCCGGGCAATTGAATGGCGGCGGCGGGGCGGCCGGTCTCCTCTGCTTTTTTCAAAGCAGGGGCCACTACCTTGCGCTCCTCGGGCGCGACCTTTGCTTTTTTCATCAAAAGCTCTAATTTACGCAAGGTCTCCTCAGAGCATTTTCCCTTCCGCTGATCGCAGAGGGCGGCATAATAACGGCGCAGGATCTCCTGGCGGGAGGCTTCCTTTGCAGATTCATCATGGATGATGCAGTTGCCCACCATATTAACACCCATATCGGTAGGAGATTTATAGGGGCATTGGCCCAAAATCTTCTCAAACATGGCCACCAATACAGGGAAGGCTTCCACATCCCGATTATAATTGACGGTGGTATCCCCATAAGCTTCCAGATGGAAGGGATCGATCATATTGACATCATTGAGATCGGCAGTTGCCGCCTCGTAGGCAAGATTGACCGGATGATTGAGGGGCAGATTCCAGATGGGGAAGGTCTCAAATTTGGCGTAGCCGGCTTTGAGGCCCCGCTGGTGTTCGTGATAAAGCTGAGAGAGGCAGGTGGCAAGCTTGCCGCTGCCGGGGCCGGGGGCGGTAACCACGACCAGCTCACGGGTTGTCTCGATAAAATCATTTTTTCCAAAACCATCATCACTGACAATCTTTGCAATATTAGAGGGATAGCCCTCAATAGCGAAATGATGATAGACCTTGATGCCCATATGCTCCAAGCGGGTCTGGAAGGCTTTGGCGGCCGTCTGCTCATTATAGCGGGAGAGGACCACGCTGCTGACATAAAGCCCAAGCTCCCGAAAGATCTCGATCAAGCGGATGACCTCGAAATCATAGGTGATTCCAAGATCGCTGCGGATCTTATTCTTTTCGATATCGCCTGCGTTGATGGTAATGACCACCTCAACCAGATCCTTCATCTGCAAAAGCATCCGCAGCTTACTATCGGGCTGGAAGCCGGGCAGCACACGGGCGGCATGATAATCATCATAAAGCTTTCCGCCGAATTCCAGATAGAGCTTTCCGCCGAAAAGATCAATCCGCTCCCGAATGTGGGCAGATTGGGTGCGCAAATATTGATCATTATCGAATGCGATTTCGGCCATTGGTCCTACCTCATTTCTTTTTGAAACTCTAAAGACTATTGTACTCTTCTTTTCAATTAAAAGCAAGGCAATAATCGACTTTTTTTCAGAAGATTAGAAAGAATTTCGTCAAAAGAAAGCCCAAAAGCCCGCAAAAGGGGAAGGTCAGCAGCCACATGGCGCCCATGGACAGGGCAATTTTTTGGTCGATATGATCCTCTCCCGCGCCCATGGCTGCCCCCATCAGGGCGCAGGTCTTTACATGAGTGGTGCTCACCGGCATCCCTTGCAGGGTGGAAAAGAGCAGCGATAGAGTTCCTGCCAGATCGGCGGCAAAGCCTTCCCGCTGAGAGATATGTACCATCTCGCTGCCCACTTTGCGGATAATGCGCCCGCCCCCAAGCAGGGTGCCAAGCCCCATGACTGCCCCCGAGAGAAGCAGCATCCAAAGGGGGAGGGAGAAGCCTTCCGTCCCGCCCCAAAGGGTACTGCCCAGAATCAATACAGAGGCAAATTTCGGCGCATCCTGCGCGCCGTGGGCAAAGGCCATCAAAGCGGCAGAAAGAATCTGCCCGCCCCGCCAAAGGGCGGGGGAGCGCTCCTTTTTGAGGAATAATTTGGTAAAGACCCATCCGCCGAGGCAGCCCGCCGCTGAAGAGAGGACCATCCCCAATAGGACGCGAAAGAGGGCGATCAAAGAAATTCCGCCTGCCCGAAGAGCAAGGGCGGCGCCCATCAGCCCTGCCATCAAGGCATGGCTTTCGCTGGTGGGAATTCCAAAGCGCCAAGCGAGAATCGCCCAAAGGATGACCGCCAGCATGGCGGCCGCCAAAGCCAAACTGCCCGCTGCGCCTTTGGGGAATGCGCCCAGATCAAAGACCGTCTTGGCCACCTGCTTTCCGAAAAAGAGGCAGGCGGCGGCACCCAAGATATTCATCAGGGTAGCCAAAAGAATCCCCTGCCGCATGGTGAAGGCGTGGGTGGAGATCCCTGCCGCAATGGCGTTGGGGGCGTCGGTCCAGCCGTTAACGAATAATACGCCTAAAGTGGCGGCTACCACCAATCCTCCCAAAGGGGTGGAAAAGGCCGCTTGAAAAAAAGAAAGAAAACTCAAAGATATCACCTCATAGGAGTATATGAAAAAGGGGAGAAATGATATACCTTTCCTATGAGCCTATAAAACGCTATTCACTCATTTGAGATAAAGAGACAATCTCATAGCCTTCTTCTCGCAAGCGTTCAATCAAATCTCCCAGAATTTGCGCATTGGTGGGGGAGGTGGAATGGAGCAATAAAATGCAACCGTTGTGCATCCGGCTCATGATCTTTTCCAAAGCGGCGGAAGGCTCGGGCTGATCCTCCTCCACCCAATCATAGTAAGCAAAGCTCCAAAAGACGCTCTTCAGACCCAATTTTTCATTATAGTCCAGCGCCCGCGCGGAGAACTTCCCTTGGGGAAAGCGAAAATATTCGGAAGGGGAAAGCCCTTGCTCCTCAAGCAGTGTGTTCCAGCCATCGATCTGGGCGCGGTAGGTCTCAAAATCGGTAAGCTTGGTCATATCGGCATGGTTGAGAGAATGGTTGCCGATGGTATGGCCCTCTTCTGCCATCTGCTTGATTAAATCGGGATTTTTCTTCAAGAAATTTCCGTCCACAAAAAAGGTGGCAGAGACCCCTTTTGCCCGCAGGGTATCCAAGATGGGTTTATGGCAGCCGTTGTCGAAGCCTGCATCAAAGGTGATGGAGACTCTTTTTTGGGCCGGATCTCCGCAATAGAGCACCTCCTTGCCCTCCAGCGGAATCTGATCGATCACCTGCGGCTGTTGATGCTCTTCGTTGGGCTGAAAATACCATTCATAGCCGGTGGTATCGCTGATGCAGCCTTTGGCGCTCATTAAAAAAAGCATGGCGATGATCAGCATCGGCACCGCCAAAAAGAAAAATAAGTTTTTGCATACTCTCATCGTCTTAAATCCTTCCTTTCTTGCTATATTGTTTGTAAATAGCAGAGGAAAGATTCATAATTTTGGCAAAAATAGATATGGTAATTTCTTTTATGCTTTGATATAATTTAGAAGAATTTGAAAAAAAGAAGGTTTTTTGATGAAAAGAGAAGATTTAAGAAATATTGCAATCATTGCCCACGTTGACCATGGAAAAACCACCTTGGTGGATGAAATGCTCAAGCAGGGCGGTGTCTTTCGGGATAATCAGGTGGTGGCCGATCGGGTCATGGACAATAATGATCTTGAGCGGGAGCGGGGAATCACCATCCTTGCTAAAAATACAGCCGCCCATTGGGAGAATACCAAGATCAATATTGTCGATACCCCGGGCCATGCGGATTTCAGCGGTGAGGTAGAGCGGATTTTGAAGATGGTGAATGGCGTCCTGCTGCTGGTGGATGCCTTCGAGGGCGCCATGCCGCAGACCCGCTTTGTATTGGAAAAGGCGCTGGAGATGGGCCATAAGATCATTGTGGTGGTCAATAAAATTGATCGCCCCGATGCAAGACCCTTGGAGGTTGTGGACGAGGTATTGGAGCTTCTGATTGAGCTGGGCGCCAATGATGAGCAGCTGGATAGCCCCATCCTCTTCTGCTCCGGCAGAGAGGGCACCGCCTCTTTGACCCCCGATGCGGCGGGCACCGATCTTGCTCCTCTTTTCGAGAAGATTCTGGAGCATATTCCTGCTCCCGAGGGAGAAGAGGATCAGCCGCTGCAAGTATTGGTGTCCTCTATCGATTATAATGATTTTGTGGGCCGTATCGGTATCGGAAGAATCGAGCGGGGCGTGATCCATCAGAATGAAGAGCTGGCGATCTGCAATTACCATGACCCTGAGAATATCCGCAAAGGCCGTGTGCAGGCCCTTTTCGCCATTGAAGGGTTGAATCGAGTGCCTGTCGCCGAGGCGAAGGTGGGGGACATTGTATGCTTCTCGGGCATTGAGAATGTAACCATCGGAGAGACCCTCTGCGTGGCCGCGAATCCCGAGCCCCTGCCGTTTGTAAAGATCAGCGAGCCTACGCTGGAAATGAATTTTATGGTCAATAATAGCCCCTTTGCAGGCAGAGAGGGTAAATTTGTAACCTCCCGCCATCTGCGGGATCGGCTGATGCGGGAGCTTTTGAAGGATGTCTCCCTGCGGGTCGAGGAAGGGGAAAGCGCCGATACCTTTAAGGTGGCAGGCCGCGGCGAGATGCATCTTTCCATTTTGATCGAGACCATGCGCCGCGAGGGCTATGAATTTGCCGTTTCCATGCCCCATGTGCTCTATAAAGAGATCGATGGTGTGAAATGTGAGCCCATCGAGGAGGTCTTTATTGATGTGCCGGAGGATTGCGTGGGAGCTGTGGTGGAGCGTTTGGGCTCCCGTAAGGGGGAGATGGTCTCCATGGAGCCCAATGGCAGCCGCATGAAATTGCAATATCGGGTGCCGGCAAGAGGCTTGATCGGTTATAAGAGCGATTTTTTGACTGCCACTAAGGGGGAGGGCGTAATGAACGCCATCTTCCATGGCTATGAGCCCTATAAGGGAGAGATCCCCGGCCGTTCCACCGGCTCTTTGATCGCCTTTGAAACCGGCGAGGCAGTAACCTACGGCCTCTTTAATGCGCAGGAGCGCGGCACCCTCTTTATCGATCCTGCAACCCCCGTCTATGAGGGGATGATTGTGGGTATGAATCCCAAGGGGGAGGATATCGCTGTCAATGTCTGCAAGAGAAAGCATGTTACCAATATGCGGGCAAGCGGATCCGACGAGGCCTTGCGGCTGATTCCACCCAAAAAGATGAGCTTGGAGGAGGCAATCGAATTTATTGCCCCCGATGAATTTATTGAGGTTACCCCCAAGAATATGCGCCTTAGAAAGCAGATCCTGAGCAACGCCCTTCGGATGAAGGAACTTTCCAAGAAAAAGTGAGGATTCTTCTATGGATATGGAGCGCTATCAGCGAAGAAGGCAAGCATTGATTGAAAAACATCGCAAAAAGAAGGCAAAGGCTTTGATGGTGATCTTGGGCCTTGCATTGGGCGTAGCCCTTGCTACTCTGCTGATCTGCGGAAAGGATCCGCGACGTTTACCCTTTTTAGGGGTGATTTTGGTGGCAGATCTGATGATGACCGTCATTTATCTGACCATGCGCCTTGTGGCCCTCAATCATCGCAAGGAGCTGGAGCTTCGTCGATTTGAGGAGGAAGAGCTGGTATCTCCCTTTCATAAAATGTAAAAAAAGGGGCTGTAAAAAAAGTCTGAACCGCAAAAGGCAAGAAAAATACAGGTTCTAAACCAAATTTCTTCGCCAAAAAGTAAAAGAGGAAGAAAAAATATTGCTGCACTGCAATATTTTTTCTTTTTTATCAGTGCCTTTTGCTACCTCCAAATCGAGCCACTCGGCGTGCGTCAAATGGGATGGAATCCGCTCCATTCTGGCAAAAGCAGAAAATCCGCTCTTTCCATCCCATTCTCCTTTTCCCCCCTAAAACATATTTTAGTGGGGGCCCCAATATTTCGCCTTCGGG
>JAFSCX010000050.1 GCA_017436525.1 Clostridia bacterium | reverse complement strand
GGCAGTATTACTGCGTTCTTCAGCTTCACTCTCTCAAAAAATTCTTCATTTGACAGGTCGAAGAGTTTCTCTCTGCCATCTTTTTTTGAAAAGCGAAGTGTGAAATTTGCAGCAAGGCTGTCGCCTTGCAAAAATGAACACAAGCAAGGCGAGAAAAGGGGCGAGAGAAACCGTAGTAGATTCGACTCTTGCCACCCTAACCGCCGTAAACTTCTTCCTTTAATACACCCACATAAGGAAGATTGCGGTATTTTTCGGCATAGTCCAGCCCGTAGCCAACAATGAAGGCATCCGGAATCTCATAGCCGATATATTTAGCCTCTACCTCTACCTTGCGGCGGGCAGGCTTGGAAAAGAGGGTGCAGATCTCAATGGAAGCGGGCTGACGCTGCTCCAGCATCCCGATCAGATTATGAAGGGTTACGCCGCTATCCAGAATATCTTCTACAATCAGCACATCCTTGCCCTTGATATCCACATCCAGATCCTTCAGGATCTTTACGCTTCCCTTGGTCTCGGTACCGGCTCCGTAGCTGGAGACATTCATGAAATCAATCTGGGCAGGAAGATCCACCTCCCGCATCAGATCAGCCATCACAATGACGCTTCCCTTCAGGATGGAGACCAGCAAAAGATCTTTTCCTGCATAGTCCTTGGTAATGGAAGCACCCAGCTCAGCCATTTTTCCCTTAAGCTGCTCTTCGGTAAACAAGACCTCTTTTATATCATTATCATAAAACATCCTTTTATTTCCCCTCTCTCATAATTTCTACGCAATATGCCCTTTTGGTAGTACCATCGCAGGCCGCTGATTGGTCTGCACCGTAGCCTTCCGCCCAAAGGACTCTTCCGTTTTCCTCGGCTAAAATCCAAAGCCGATCCCGCTTACTTTTGGGCAAACGGTCGTTTTTTAGCCGCTTGGCAAGATGGGAGCTGCCTTCTCTGCCTTGGGGGCAGAAGCGATCTCCTTCTCTGCGATGCCGAAATATAAGATTGCCTCTTATTTTATCACAGTCGATGGAAAAATGTGTAAACGGAGTGTTAATTTCCCATGGCTGAATAGAAAACATCGTATCCCCGCGATAGACCCTTTCCCCAAGGCCGATCGGAAATTCCCGCTCTTGCTCTTTGGATAGAAAGAGGCAACGGCCGTATTCCATCCGAAAGTAACGGTCCTTTTCCATCTGCACCTGCCCATGAAGAGCATCGCCTCGAAGCAGATTGGCAATCAGCTCAAAATGAAGCCGATCCAAGGGCTTTCCATTGAGGCGATCCAGCACCCGCTTGAGCACTGCATCAGGCAGATCCTTCAAAGAATCCTTCTCGCATTTTTCAATACGAGATGCCCATTGATCCAGCGCCTCCTGCTCCTTTCGAAGATTTTCCATAGAGGCAAGCAAGCCCTTAGTGAAATTTCCTTCTGCCCGCTCATTCAGGCGGGGCAGAATCTCCTTGCGGATAAAATTGCGCAGGAACGCTGAATCCTCATTGGTCTCATCCATGCAGAAGGATAGCCCCTCTTCTTTGGCATAGGCGCTGATCTGCGCCCTTGAAAAAGGCAGCAGAGGGCGAATCAGATTTCCTCTCTTTTCGGGGATTCCGCTAAGGCCTGCGCTGCCGCTTCCCCGATAGAGATTGATGAAGAAGGTCTCCGCATGATCATCTCCATGATGGGCGGTAGCCAAAAAGCCTTCCTCTTGATAGGGGGCCAGCATTTCATAGCGCATGGCGCGCGCCCCCTCTTCAAGGCTCATTCCACGGGCTTTGCCATAGGCACGAGCGTCCCCTTTTAGGATGGTGCAGGGAATCTGCCATTTCCGGCAAAGCTCTTCGCAAAATTGCGCATCCCGATCGGCGGATTCTCCCCGCAGCCCATGATGAATATGGACCGCTCTCAGCGATAATTCCAAGCCTTTCAGCAGGTGCAAAAGCACCACCGAATCCCGCCCGCCGCTCAAAGCGACCGTGCAAATACTCCCCGGCCTCACCCCAAGGCGCCTTAAATTTTCCTCGAATTGCTCCCTCATCATGCGGGAGGTGCCTCATCGGGCAGCGGAATATTTTCTTTCTTTGCTTTATAATTCCCGAATTTGGTCAGGGTATTATTCCATGCCAGATAAACCGTCTCGGTAGGGCCATGGCGGTTTTTGGCAATAATCAGCTCAATCTTATTGGGATTGGCTGTCTCTTTATTATAAATCGCATCGTTATAAAGGAAGAGAATTGCATCTGCATCCTGCTCAATGGAGCCCGATTCACGCAGATCCGAAGGCATGGGGCGCTTATCCCCTTCTCTTTTCTCCGAAGCACGGGAGAGCTGAGAAAGGCAAAGGACCGGCACATCAAATTCCTTGGCCATCATCTTCATGGAACGAGAAATTTCCGATACCGCCTCTTGCCGGCTGGCAGTCTTGGTGCCGGAGCTCATCAGCTGCATATAGTCCACAATGACAAGGTCCAAAGCAGGCAGACGGCGCAATTTGGCTTTCATCTGCGCCACCGTCATGTCCGGCGTATCATCCAGATAGATATGGGTCTTCGCCAAGGTCTCGGAGGATTGGCCCATCCGAATCCATTCATTGGTGGAAAGCTCACCGGTACGGAATTTTTTATTATCCACGCCGCTATGGCTTGCCAAAAGGCGGTTGGCCAGCTGCTCGTTGCTCATCTCCAAAGAGAAGATGGCAACCGTCTTCCCCTGCAGGCCCACATTCTGGGCAATATTCAGCGCAAGGGAGGTCTTTCCCAAGCCGGGGCGGGCAGCCAAGAGAATCAGATCGCTCTTGCCGAAGCCCGAGAGCACCCGGTCGAGATCTCTGAAATTGGTCTGCAAGCCTGCAAAGGCGGCCCGATCCTGCGCAATCTTGGAAACTCGATCAAAGCTTTCGATCAGAGCCGTCTTCAGCTCTACCATGGCGGTATTGCTCTGCTGCGCCCGCACATCATAGATCTTAGCCTCGGCATAATCAATGATGCTTTGCGCATCATCGCTCTGGCCATAGCATTTTTCGGTAATATCCTCGCAAATGCTGATCAGGCGGCGCAGATTATATTTTTCTACCACGATCTTGGCATATTCACCCACATTTTTGGTGGAAGGGACAGAAGATGCCATATCATAAAGCAGCTGCTTTGCTTCCGCTTCCTCATAAATGCCTGCGGCGACCACCCGATTGAGGACCGTTACAAAATCGATCTTCTCGCTGGTCATATACATTTCCTGAATCTCGCTATAAACCTTCCCGTATTTTTCTGCATAGAAATATTCGGGGCGCAGAATGGCCGCCAAATCTTCCATACAATTAAAATCAACGATCAAGGCGCCGATAATACTCTGCTCGGCCTCTAAGCTATGGGGAACTCTTCTCAAATCTTCAAATTCCACTGAAATTTCCTCCGTTTGGAAATCTTAATCTTCTTTTACCACCGCTACATTGATTTTAGCGGCAATGCCGGTATAAAGCTTGACGGTGCAAGCATAGGTGCCGAAATTCTTGATGGTGTCAATTACCAATTTCTTTTTATCTACCGTAACACCGCTTTCCTTTTCGATCAAAGCGGCAATCTCCTTACCGGTAACAGCGCCGAAAAGCTTTCCGCTCTCTCCGCCCTTTGCCTTCAAGGTAAAGGTTTTACCCTCCAGCTTTTCTTTATTTTCTTTGGCGGCAGCGGTATCCACGTCGATTTTATGCTGCGCTGCTGCGGCTTTACCTGCAAAATCATTCTGCACCTGCGCATTCACAGGGCTTGCAAGCCCGCGGGCGATCAGAAAATTACGGCCGTAGCCATCTGCCACATTGATGGTATCGCCTTTTTTTCCCTGCCCTTTTACATCTGCTAATAAAATTACCTTCATTTGCTTGCTTCTCCTTCTTTTATCAATTTGATCAGCTGATCATGGACCTCCTCCAAGGAGCGATCCTTTATTTGGGCCCCTGCGGAAGCCCGATGGCCGCCGCCGCCCATTTGCTCTAAAATCACCTGCACATTATAGCTGGCATCGCATCGGCCGGAGATATGCACCACGCCCTCCTGCTGATACAATACAAAAGCGCCTGCAATCTCCGCCACATTCAAAAGCTCATCCGCCGCCTTTGCCGCAAATACCTTGATTCCATCAAAGGGCGGCTTGGACCAGCAGGCCACTGCGATATGATCGGTAACCATCTCGGCGGCGGTGATCAGCTCCATCTGCCTGCGATAGGATTCCAGATCGTTTTTGAAAAATCCTCGAATCTCCTGAGGATCGGCGCCCGCTTTGCGAAGAGCGGCCGCTGCTTCAAAGGTGCGGGGACCTGTCCGCTCAATAAAGTTTTTGGTATCTAAAATAATGCCCGCCAAAAGGGCTCTTGCTTCAATCTTGCCGATGCGGCAGGAGCGGATATTTTCCGTAAGCTCTGCCACCATCTCACTGGCAGAAGAAGCATTGGGCTCATGAAACATTACTACCGTATCGGTAATGGCGCCTTCTACGCTTCTGCGATGATGATCAATCACTGCCACTGTCTTAAATAATTTCAAAATCCGCTCATTCTCTACATAATCAAGATCATGGGTATCCACCACCACCAGCAGCGCTTCCTCCGCCATCTGATTGGTGAAATGAGAGATTTCCATAAAGGCAGTTTTATAATCGGTTTCCATCAGCATATCCAGCATATCCTGGCAGAGATTCTCCTCTGCATGATAGAGGATATGGGGCTTCTTGCCCAAAGCGCTGACGCACTTTGCAACCCCCACCGATGCACCGATACAATCCAGATCGGCAAATTTATGGCCCATGATATAGACATGCTCTACCCGCTCGATCTGGGCGGTCAGCGCATCTGCCACCAAGCGGACCTTCACCCGCTTGCGGCGATTACTGTTTTCAGAATTGCCGCCGAAGAATTCATAGCGTTCCTTTTCACTGCCGGTCAGCACCGCCTGATCTCCCCCGCGGGAGACTGCAAGCTCCAGCGCGCTTCGGGCGGCGCTTTCCGTCTTGAGCAAATTGCCCTCGCCGACCCCTACACCGATGGAAAGGGTGGCATGGAGCACATTCTCTATGCGAATATCTTTAATCTCATTCAAAATGCGGAATTTCGTCTCCCGCAAGGTTTCCATATAGCGCCGCTCAAAAAAGAGCACATACCGATCAATCTCCGGCTTTTGGACCAGAGCGCCCAAGCTTTTGGCAAGCTGGCGCACCCGCACATCCACCCGGCTTACAAAATGGCTCTTTTGCAGCTCTGTTACATTCTCGGGAATCTCGTCATAAGAATCCAGCAGGAAATAAGCCACGCAAAGGGTATCCCCTTTTAATTTATGGATCTGCTCATGGAGCAGATGATTGTCCATCCAATAGACTGCATAAAAATGGTCTTTTCCATCCCGCCCTTGGCTCAATATATAGACAGTATATTTCTTTCCCGCAAAGGTAATATCATATTTTCCGCTTTGATGCTTCTCAATATTTTCAAGGGAAATATTCTTATTGATTGCCCGCACCTTTTGGCCGAATACCTCATGGATATTGCCATCATGAAGAATCTTTTGGAAAAGATCATTATACCAGATGATCTCCCCTTTATTATTCAGCAAGGTGATGGGCATGGGGAAATTGGTAAGATTCTCTCTTGCCGCCTCATCCAGATAAGAGGTAATGCTCTGAAGATAGGAATAAAGATGCTGATTCTTCTCATTCAGATTGGCAAGGTAGAGGATGATATAAAGAACCGCAAAAAGCAATTCTGCAATCCCCAGCCATAAATTGACAAACATGGCCAATAAGGAAAAGAGCGCCAAAAGGCAGAAGAAAATAATCTCCAGCCGAGAAATATGAAGTTTAATGGATTTCATCAATAAACGCTCCTTTCTTGATTATTTTCTGATCGCAGTGATCCACGCGGGCGTAGTGGCAATCCACCAGCCTGCAAAAAGCAGCAGCGTATAGGGGGTCAGCGTAGAACCTCCTACTGTAATAAAGCTCAGGGCAAAAAGAATCACGACAATTGCGCCCCGCCAAAAACCATGGAGTTTCTTTTTGGCAAGAAACCGCTCCAATTTATACACTGCGGTAAAGACATAGAAGAATCCGAAAAGATTCAAAGCACCGGTAAGGGGCAGGTAAAGCCGCTCGCCGGCAAATACACTGAGGATATTGATCAGCATATAAATCCAGCTGATCCCCCGCGGCGGAATCAAAGCCCTCCAGCTTCCGCACCATCTGGGAGTCCCCTCCGCCTTTGCTTTTCGATCTGCAAGGAATACGGCGATAAAGAAGATGCCGAAAAGGGCAAAGACCGGCATCAGCAAAAGATTATAAGCCATCATCCCCGCCTGCTCGCGAAAAGCCTTGGCAAAGGTGAGCAGCTGCTCGGGAAGCTTGCCGCCGTAAACCTGCGCCATCATCTGCTCCCATTGATCTGTAAATGCTCGTACGATCTCCGTAGTCCGCTCCAGCATGGGAGAAAAATTCCATTCATCAAAATGAAGATAATTATAGGCAAGGGTTCCCAAGAAAAGCAAGCCGCCCGCCGAGGGAAGCGCTCTCCTGCTCAGCGGCCCGATGCCTCGGAAGGCCGGCCAAAAGAGGGAGACCGAAAGGGGGACTGCAAGGCAAAAGGCGGCAATCAGCACGCCGGTGCCCCAATCGTTGGCGGTCAGCACCGCCAAAAGGCCAAGGGCGGCCATGGCGCTCCAGCCCACAAGGGTCCCCACTCTTCGAAAAAGAATCAACGCCTGGGTAGATACCACCAAAGCGCAAAGGATCATTAAAAATCCAAAATCGATTCCAAATCCGCCTGCATTATAGGAGGCGGTGGTATAAAGGATTGCTGCAATGCTGAGCAGAAAATTCCAGCTCACCCGCAGCAATTGGGAAATACTGATCATTGAAGCTGCTCTCTCTCCTTAGCAATAATAGCATTGACTCTGCGCTCATGACGGCCGCCTGCCTCAAAGCTGGCAGAGAAATAGTTTTCCACAATTTTCTTGGCAAGCTCAATTCCCATAACTCTTGCGCCCAGGCAGAGAATATTGCTATTATTGTGTACCACCGTCATGGCTGCGGAATAGCAATCGCTGCAGACAGAAGCGCGAATACCGCGCACCTTATTGGCCGCAATGCTCATGCCGATTCCGGTGCCGCAGACTAAGATTCCCTTTTCTGCTTTTCCGCTTGCCACCGTCTCAGCCACCAAGAAGGCGGCATCGGTATAATCGCATCCATCGGCAGTGCCGTCGAAGAGAATCTCATTCTCAATGCCCATTTCATTCAATACTGCAGAAAGTTCCGGCAGCCATTCGCTGCCTGCTTTATCACAACCTAATACAACCATTTTCATTCTCCCTTATTTTTTCTCATTTGATATTCCCTCTCCGCCTGAGAAAGCCGAAAATAAGCCGGCACCAATTTCTCGGGTGAAAGAGGCTGCAAAAAGCGCGCAGCAGCTGCGATGCTTCTTCCCAAAATATGATTTTTATCACTCATAGTGATTTGCTTGCCATCGGCAAGATCTGCCAAAAGATAAGCGCCATCTCCCAAAAGGATCTTCTCTCCCGAAAGGGAAAGAATCTTCTCTTTGGCCTCCTCCAAGGAATAAGCCCCATCGGGAATCAAGGAGATCGCCCCCTCTTGCGAAAAGGAATAGGCTCCCATATAGACCTGCTTGCATCTGGCATCCAAGATGGAGATTGCCACCCTGCCGCTCCGCTCTTCATTAAAGGCGAGGGCCATCAAGGTGGGCACGGGAATACAAGGGCGCCCCAGCGCCATTCCCTTCACAAGGGAAGCGCCGATCCGAAGGCCGGTAAAAGAGCCGGGGCCGTTTGTTATAGCAAAGCAGCCGATCTCCCCAAGGGAAAGCCCTGCTTTTTTCAAGGTCTCATCCACCAAGGGAAGCAGCATCTGGCTATGAGTCAGCCCCGCATCGGCAAAGCCTTCCGCCAAAAGGGATTGGCCCTCTGAAACCGCCACTGCCGCGGTGGTGCCCGCACTGTCGATACTCAAAAGTTTCATCCGTCTTTCCTTTCGATCCGAATAATCCGCTCCTGCTCCCCCGCTCCGTAGCAAAGGGAGATGCGCCATGCATCGGCGGGCAGAAGGCTTTCAATATTTTCGCTCCATTCGATGAGCATCAGCCCTGCCCCCAAATAATCGTAATAACCGGTGCTGAAGAGGCTCTCCTCCCCCTCTACCCGATACATATCGAAATGATAAATCGGAAAAGGCCCCTCATATTCATGGACCATGGCGAAGGTGGGGCTGGTTACCTCATCCTCGACCCCCAGTGCCTCACATAAAAAGCGGCTGAAGGTGGTCTTTCCCGCGCCCAGATCTCCGAAGAACGCAATGGTCTCACGGCCTGTAAGGCTTGCCGCAAGCTCTTTTGCGCAGGCCTTGGTTTCATCCAAGCTTTTGCATCGATATTCTTTTATCAAGCGGCATACCTCCTCCATTTTAATATTAGATTAGTTATTATAACATATATATTATGCTTTTTCAAGTTTTCAGCCATAAAAATAACTTGAGATTTTTCTTTGATATGGTATAATAATATTATTAAATCTTAAAAGGAGGTCAGAGCCATCGAACAATTCCGCTTATTTATTCGCCATATCTTAAATCGAATCGATTATATCCTTTTAGGGCTGATGGCCCTCTCTTGCGCCTACGGTGTCCTGCTGATCTCCTCCGCCACCGCCACCTTCGGCTCCAAAAAGATGATTGTTGTGCAGATCGGCGGCATTCTGATCGGCATCTTTATGTGTCTGGTATTGCTCACCTTAGAGCATGAAAATCTCGCCCGATTTGCTTTACCTATCTATATTCTCTGTATCCTGCTTTTAATTTTCACCTTGATCTTCGGCAAAGAGGTCATGGGAAATAAAAACTGGATCTCCTTAGGGCCGATCAATGTGCAGCCCTCGGAATTTGTCAAGATGGGCTTTATCCTCACCTTCTCCAAGCACCTCTCTTTGGTGCGCCGGTATATCAACCATGTCTCCGCTTTGATTCCCTTGGCCATCCATTTCGGAATCATTGCCGTCCTGATCATGCTGGGCGGAGATTTGGGGACTACCTTGGTCTTTGCCTTCATCTTTATAGCCATGCTGGCGGCAGCAGGGCTTCATTGGGGCTATTTTTTAGGCGGTGCCGCAGTCATCGGCGTGGCCGCCCCCTTCCTTTTTGATCGATTGGATACCTATCAGCAGATGCGGATCCTTGCGGTCTACGATCCTTCCTTGGATCCCTTAGGCTATGGCTACCATACCATCCAAAGCAAAATCGCGCTGGGAAGCGGCGGGCTGACCGGCTCCGGCCTTTTCAACGGGATCCAGACGCAATATAGTATCCTTCCCGAAAAGCAGACCGATTTTATCTTCTCTGTCTGCGGGGAGGAGCTGGGCTTCGCCGGCTGCCTGCTGATCATTCTTTTGGAAGCGGCTTTGATCTTAAGGCTGCTCTATATTGCCTTCCGCGCTACCGATCATCTTGGCTGCTTGATCTGCACCGGCCTTGCCGCCATGCTCTTTTTCCAAGCGGCAGAAAATATCGGCATGTGCTTAGGGCTGCTGCCCGTCATCGGGCTGACTCTCCCCTTCTTCAGCTATGGCGGCTCCTCAGTCCTCTCCCTATGCATGGCCATGGGCCTTGCCATGTCGGTCAACGCCGATCGGGTCAAAGAAGGCTTTTTCAGAAAATAAAAAATCTCTCAACCAACGCTTCATCAGCGCAGTTGAGAGCTTTTTTTATTGAATTTTCTTCTCCAAGCAGACCAGCGGCACATTGGGAATCCCATTGAAGGTGCAGGGGACAACTCCCGCCTCCCGAAAGCCTAAAGATTGATAAAGAGCGCGGGCCCGCAGATTTTTTTCGTTGGTATCAATGCGCAATACCTTGCAGCCCTGCTCCTTGGCAAGGGCCTCATAAAAGGCAATTAATTGCCTGCCCAAGCCACGCCCTTCCGCCTTGGGGGAGACCACCAAGGTATGCATCACCAAGACTTCATTCGGCTCTGCTTCATAAAGCCAATCCACAAGAGCATATTCCTTCTCCTGGGCTTGATTGATTTTTGCGGCGGCAAGAATTTCTCCGCCCTCTTCCAAGAGATAAAGCTCCCCTTTGCAGAAGGCATCTTCGGCTGTTTTCAGCGTGGGATAAACGCCGCGAATCCAGCCGACTGTTGCAACCCCTTTTTCAATCTCCCCATGGATCTGCTCATAGATTTCCGCCACTTGGGGCAACTCCTCTTTTTTGGCAAGGCGGATCATCCCTTTTTCACCGCCACCGCATCTTTATAAAAAGCATCCATCTCCCGCTTGGTGGAGAAGGCGGCCACATACATCTGATTGCCCATAGCGCCTGCCAATGCATCAGGGATCCGATCCACCATCCGCATATTCGCGCCGTATTTTTCCATCATTTGGCTATGATCCAGAATAAAATCCTTGCCGTCTCTTCTTCCGGCAAAAGCGCAGTAGAAATGCTCACCCTGGGGCATCAAAGAGCTGCCGTAGGCGATCATATCCGCCCAAATTTTATAGACATTGGTGGAATTGGCAAAATTGATCATATCGGGGGTAAAGCCGCCGCAGGGGCGCATATTCACCTCCAGCGCTACTATATCTCCCTTCTTGCCGAGCCCATCTTGATCCTTTGTAAGCCGGAAGAATTCGAAATGGACAAAGCGGCTTTTTACGCCGAAGCTCTTCACGGTGGCGCGGCCGGCCTTACGGGTATCGGCGGGCAGGTTTTTCAAGATATAATAGCAGCTATTATCTTGATTATTGACAATATCCATAATGGAATCGGGGGTTACATTCCCCGTCTCAAAGATGGGATTGCCCTCCCCATCGATGATGGCATCATAAGAATTAACCTCTGCATGGACAAATTCTTCCATGATATAAGGCACATCCTTCGGGTAGCTTTCATAGAAAGCGCAAAGTTCCTCCTCGCAAGAAAGCTTATATGTAGCGGCGGCACCCACACCGTTATCCGGCTTTACCACCACGGGATAGCCTACCTTTTTAATGAATTTACGGCAACCTTCCAGGGATTCCACCATATAATAGCGCGCCACGGGAATCCCCGCCCGCTCATAATATTCCTTCATCTTGGATTTATGCTTAATCCGCGCCATATCGGCGGTTTTGAAGCCGCTTTCGATATTAAAATCGGTGCGCAAAGCGGCATCCTGCTCCAACCAATATTCATTATTGGATTCCAGCCAATCGATCTTGCCGTATTTATAGGCAAAGAAGGCTACCGCCCGATAAACCTCTTCATAATTTTCCAAGCTTCCTACCTTGAAATATTCATTGAGGCTTTCCTTAAGCTCTGCCTTCAGATCCTCATAGGGCTGATCGCCGATTCCAAGGACATTCATGCCGTTATTTTTCAGCTCCCTGCAAAACATCCAATAGTTGGTAGGGAAATTGGGGGAAATAAAAATGATATTTTTCATAAAAATCAAACCTCTCAATCAAAAAGATGGGGCATAAAATATGCCGCTTGCTTATGCCACCAAGGCCAATCGTGGTTGACATCCGCGCCCCAGATATCCACCCAGATGCCGATTCCTCGCTCCTCAAAAAGCTCCTTCAGGCGCAATGTGGTATCCACCTGCTCCCAAGCGCCGGTGCCTACGCAGATGATGCCCCGATTGCGATTATATTTTTCAATAAAGGGATGGTCGAAAGGAAGATTGGCCATATAATGAACGGGGGAATTTTGATAGACCACCTCGTCCATATAATCTCCAAATCCATATTCTGCGGTATAAATACCGGAAAGAGCCATGCAGCCGGTAAAGAGATCGGGGAAACGCAGAAAAAGATTGGCCGCATGGGTCGCACCCAGGCTGCAGCCGAATACGGTAACCCCTAAATCCGCGCAGCCCCGCTCCCGCGCGATATTCTGAAGCATGGGCACTGCCTCTTCGGTAATATAACGAATCCACGCCTCATGGCGGCGGATGCGATCAAAGGCAGGAACCGAGGAATCCGACCATGTCTCCTTATCAATGGTATCAATAGCCAATACCATGACCTTTCCGCTCTCGATATAAGGGGCCCATGTATCGGTCATATTGAAATTTTCGAAATCAAAAAAACGGCCGTCCTGGCAAGGAATGAATAAAACCGGCCGACCGCCGTGGCCGTAAATCTTACATTCCATTTCTCTTTGCAAGGCGTTGCTGTAAACTTTCAAGTATTGTGTTTCCAAAATCTGTTCTCCTTGGTAAAGTATGATATTTAATTATATCAAATTTCATTCTATAGTCAATAACTAACTTTTATAAAAACAAGGGTTGTTTTTTGCAAAATTCGGGTGTATAATGCAAAGCGTTGTGAATAGGAGGATTATTTCATGGAAATTTTATTATGCTTATCCATTGCATTATTTGCCGGCCTGATGCTTTCCCGCCTTGCAAAAAAGGTGCAGCTTCCTGCCGTTACCGCCTATCTGGTAGCAGGAATCCTGATCGGGCCGTATCTTTTGGGTCAGTTTGGTATCCGCGGCCTTGGGTTCAACAGCATGGAGCAGCTGGGCTCCTTCGGAATCCTTTCGGATATCGCCCTTGGCTTCATTGCTTTTTCCATCGGCAATGAATTCCGCCTCTCTCAATTAAAGAAAACCGGCAAGCAGGCCACCGTTATCGGCATCCTGCAGGCAGTGGCCGCCACCCTTTTGGTAGACGCCGCCTTGATCGGCCTGCATTTTATCATTCCCGATAAGCTGCCGCTCCCTTCGGCGATTATTTTGGGCGCTGTCGCTTCCGCTACTGCTCCCGCCGCCACGCTGATGGTGGTGCGGCAATATAAGGCCAAAGGGCCGCTGACCGATATTCTGCTGCCGATTGTAGCGCTGGATGATGCGGTTGGCTTGATCCTTTTCGCCATCTCCTTTGGGATCGCAAAGGCGCTGCTCTCCGGAAAGATTGATATCCTTTCCATTATTGTGGAGCCGATTTTAGAGGTGGTCCTCTCCCTGCTGCTGGGCGCGCTGATGGGATATCTCATCACCTTCTTTGAGCGATTCTTCCATTCAAGATCCAAGCGCCTTTCCATGTCGGTCTCCTTTGTATTGCTTACCGTCGCGCTTTCCATGCTGAAATTCAATTTGGGCGGCGTTCACATTGCTTTTTCCTCGTTGCTCACCTGCATGATGCTGGGCACTGTCTTCTGCAATGCCTGCGATTTTTCCGAAGAGCTGATGGATCGCTTGGATCGCTGGACTGCGCCCCTCTTTATCCTCTTCTTTGTATTAAGCGGTGCCGAGCTGGAGCTTTCCATCTTCAAGGATCCCATCATTGTCTGCATCGGTTTGGTCTATATTCTCTTCCGCTCCTTGGGTAAATATTTCGGCGCATCCCTCAGCGCAAAAGCCGTGAAGTGCGACCCCAACATTGTGAAATATTTAGGAATTACCCTCCTGCCTCAGGCGGGAGTTGCCCTTGGAATGGCCATCAAAGCCGAGGCGATCGGCCCTGAGGGCGCGATTGTAGCCAATATCACCCTCTTCTCTGTCCTGATCTATGAATTGGTCGGCCCCTATCTCACCAAGATTTCTCTTTTGAAAGCCGGTGAAATTAAGCCCGAAGAAAAGACCAGCGCCAGAGAGCAGCATTTGCTGGAGAAGCAAAAAAATAAATAACTGCTCAAAATCAATGCCCGATGAAGCCAAGCTTCATCGGGCATACAGACTGTCAAAAAAGGCTCAGACCGCAGAAAATAAGAGAATAAAAGAATTCTGCCTATTCAATAAATCAGCAAGGGAAAAGAAATCCTACTCTTTTTCTTTGCTTTCTTATTATAAGGAAAAATCCGCATGATGATGCGGATTTAGATTGAAATTTTCTGCTTTCCGCCGATCTGCTCTCTACCGTACCTATGTACGCCGACGAGAACAGATCGACGAAATCTGCACTCTTTTTTGAGAGTCTCCCAGCGTGTCAAAAACCTTCGCAGGAGTTTTTTGACACGCTGAATGCCCGATGAAGCCAAGCTTCATCGGGCATATTTTATTTCTTTTCTTGGCAATGGCAGCAGCCGTTCCCACTCTCGGGGCAACCGATGCATTTTTTGCCGCTCTTTTTGGCGCGGATAATATACCAGATTGCACCGCCCAAAATCAACGCCAAAATTGCAATGGCGATATAATTTTCCATGTTACTTCCCTGCGCCTACCTTCTTTTTTTCTTTAAGCGCATATTCCTCTTTCAGCTTTTTATCGGAACGGATGCAGAGCGCAACCACAATAGCGGCCATGATAAGGACAGCGATCAACCCGCCGATGGCCGCACCCACGCCCAAAGAAGCGGGAGCGGTAATCAGCGTACCGATGGTATAGACCAAATAGCCAAGGGTATAGCCCACACCCAGCTGCAGAGCAATCCCGCCCCAGAGCCATTTGGCGCTCTTCATTTCGGAATTCATTGCCCCGATGGCAGCAAAGCAGGGAGGAGAAAAGAGATTAAACATCAGATAAGCAAGAGCCGCCACCTTGGTAATAGCAAATACTCCTGCAACCTCAGCGCCTGCGCCATCCATCAGCGCAAGTTCTTCGGTATCAATCAGGTTCTCAAGGCCCACATAGCAGACCGCCAACGTACCGACTACATTTTCCTTGGCGATAAAGCCGGTAACGGCGGCAGCAGCCATCTGCCAGGAAAGAACCCCTACAATAGGCACCAATATGTATGCAATGGGAGAAGCGATAGAGGCCAGAATGGAGGTATCAGCCGCCTCGGCAATGGTGAATTTCCAAGTAAAGGTTTGCATGATCTGCACAACCGTATTGCAGAGCAGAATAATCGTACCCGCCTTTACAATATAAGCCCAGCCGCGGGAGAGCATGGATTTGCAAGCGCCCCAAAGGGAAGGAATCTTATACTCGGGCAGCTCTAAGATAAAGAAGGATTTTTTAATTCTGTGGCCGGTGATCTTATTGATCAGCAGCGCGCAGAAGAAGATCAGGACAATGCCTGCAAAATACATCAATGTACCCACCCAGGAAGCATCACCGAAGAAGGCGCCTGCAAAAAGGGCGATGACCGGCAGCTTTGCGCCGCAGGGCATAAAGGGCGCCAACATGGCGGTAGCACGGCGCTCCCGCTCATTGCGGATGGTGCGGCAGGCCATCACGCCGGGGATGGCGCAGCCGGTGCCGATGACAAAGGGGATGACGGACTTTCCGGAAAGCCCCACCTTCTTAAAGATGGGATCCAGCACAACCGCCGCTCTTGCCATGTAGCCACAATCCTCCAAAAGGGCAATGAGGAAATACATCACCATTACCAACGGCAGGAAGCCCACAACGGCACCAACACCGCCGATGACACCGTCTACCAGCAAAGCAGCGAGCAAGGGATTGGCGTTTTCCATCAATCCTCCAACCCATTCCTGGAACATTTCGATCCAGCCTACCAAGGCATCTGCGATCCAAGGGCCGACCCATGCCTGAGAGATTTGGAATACCAAGAACATCACCACTGCGAAGATGGGAATTCCTACCCATTTATTGGTAATGATCTCATCAAAATCATCTTGATGATTGCGCTGATTGGTGCGGATCTTCCGCCGCTCCACCTGCGCAACCATTTCATTTACATAAGCATATCGCTTGCGGTCGGCATCCTCTGCCGCCTCTTTGGATAAAAAAGCATCTTCCTCTTGGCGATAAGGCGCCGCCTGCTCTTTGCCGACCTGCTCCATCGCCATCTTAATCACCTCAGCCAAGCCTTTGGAGGAGGTAGAGATGGTATCTACAACCGGGCAACCCAGCTTTGCAGAAAGAGCAGCGCTATCAATCTTAGTCTCCTTTTTCTTATTGATATCGCTCTTATTCAGCGCCACCACCATCGGAATCCCCAGCTCCAAAAGCTGCGTGGTAAAAAAGAGGCTGCGGCTCAAATTGGTGGCATCCACGATATTGACAATGGCATCCAACTTCTCGTTTTTTACATAGGCGCTGGTTACGCTCTCCTCCGAGGTAAAGGGCGACATGGAATACGCGCCGGGGAGATCGACTGCGAGAATCTCTTCCCCGTTGCTATAGGCCTTCTTAATGAGGCCTTCCTTCTTCTCCACGGTAACGCCCGCCCAGTTGCCGACCTTCTCATTCCGGCCGGTCAATGCGTTATACATGGTCGTCTTCCCGCTGTTGGGATTGCCTGCAAAAGCAATTCTCATTTTTTCTCCTCCTATGTTTATCGATAGTAAATAAGCACCCTGTTAGCATGCGCTAACCAATAGATTTAAGGAAAACCGCCTTTTCAGCGGTTTCAACCTTCCACTATAATGGCTTCTGCCAATTGCGCATCAATATTATAGCGCCCGTCTTTTATAGAGACTGTGCATCCGCCTCTGCGATGGGCGATGACAGTGATGGGCTCCCCTTCATAGCAGCCAAGAGAGAATAAGAAGGAATCAAGCTCTTCATCATCGGTTTCGATCGCGGAAATGATATATTCTTTTCCTTCAAGAGCATCCTTTAATGTCATTCAAACTCCCCCTCTCTTTTTCGCGATTAGCATATGCTAACCTCATATAATATAACACCCTCCTTCCCCTTTGTCAAGAAAAATATGGAATATTTTGAAAAAACCAATCTGCCAAACCATATAAAAAGCACTCGGAAGGGGCTCCCTTCGCAAGGAAGAAGCGGTTTTGAGACCATCTTTTTCGCCCATACAAAATGAAAAACGCCCGTAATGCGTCAGCATTGCGGGCATTTTATCATTACGTCTAAGCAAAAAATCTGTGTCTCAAAACTACTTCGTATCTTAAAATTTTGAAAATTAGATGCAAAACAAGGCATAAAATGCAAAGCATCCTGACGGATGGTGCGCATTTTTAACGCGGTTTTGCGCTATATTTTCAGATTTTAAGACGCTTATTTCCTTACGAAGGGAGCCCCAAAGCGTTCACTTTCCGAGTGCGAAAAATTATTTTTCCAATTTTACCCGATCAAATTCATCAAGGATTTCCTTTTCGGGGGCCTTGGTCAGCAAGGATACTACCACAATAAGGATGCAAGATACGATAAATGCAGGCAGCAGCTCATAAATGGCAAATACACCGCCCAGCTTTGCAATGACAAATTTCCATAAAAATACCATTGCCGCACCACTCACCATACCGGCGACAGCACCCCATTTGGTCGTGCGCTTCCAGAAAAGAGAGAAGAGCATCAAGGGGCCGAAGGTGGCACCGAAGCCTGCCCATGCAAAGGATACGATCTTAAAGACAGAGCTGCCGGGATCCAATGCCAAAAAGACAGCGACCACTGAAATGGCAATAACAGCAATCCGAGCAAGCCATACCTTTTTCTTTTCGGTCAGTTTGATTTGGAAGGTGCCCTGCACCAGATTTTCAGAAATACTGGAGGCAGCTGCCAGAAGCTGAGAATCAGCAGTAGACATGGTAGAGGCCAAAATTCCTGCCAAAATAATGCCTGCCGCAAAGGCGGGAATAAAGCCGAATTTGCTCAAGAATTTCGCGATATCCACAATGATCGTCTCGGCAGCAGAAGCGCTCTCATAAGTAGGTACAATTCCTTCCTTCATCAAGCCATAGCCGACCACCCCGATCAGCACCGCGATTCCCATAGAAATAACCACCCAGATAGAGGCGACTCTGCGGGAAATTTTAAGCTTATTTGCATCCTCAATTGCCATGAAGCGAAGCAGGATATGAGGCATACCGAAATAGCCCAATCCCCAAGCGAGAGTAGAAGCAACAGGCAAAGCGCCATAGCTTCCTATCTCGCCGGTAGCCACATTATGGCCCTTGAAAAGATCCATATATCCATCCAAGCTTGCAACATTGGCAAATACATTGCCAAATCCATTCAGCAACCCCTCTCCCAGACCGACAACAACCAAAAGAGCAATGGTCATGACAATGCTTTGAATAAAGTCGGTGGTAGAAGCGGCAAGGAATCCGCCGAGGGTGCAATAAAGAGCAATAACAATGGCGCTGAGAATCATTGCAACCACATAATCCATCCCAAAGATATTCGCAAAAAGCTTTCCGCAAGCAGCAAAGCCGGAAGCAGTATAGGGAATGAAGAAAATAATGATAATGGCTGCTGCCACAGTGGAAATAATCTTTGCCTTATCGCCGAAACGATTGCTGAAGAAATCAGGCAGAGTAAATGCCTTAATCTGATGGGAATATACCCTTAAACGCTTCGCAACAATCAGCCAGTTGATATAGGTGCCGATGGCAAGGCCGACAGCCGTCCAAACCGCTTCAGGCAAGCCGGTCATCAAAGCGACCGCAGGCAAACCCATCAGCAGCCAGCCGCTCATATCCGAGGCTTCTGCGCTCATGGCCGTAACAAAGGGGCCAAGAGTCCGCCCGCCAAGGAAATATCCTTCCGAACTGACATTGGATCGCTTTGTGAAAAGCGCACCGATAATCACCATGCCCGCTATATAAATAACAATGGCGATCAGCATGAATAATACATTCTGAGTCATGCTTTATTCCTCCTATTTGAAATGTTTTTTGCAAATAATGGTTTATTATATCATATCTTTTCATTGAACGCAATATAAAACTGCGTAATTTTTTACGCAGTTTTTCAGCGTGTCAAAAAACTCCTGCGGAGGTTTTTGACACGCTGGTAGACTCTCAAAAAAGAGTGCAGATTTCGTCGATCTGTTCTCGTCGGCGTACATAGGTACGGTAGAGAGCAGATCGGCGGAAAGCAGAAAATTTTAT
>JAFSCX010000008.1 GCA_017436525.1 Clostridia bacterium | reverse complement strand
GTTTAATCAGCTCATAACAAATCTCAAAAATTCTGGCTTCTTAAAGTTTTGTTAATCGCTTTTCTGAGTACCTCTTATTGAGGCAACTCTTTGCAATTAACGGGTCCTTTTTTCATGATGCTGTTTAATTTTCAAAGTCCGCCGCTCCCCCGCTTTCCCGCGAGGTGCTTGAATATAATACCATCTCGGAATCAAAAAGTCAACACTTTTTTTGCAAAATGTGAATTTTAGTAATTTTCAACAGAAAATTGACAAATCTCATAAATCACTCTTGCACTCTTACCACATTATGCCCTTTTTGATTCAGAAATTCCACCAACTCATCGGTAACCTGATCGCTATTTCCCAGCAATCCGCCTGCCTGAAGCTTGAAAGACCCTTTTTCATTTGCCAGCGCTTTAAGGCCTTCTGCCGCACTCAAGACCGACTTTTTCTTTCCTGCGCCAAAGAAGATGGCCTTCTCCACAATCCGCTCCGCATTATCGGTAGCAGGATAGCAGCGGATGCACATTCCAAAAGCAGAGTAATCCATCTTTACTGCATATTTTTCTTCCGCTTCGGTTTCATAATAAAGCACTACATTTTGCACGCTCAGAGTAGCCATCAGCAGAATGGCGCCCACCAAGCCGAAGACCAAATATTTATACCGCTGCCAAGGGCTTTCTTTTTCTTGATTTTGATTTGCCATTTTCTCTCTCCTTATTATTTGAAGAAATTTATAAAATTATGTTTATTTTTTTGCCTTTTTATATTATAATTAGAAAGTAAAGTATAAACCACGATTAGGAGGTTTTACATTTGAGTATTATATCACATGATTTTGAGCAATACAAGACATTTTGCCACATCCACTTTGTGGGAATCGGGGGCGTATCCATGTCGTCGCTGGCGATGATCCTAAAGAGCCAAGGCAAAAAAGTAACCGGCTCCGATAGCGGCAGCGGCCCCACCATCCAGAAGCTGACCGACGCAGGAATCACCGTATTTTCCAACCACAGCGCCAAAAATCCCGTGGGATGCGACCTATTGGTCTATACCGCCGCCATTTCCGATAACAATCCGGAGCTGGTATATGCCAGAGAAAACAATATTCCCATGATGGAACGGGCGGTCCTTTTAGGGCATATGATGGCAGAATTTAAAAAATCCATTGCTGTATCCGGCACCCATGGAAAGACAACGGTAACTTCCATGATCTCTTCGATTCTCAAAGCAGCAGAGGCAGATCCTACGGTAATGGTCGGCGCTCATCTCAAGACCATTGGCGGAAATTACTGCTTGGGAAAAAGCGATTTTGCCGTATATGAAGCGTGCGAATATGTAAATTCCTTCCATCATTTTTATCCCCAATGCGGCGTGATTCTGAATATTGACGAAGATCATCTTGATTTCTTCAAGGATCTTTCTGCCATTCAAGATTCCTTCTGCCGCTTTACCGAAAATTTTTCCAAAGACGGCCTTCTCATCATCAATGGCGACGATGAGAATTGCAAAATGGTTGAAGATTATTATAAAGGAACCACCCTCACCTTTGGCCTTAGTAAAAAAGACGATTGCCGCGCAGAGGCCATCGAAATTAAAAGCGGCTACGCTCAATTCGAAGTTTATTTCAAAGGCAAGCCCGTTACCACCCTCACCTTAAAGGTCCCCGGTCGGCATAATATCCTCAACGCCTTGGCGGCAGCGGCAGTTGCCTGCTATTATGAAATTGCTCCCGAAGCAATCAAAGCGGGAATTGAGAGCTTCACCGGTGCAGACCGCCGTTTTGAGCAAAAAGGGACCTTCAACGGCGCGATCATCCTTGATGATTACGCCCACCATCCCACTGAGATCACCGCTACTCTCCAAAGCGCAAAAGAAGCAGCAGATGGAAAAGTCTATGTGGTCTTCCAGCCCCACACCTTTACCAGAACCTTTTATCTGATGGATGAATTCGCCGCCGCGCTCTCCATTGCGGATCAGACGATCCTTACCGATATTTATGCCGCCAGAGAGATCAATAAACTTGGCGTAAACATTCTTTCCCTGCGGGATAAGATTGAAGGTGCCATTTACATCAGCAACTTCCGAGAGATTGCAGAATACCTTAAAGAAACCTTGCAACCGGGCGATATTGCCATTATGATGGGTGCAGGAAATGTCAATCAAATCTGCGGAATGATAGTAGAATAAAAGTAAAACCACTGTTTTTCAACAGTGGTTTTATTTATTATACGCCCAGACGCTTGGAGCGGCGGCCGCCTGCCTCCAGCTTATCCAGATACTCCAGTGCCTTACCGGTGCCGATGGCAACGCAGGAAACCGCATCCTCTGCCACATAGGCTTTAATGCCGATCTTTTGAGAAACCAGCTCGCTGAAGCCTTTGATCATCGCTCCGCCGCCGGTCATGCAGATTCCGTTTTGATAAATATCGCCCACCAATTCAGGGGGAGTACGCTCCAATACATTATGGAGAGCGTCGATAATCGTATAGGCACATTCCTGCAAGGGCTCCATAATCTCATCGGATTTAATCTCGATGGATTGGGGAAGGCCGGTGGTCAGGCTTCTGCCTTTGATCACCATGGTCTGCACCTCTTCCTGCGGGAATACACAGCCGATCTCGATCTTGACTGCCTCGGCAGTACGCTCACCTACCAGCAGATTATATTTCTTTTTCAGATAGCGAATGATGGATTCATCAAACTTATCTCCCGCCATCTTGACAGAATCGGAAAGAACCACATCGCCCAGCGAAAGCACCGCGATATCAGCAGTACCACCGCCCACATCTACTACAACATTTCCATTGGGCTTAAAAATATCAATTCCCGCACCGATGGCGGCAGCCTTCGGCTCCTCGATCAAGGAGACAAACTTTGCGCCCGCATTCTTAGCAGCCTCTTCCACTGCCATCTCCTCCACCTCGGTAACACCGGAAGGGACACAGATGATGACACGGGGCTTGAAATAAGAATTCTTCGATGCTTTATCGATGAAATGCTTAATCATCTTTTCAGTAACTTCATAATCGGAGATCACCCCATCCCGCAGAGGGCGGACCGCCACAATATTACCCGGTGTACGGCCGACCATACGGCGCGCTTCTTCGCCGACAGCCAACACTTTATTATGATTGCGGTCGATGGCGACCACGCTAGGCTCTTTTAATACAACGCCTTTTCCTTTGATATAGACCAAAATCGTGGCAGTACCCAAATCGATGCCGATGTCATGTCCTAACATATTGATCCTCCAAATTTTACATATACTACATTTTAGTATAGCACATAAAAATCTATCTCGCAAGATTTTATTCAATTTTTTCAGCGGGGCTTCTTCTTTTTCACCGATGCGGCAAAAGTAACCGCATAAACCCGCTCTGCGCCCGCCTTTTTCAGCAGAGCAGCGCAGGCATCCAAAGAGGCGCCGGTGGTGGTAACATCATCCACCAGCAAGACATTCCCGAAAAAGGTTGCCCCGTTTCGCAAAAGATAATTCTCTTTTGCGCTCTTCCAGCGGGCGGCGGCATTTTTTTGATATTTCTGCTGGGGTGCATGATTGCGAGCAAGCCCCTCCACCACCGGAATATCCAGCATTCCCGAAAGCTCCTGCGCCAATAGACGAGCCGGAGAATAGCCGCGCCGCAGAGTCGCCCGCATTGTATTGGGCACGAATGTGATGGCGGAAAAATCTCCTTCCAAGCGCCCCTCAATCTGCCGCAACATCCGCTTGGCCATAAACGGCGCAAGCTGAGGCGCAGAGCGTTCCTTATAGCGTAAAACCAGCGTACGGGCGCCGCCCGCATAATAAAATGCGCTGATATTTCGTTCAAATGCGAAGGGCTTTAAGGGGCGGCAAAAGCAATCCTCCGGCAGGACCCCGCAGCATTTGCAAACCTCGCCGGTCAGTTCCCTCGCTGAGGCCTTGCATCGTTTGCAAGGCTCTTCTCTTTTACCCACTCTTCCGCAAAAAGGGCAGCGAGGGGGAAATAATAATGTTCTCAAATTGATCATTGCAATAAATATTTCAAGCCACTATAGCGATTGCTATGCTTAAAATTAGCCACCATCCGATCCACCACCTGCCGACTGCCCACAATGACCAGCAGCTGCTTGGCGCGGGTTACGGCCGTATAGAGAAGATTACGATATTGCAGCAGCGGCGTCATCTCCCCCAAGATCAGCAAAACCGCCTCGAATTCACTCCCCTGACTTTTATGGACCGTAATGGCATAGGCGGGCTCCAGCTCATCCAACTGCTCGTAGCCATAGGTGGCAACCCGATCCTCAAATTGGACCTTCACCTGCTTCTCTCGGGGCAGTATTTGCAGAATGAAGCCGATATCTCCATTAAATACCCCCGCTTCTTCTTTTCCTTCGGCGGTGGTAACCGGCAGATCGTAATTATTCCGGATCTGCATCACCTTATCGCCCTCTCGGAATGTCTGATCCCGAAAAGCAACCGTCTTGCGAGAAGGTTGCTCGGGATTGACCCGATCGCGGATCATATTATTGATATGGATGGTCCCTGTAAGGGTCTTTTTGGTGGGGATAATGACCTGCAGCCCCTCATTCACATCCCATCCATAGCGGCGAGGAATCCGATTGATTGCCATTTCCAAGGCCGCTTGCAATACCCCCTCGGGTGTCTTTTTAGGAATAAAGAAAAGATCTCCGCAGTTTTCAAGTTCAGGCCGCTCCCCTTTATTGATCATATGGGCGGTGGTAACAATCATGCTGCTTTTCGCCTGCCGAAAAATCTTATTCAAAGAAACGGTAGGCACCACCAAGCTTTTGATCAGATCGGAAAGGACATTGCCTGCTCCCACGCTGGGAAGCTGATCTGCATCTCCCACCATAATCAGGCGGCACCCCAGCGGCAACGCTTCCAAGAGCGCATGGAAAAGCAAGCTATCCACCATCGACATTTCATCCACAATCAATACATCACATTTCAAAGGATTGGAGCCATTATATGTAAAAGCCCCGTTCTCCGGCTGAATTTCCAGCAAACGATGAAGGGTTCTCGCCTTTCTTTGGCAGACCTGGCTCATTCTTTTGGCGGCCCGCCCTGTGGGGGCCGCAAGCTCCACGCGATATTTCAACGCCTCAAAAAGAGCGATCATCCCTCGCAGGGTGGTTGTCTTGCCGGTACCGGGTCCGCCGGTGAGGACCATGACCCGATTTTCAATAGACGCACGAATCGCCTCTTTTTGCGCATCTTCATAGAGAATTCCAAGCTCATTTTGGCTTTTTTTGATCCGCTCATCAATATTGCGAATCTCCTGCCGGCCAAATTGCATCATCAGCTTCAGCTTCTTCGCGCTTTCCACTTCCGCCTTATAATAGTTGGGAAGATAAATGCAATTGCGCCCATTGATCACCGCTTCTTTCAGCTGATGCCGCTCACACATATTCTCAATAGCAATTTCGACCTCTTCCTCTTTTATATCCACATAGCCGGCGCCCAAGGGAATCAATTTATCCTTCGGCAGGAAACAATGGCCGTTTTGCAGATTATGGGCCAGAATGTATTTGACACAATAGCCCACCCGCAGCTCATCGGCTTCCCCGATTCCATTGGAAAGGGCCAGATTATCGGCATTCTGGAAGGAGAAGCCCTCAATATCCTCCCAAAGACGGTAAGGATTCTCCTCCACGATGCGAGGCGCGATTGCTCCGTATTCACGGGCGATCTTTACAGCGAAGGCGGGCGTAATCCCCATTTCATGAAGGGCCATCAATGTCTCCCGAGTGCCCAAGGTTTTGCGAAAAGCATCGGAGATTTTTTCTGCCCGCTCCTTGGAAATCCCTTTGATCTGCGTCAGCCGCAGGGGCTCATGCTCGATAATATCAAAGCTATCCTCTCCGAAAAGATCCACAATCTTTTTGGCCGTAGCAGGGCCGATTCCCTTCACCGCACCGCTCATCAAAAATTTGCTGATGCCTTCCAGCTCGCCGGGGAAGCTTTTTTCAATCTCCTCGCAGACAAACTGCCGCCCATAGGTGGCGTGCTCTGTCCAGCTGCCTACCGCATTGATCAACTCGCCGGGATAGATGGATACGCAGGTGCCCACTGCCATGATTAATTGCCCATCGCAATCCACAGAAAAGACCCGATAGCCGGTGCTCTCATTCTCATAAATCACATCTTCTATTGTGCCTTCAATTTGCTCTTCGAATTCCATGGCAGTTCACCTCCTTTATTTTATTATTCTATCATTTTTTCATTCATCTGTAAACAGTACCCAGGGATTTTTTTCGCAATAAAGCAAAACCTTTCCGCGGGCAGCAGCGCTTAATCCACCATCCACAATTTCAAGAAACGTATCGTTTTTCCCGATCTGCAGCCGATCTGCTATCAGCGAGAGGGTGTTTAATAGATATTCCATCCGCTCCTCCTCCCCCTCCAGCGTTACCCGAAGGGAAATTCTGCGCATGGAATGAACTTTTCTTAAAGAAAGCATTTCCAAAATCCCAATCAAGCACCCCAATATTCCAATCACTGCAAAAAAGGAAATCAACACCCATAAGGCATATAGCAACATCTCTCCACCTCCAAAATATAAAAAACTCCTCATACCACTGTATGAGGAGTTTTTTGATAAGGTGATAAGAGCAATATAAACCCTGCTCTCTTAGGATTACAGATTGGCAAATGCACGAATCTCTTCGGCGATGGAGGTATCCTCCCAAGGAAGATTCAGATCCTCTCTGCCCATATGACCATAGGAAGAGGTCTGGGTATAGATGGGGCGGCGAAGATCGAAACGTTTGATAATCGCTGCAGGGCGCAGATCAAAGAAGGTATCTACCACTGCATGGATCACCTTATCAGAGACCTTGGCTGTCCCAAAGGTATCTACTGTAATGGATACAGGGCTTGCTACGCCAATGGCATAAGCCAGCTCCACCTCGCATTTTTTGGCAAGGCCGGCCTTGACCAGATTCTTTGCCACATGGCGGGCAGCATAGGCTGCCGAGCGATCCACCTTGGTGGGATCCTTACCGGAGAATGCGCCGCCGCCATGACGGCCATAGCCGCCATAGGTATCGACAATGATCTTCCGGCCGGTAAGGCCGCTATCTCCCTGCGGGCCGCCGATGACAAAGCGACCGGTGGGATTGATATAGAATTTCGTATCCTTCAAGAGTTCTGCAGGGATGATGGGGCGAATCACCTTATCCAAAATATCTCTGCGCAGCTGCTCCAGGGAAACATCGGGGCTATGCTGAGAAGAGACAACCACCGTATCCACCCGAACGGGCTGATCGTCTTCATATTCCACCGTAACCTGCGTCTTTCCATCGGGGCGCAAATAAGAGAGAATTCCCTCTTTACGTACAAAGGTCAGCTGCTTTGCCAGCTTATGGGCCAAAGAAATGGCCATGGGCATCAACTCTTCTGTCTCATCCGAAGCATAGCCAAACATCATGCCCTGATCTCCGGCGCCGGTAGCAAGGCTTGCTTCTTCATTGCCCTCCTTGGCTTCCCATGCCTTATCCACACCCATCGCAATATCGGGTGATTGGCGGTCAAGGGTAATCATAACGCCGCAGGTATCGCAATCAAAGCCATACTTTGCGCGGTCATACCCAATCTCGCGAATCGCCTGACGGACAATTTTTTGATAATCCACCTGCGCGGTTGTGGTAATCTCGCCCATTACATGGACACTGCCGGTGGTAACCGTGCTCTCGCAAGCAACGCGGGCTTCGGGATCTTGCGCCAAAATTGCATCCAGGATCGAATCGGAAATACGGTCGCAAATCTTATCAGGATGCCCTTCAGTAACCGATTCGGAGGTAAACAAATATTTCTTTGCCATTTTTCTTCTTCCTTTCAAAAAAGCGCTCTTGAAAAATCAAGAGCGCTTTGAAAACTTATCTTTCGGAAATGATTCCGCAGGATTTGACACCTTACTTTCGCAGGTTGTCGGGCTTCATAGGGCCTGTCCCTCCGCCACTCTTGATAAATCAATATTCAATTCTATAGCATTATATCCGAATCTGCAAATTTTGTCAAGATCTTTTTAGGATGGGAGAGAGTTTCTTATAGACCAAAAAGCAGATCAAAGATACCACCATTCCCTTTATAGCAGTAAAGGGTAAATTAAAGATCAAAAGAGATTCAAAAATGCTGCTCACCTGCGGCAGAATCGCCTGATAGGCAGAGAGAATCACCTCTTTTGGGATCATAATCTTATAATAAATGGGATAGCTGATGAAAAAATTGATAACCACGCTGGAAACGCCCATGCTCAATGCGCCGACAAGCGAGCCCCAAAGGGCACCGCTTCGGTTCTTATTAGCCTGATAAATCAGCCCCGCGGGTACTACAAAGAAGATTCCCATGAGAAAATTGGCTAATTCCCCTACTCCTGCTGTATTGGTAATAAAAAGATGGAGTACATTTTTGACAAGGCAAACCAATACGCCGTATAAAGGGCCATAGGCAAAGGAGGCAATCAGGGCAGGCAGCTCCGATACATCAAATTTGATAAAGGAAGGCACCACCGGAATTCCAAATTCCAGCACCATCAAGACAAAGCCTACAGCGCCCATCAAAGCAGATACTACCCATCCGCGAAAACTAAATTTTTTCATTGCCGTTTCCTCCCAATGCTTCCTCATTGCCCCTCTTTATAATTATAAATTTTTATAATGATACTTTGAGATGCAATGAACGAAAAAAGTGATTATTTTGTAAAAAAATATTTCCCCGACGGATACATCCATCGGGGAAATACTAATAAAGCAAATCTTAATAAACTTCTATCATCCGGACTATACCGTCGGTTCAGGAATCGCACCTGATCATGCGCATATAATGCGCTCGCAGACTTTACTGCCGGTGGGGAATCACACCCCGCCCCGAAGCTTGATTCAAAATTTTACTTACTCGTTGATAGCGGTAACAACGCCGGAACCAACGGTGCGGCCACCCTCACGGATAGCGAAACGCAGACCCTCTTCGATCGCGATCGGAGTGATCAGCTCAACGTCCATAACAACGTTATCGCCGGGTTTGCACATGTCAACGCCTTCGGGCAGGGTGATAACACCGGTAACGTCAGTAGTTCTGAAATAGAACTGGGGACGATAGTTGGTGAAGAAGGGGCTATGACGGCCACCCTCGTCCTTGGTCAGAACGTAAACCTGACCTCTGAACTTGGTGTGGGGGTTGATGGAGCCGGGCTTAGCAAGAACCTGACCACGCTTGATGTCGGTTCTGTTAACACCACGAAGCAGAGCACCAACGTTGTCGCCTGCCTCAGCATAATCCAGCAGCTTGCGGAACATCTCGATACCGGTAACAACGGTCTTGCGAGCCTCATCAGCCAGACCTACGATCTCGATTTCCTCGTTGAGCTTCAACTGACCACGCTCTACACGGCCGGTAGCAACAGTACCACGACCGGTGATGGTGAATACGTCCTCAACAGGCATCAGGAAGGGCTGATCAGCCTTTCTCTCAGGGGTGGGGATATACTCGTCAACGTGATTCATCAGCTCAAGGATAGGAGCATAAGCGGGATCGTTGATATCGTTGCTTGCGCACTCGATAGCGCCCAGAGCGGTACCGCGGATGATGGGAATATCATCACCGGGGAACTCATACTCGTTGAGCAGATCGCGGATCTCCATCTCAACCAGATCCAGCAGCTCTTCGTCGTCAACCTGATCACACTTGTTCATGAAAACAACGATGTTGGGCACGCCTACCTGACGGGAGAGCAGGATGTGCTCACGGGTCTGGGGCATGGGGCCATCAGCAGCAGATACAACCAGGATAGCACCGTCCATCTGAGCAGCACCGGTGATCATGTTCTTTACATAGTCAGCATGTCCCGGGCAGTCAACGTGAGCATAGTGACGGGAATCAGTCTCATACTCAACGTGAGCGGTGTTGATGGTAATACCTCTTTCTCTCTCTTCGGGAGCCTTATCGATATCGCCATACTCGGAATAGGAAGCCTGACCTCTGAAGGACAGAACCTTGGTGATAGCAGCGGTCAGAGTGGTCTTACCATGGTCAACGTGGCCGATGGTACCAATGTTAACGTGGGGCTTGTTTCTTTCAAATTTAGCCTTAGCCATTTGAATTTCCTCCTTAAAGTGAATTGTTGGATAATGTTATTTTAATATAAAGTGATAGGAATTGCAAGTGTTATTTTGCAATTATTCACTCTTTTGACGGGTGCTGATGATTTTTTCAGCAATGTTCTTGGGAACTTCCAAGTAAGAATCGGGTTGCATGGTATATTGGCCACGGCCCTGCGTCTTACTACGAAGGTCGGTTGCATAGCCAAACATCTCAGACAGAGGTACCAAAGAGGAGATCTGGACAGCGCCGGGGATCTCTTCCATACCCTGAATCTGGCCACGACGGCTGTTCAAGTCGCCGATAACATCGCCGCGATACTCATCGGGAGTAACGACAACAACGCTCATGATAGGCTCCATCAATACAGGGTTGCCCTTCTTCATCGCATCCTTAATTGCCATAGAACCGGCGATCTTAAATGCCATTTCAGAGGAGTCGACCTCATGGTAAGAACCATCATATACGGTAACCTTCAGATCCACAACAGGGAAGCCTGCCATGATACCGGACTGCAGCGCACCTTGGATACCTGCGTCAACTGCAGGGATATACTCCTTGGGAATCGCACCGCCCACAACCTCGTTGATAAACTCATAGCCCTTACCGGACTCATTGGGCTCAACGCGGATCTTAACATGGCCATATTGACCCTTACCACCGGACTGACGCGCATACTTCATATCGGAAGCGCAAGCAGACTTGATGGTCTCCTTATAAGCAACCTGAGGAGCACCGATATTAGCCTCAACCTTAAACTCACGCAAGAGACGATCTACGATGATCTCCAAATGGAGCTCGCCCATACCGGCGATAATCGTCTGGCCGGTCTCTTCATCAGTCCAGGTACGGAAGGTGGGATCCTCTTCAGCAAGCTTTGCCAAAGCAACTGCCATCTTCTCCTGAGAAGCCTTGGTCTTCGGCTCGATTGCTACACGGATAACAGGATCGGGGAATTCCATAGACTCAAGGATTACAGGGCGGCTATCGTCGCAAAGAGTATCACCGGTGGTAACATTCTTCAAGCCAACTGCAGCAGCGATATCACCGGTAAATACCTCGGTGATCTCCTGACGGTTGTTGGCGTGCATAGCAACAATACGGCCTACACGATCCTTAGAGCCTTTGGTAGAGTTATAGATATGGGTGCCTGCTTCCAGCTTACCGGAGTAAACACGGAAGAAGCAAAGCTTACCTACAAAGGGATCGGTCATGATCTTGAAAGCAAGAGCAGCAAACGGCTCTTTATCATCAGCATGGCACTCGATCTCTTCTCCATCGGCATCCACACCCTTGATGGCGGGAATGTCGGTAGGAGCGGGCATATATGCTACTACATTATCGAGCAGCATCTGCACACCCTTATTACGATAAGCAGTACCGCAGCATACGGGAACCATGGTATTATCGATGGTTGCCTTACGGATTGCAGCACGGATCTCATCGTTGGTGATTTCCTCACCCTCAAGATATTTCATCATCAGCTCTTCATCGGTCTCAGCAACAGCCTCAACCAGAGCGTCATGATACTCTTGAGCTTTATCTTTCATGTCGTCGGGGATGGGCTCCTCGCGGAAATCCTTACCCTGATCGTCATAATATACCTCAGCCTTCATCTCAATCAGATCGATGATACCGCGGAAGGTATCTTCGAATCCGATCGGAAGCTGAACAGGTACAGCGTTACACTTTAAGCGATCCTTCATCATCTGCACAACGCGATAGAAATCAGCGCCCATGATATCCATCTTATTGATGAATGCCATACGGGGAACGCGATATTTATCTGCCTGACGCCATACAGTCTCAGACTGGGGCTCAACGCCGCCCTTTGCGCACAGTACGGTAACAGAACCGTCCAATACACGCAAAGAACGCTCTACCTCTACGGTAAAGTCAACGTGTCCCGGAGTGTCGATGATGTTCAGCCGATGGCCCTTCCACTGACAAGTGGTAGCAGCAGAGGTAATGGTAATACCACGCTCCTGCTCCTGCTCCATCCAGTCCATGGTCGCATCGCCGTCGTGAGTCTCACCGATCTTATGATTACGACCGGTGTAGAAAAGGATACGCTCAGTCGTAGTCGTCTTACCGGCGTCGATGTGCGCCATGATACCGATATTACGATACTTATCGAGTGTGAATTCTCTAGGCATAAGTTCTCCTTCCTCGCGATACGATTACCATCTGTAATGAGCGAAAGCTCTGTTGGCCTCAGCCATCTTATGAGTATCGTCGCGCTTCTTAACGGCGCCGCCGGTCTCATTGATCGCGTCCATGATCTCGCCGGCCAAACGCTCGCACATATACTTTTCATTTCTGTTTCTGGAATAAGCGGTCAACCAACGCAGACCCAAAGTCTGGCGACGATCAGCGCGTACTTCCATAGGAACCTGATAGGTAGCACCACCTACACGGCGTGCCTTAACCTCCAGCTTAGGCATAATGTTTTCCATTGCCTCGGCAAATGCATCCAAAGGATCCTTGCCGGTCTTTTCTTTTACGATATCGAATGCATCGTAAACAATTTTCTGGGCAACACCCTTCTTGCCATCGTACATGATATTGTTGATCAGCTTCGCAACAACAACACTACCGTACAAAGGATCGGGGAGTACCTCTCTTTTGGGGACAAAGCCTCTTCTGGGCATGTTCTTCCCTCCTTCATAAATATGATATCATTGGTACTCGAAGAAATTTCTTCTCCGTCAGCTCATTTTAAGAAACCTTATCCTATTTATATAAAAAACAAAATAAAGTTTATAAAATCACTGAAAATTCACAGGCGTACCTTATTTTTTGCCTGCTTTAGCCTTTTTCGCGCCATACTTGGAGCGAGCCTGATTACGGTTGGCAACACCCTGGGTATCCAAAGTACCACGAATAATATGGTAACGAACACCGGGGAGGTCCTTTACACGTCCGCCGCGGATCAATACAACGCTATGCTCTTGCAGGTTGTGGCCGATGCCGGGGATGTAGCAGGTAGCCTCAAGGCCATTGGTCAGACGTACTCTCGCGATCTTACGCAGCGCAGAGTTCGGCTTTTTAGGGGTAGCAGTCTTAACAGCAGTGCATACGCCGCGCTTCTGAGGGCTTGCAGTATCGGTGGGCCGATTCTTCAAAGTGTTGAAGCCTTTGTTCAGATGGGGAGCGGTAGACTTCTTGACAGATACCTCTCTGCCTTTACGAACCAACTGGTTAAAGGTGGGCATGGAAACATCTCCTTTCTTCAAATATTTATTATCGTCTCCCATTTGAGAGAAAATAACCAAAATTTTTAAGGTCTCATGCGGTTTTTTAGACACTTTCACAACATGGCATCAATAAAAACGCCCATGCGAGACCAACATAAATGATATCACATAGGCGTTTTATTTGTCAACCTTTTTTTATAAGATTTTTCAAGAAAGATCAGCTCTCAAGATCTGCCTCGCTATCCTCGGGGAGGACATTGGATTCGATCTCGATATCCCGATAGCGCTCCATACCGGTGCCGGCGGGAACCAAACGGCCGATCAATACATTCTCCTTCAGGCCGATCAGCGGATCCACCTTGCCGTGGATTGCGGCATCGGTGAGGACCTTGGTGGTCTCCTGGAAGGATGCAGCGGAGAGGAAACTATCGGTAGCAAGGGATGCCTTGGTGATACCAAGCAAGACAGGAGAAGCCTCGATCAGCTTCACTCCCTGCTCCCCTGCATCGATGCGGGCCTGCAGCTCTTTATTCCGATCTTCCACATCATAGCGGTTCACCAGAGTACCAAGCAGCATATCAGGCTGAGGATTCTCATCGATCCGAACCTTACGGATCATCTGACGAACAATGACCTCAATATGCTTATCGTTGATATCTACACCCTGCAGACGATATACATTCTGCACCTCTTTGATGAGGTAATCCTGCGCAGCGATATCGCCCAGCAAGCGGAGCACATCATGAGGATTGATGACACCATCGGTGATAATCTGGCCCTTTTCTACCCGCTCACCCTCAAGATTCTCGCGGAATTTCAAGCCGAAGGGAATATTGATATGCTTCTCTTCCCCATCATCGGTACGAATGATGACCGGTGTGCAATTATCCTTCGCATCCCGCTCACTATCCAGATCGCGGGTAATGATACCGGTCGCCTCTGCCAAGACAGCCGCCTTCTTAGGCCGACGGGCCTCAAACAGCTCCTCAACACGGGGCAGACCCTGCGTAATATCTCCACCGGACGCAACACCGCCGGTATGGAAGGTTCTCATGGTCAACTGGGTACCGGGCTCACCGATCGACTGAGCGGAGATAATACCGACAGCCTCGCCCTCATCTACAGGTTGGCCATTCGCAAGGTTTGCACCATAGCACTTGGCGCAGACACCCCGCTTGGAGCGGCAGGTCAGTGCAGAACGGATCTCCAAACGCTCAATGCCCTTGGATTCAATCAGATCTACATCCGCATCATTGATCAGCTTATCGGTATCGATCAATACCTCACCGGTCTTCTCATCTACCAAGGGATGGACCAGATAACGGCCGATCAAGCGATCCCGCAGTTTCTCAATGATGGTATCCCCCTCTGCAATCTTGGACACAAAGATTCCTTCGGTGGTCCCGCAATCCTGATCGCGGATGATTACATCCTGCGCAACGTCTACCAGACGGCGGGTCAGATAACCGGAGTCTGCCGTACGCAGAGCGGTATCAGCCATACCCTTACGAGCACCTCTGGAAGAGATGAAATATTCCAATACATTCAGACCTTCACGGAAGTTTGCACGGATCGGAATCTCAATGGCTTTACCGGAGGTATTGGCCATCAAGCCGCGCATACCTGCCAGCTGACGGATCTGGTTCATGCTACCGCGCGCACCGGAGTTTGCCATCATGAAGATGGGGTTAAACTCATCCAGATAATTCTTCAGCTCATCGGTAACCTGCTTGGTTGTCTCATCCCAAGTATTGATTACCAACTGATAGCGCTCCTCATCGGAGATCAAACCGCGGCGATAGCTATTGATGATCTTGGTGATCTTCTTTTCTGCTTCCTCAATCAGCTCATACTTCTTGGGAGGCACCGTCATATCGCTTGCAGCTACGGTAATAGAGCCGCGGGTAGAATACTTAAAGCCTTGAGCCTTCACCATATCCAGCATCTCTGCGGTGATGGCGCTGCCCTTTTCTTTAATGCAGCGATAAATAATTTTATCCAGAACCTTTTTGGTAACAATCTCTTGTACCTCAAGATCAAAGATCTTTTCGGGGTCGCTGCGATCAACAAAGCCCAAATCCTGAGGAATGGCATGGTTGAAGATCAAGCGGCCTACCGTACAATCGATGATACGGCTCTCCGTCTTGCCTTCCCACTCGCCGGTAACCCGCACGCGGATGGGCGCATGAAGGCCTACAACGCCGTTATCGTAAGCAACGATTGCTTCGTCCTCATTCTTAAATGCCTTTCCTTCGCCGGGCTCATCGTGCTTTACGATGGTCAGGTAGTAGGAACCGAGTACCATATCCTGAGTAGGTACAGTAACAGGATGCCCATCCTGAGGCTTCAGAAGGTTATTGGCAGAAAGCATCAGCATCCGCGCCTCTGCCTGCGCTTCAGCAGAGAGAGGTACATGGACTGCCATCTGGTCGCCGTCGAAGTCGGCGTTAAATGCAGTACATACCAAAGGATGCAGCTTCAATGCGCGGCCCTCAACCAGGACCGGCTCAAACGCCTGAATACCAAGGCGGTGAAGGGTAGGCGCACGGTTGAGGAGCACAGGATGCTCCTTGATGACACTCTCCAGAGCGTCCCAAACTTCTTTGCGCATCCGCTCAACCATCTTCTTGGCGGATTTTACATTAGTTGCCAAGCCATCCGCCACCAGCTTTTTCATGACAAAGGGCTTAAACAGCTCAATAGCCATCTCCTTAGGCAGACCGCACTGATAAATCTTCAGCTCAGGGCCTACCACGATAACCGAACGGCCGGAATAGTCTACACGCTTACCCAGAAGGTTCTGACGGAAGCGGCCCTGCTTCCCCTTCAGCATATCGGAAAGGGACTTCAAGGGGCGGTTATTCTGACCGGTTACGGGGCGGCCGCGACGGCCGTTATCGATCAAAGCGTCTACTGCCTGCTGCAGAATCCGCTTCTCGTTGCGGATAATAACCTCGGGAGCGCCCAGCTCCAACAGTCTCTTCAGACGGTTATTACGGTTGATGACCCGACGATAAAGATCATTCAGATCGGAGGTGGCGAAACGGCCGCCATCCAGCTGAACCATCGGGCGGATTTCGGGAGGAATGACAGGGATCACATCCATGATCATCCATTCGGGGCGGTTGCCGGAAAGGCGGAACGCCTCTACAACCTCAACCCGCTTTACAAGGCGGCTCTTCTTCTGGCCGTTTGCAGTCTCCAGCTCCTCCTTCAGCTCCTTGGAGAGCTGATCCAAATCGATTTCGCTGAGCAGCAATTTGATGGCCTCAGCGCCCATCATGGCCTTGAAATCATCCTCATAGCGCTCTACATATTGCGCATACTCGCTATCATTAAGGATCTGCTTTTTGGTCAAAGGAGTTTCGCCGGGGTCTACAACGATATAAGAATCGAAATAGAGAACCTTCTCCAGATCCTTGGGGGATACATCCAAAATCAGGCCCATGCGGGCAGGGATGCCCTTAAAATACCAGATATGAGAGACCGGCGCGGCCAGCTCAATATGGCCCATCCGCTCGCGGCGAACCTTGGCTTTGGTTACCTCAACGCCACACTTCTCGCAGATCTTTCCTTTGAATTTAATTCTCTTATATTTTCCGCAATGACATTCCCAGTCCTTGGTAGGTCCAAAGATCTTCTCGCAAAACAGACCGTCCTTTTCGGGCTTCAGGGTGCGGTAGTTAATGGTTTCGGGCTTGGTTACCTCGCCATAAGACCACTCACGGATCTTCTCAGGGGAGGCCAGACCGATTTTTACGGCTTCAAAAGTATTGAATTCCATATAAACTAATTGACTCCTTTCGAACTATTTCTGTTGATCTACGATTATTCTTCTTCAGAAGCATCCTCTGCTTCATCGTCGTCATCGCCAAAATCAAACAGATTGTCCTCTTCGCTGTCTTGCTCTTCATCGTCCCAATCGCCCAGATCATCGGTATCTTCATCCAGATCTGCGGGCTCCTCGGTTACGATGGAATCATCATCGTCAAACATGCTTTCCATATCAGCACCGTCCTTGGCCTTCTCGCGGAAGCGTGCCTCGTAGATATCGTCGTCATCATCCTCAAAGGATTCTCTCAGATCGATCTCATCCATATTGGCATCCAAGCACTTGAAGTCCAAAGCCAATGACTGCAGCTCTTTCACCAAAACCTTGAAGGATTCGGGAATACCGGGCTTGGGAATATTCTGGCCCTTTACGATTGCCTCAAAGGCCTTCACACGGCCGACAACATCGTCGGACTTGACTGTCAGAATCTCCTGCAGGCAGTAAGCAGAGCCATAAGCCTCCAGAGCCCAAACCTCCATCTCACCGAAACGCTGACCGCCGAACTGGGCTTTACCGCCCAGAGGCTGCTGGGTAACAAGGCTGTACGGACCGGTGGAACGGGCGTGAATCTTATCATCAACCAGATGGTGCAGCTTCAGGAAGTACATATAACCGACGGTAACCGGATTATCGAAGGGCAGACCGGTGCGGCCGTCATAAAGAATGGTCTTACCATCTTCCCGCTTGCCGGCTTTCTTGAGCATATCGCGGATATCGCTCTCGACAGCACCGTCAAATACAGGGGTCATTACCTTCCAGCCAAGAGCCTTGGCAGCATAGCCGAGATGCACTTCCAGCACCTGACCGATATTCATACGAGAAGGTACGCCCAAGGGGTTGAGGACGATATCCAGAGGAGTACCATCCGGCAGGAAGGGCATATCCTCCTGCGGCAGGATGCGGGAAATAACGCCCTTATTACCATGGCGGCCTGCCATCTTATCGCCTACGCTGATCTTCCGCTTCTGAGCGATATAGATACGAACCACCTTATTCACGCCGGGAGAAAGCTCATCGCTATTTTCCTGTGTAAAGATTTTTACATCTACTACAGTACCGTATTCACCATGGGGCACCCGCAGAGAAGTATCTCTGACCTCGCGTGCCTTCTCACCAAAGATGGCGCGCAAGAGCTTCTCCTCAGCAGTCAGCTCCGTCTCACCCTTAGGAGTAACACGGCCGACCAGGATATCGCCGGAATGAACCTCCGCACCGATACGGATAATACCGGTGGCATCCAGATCCTTCAAAGCATCCTCGCCCACATTGGGAATATCGCGGGTAATTTCTTCGGGCCCAAGCTTGGTGCTTCTGGCCTCGATTTCATATTCTTCAATATGAATAGAGGTATAAAGATCCTCTTTTACAAGGCGCTCATTCAAAAGGACAGCATCCTCGTAGTTGTAGCCTTCCCAGGTCATAAAGCCGATCAGCATATTGCGGCCCAGAGCAATCTCACCGTTATCGGTGGAGGGACCGTCTGCAATGATCTGATCTGCTTCGATCAACTCCCCTACGCTTACGATAGGCTTCTGATTGATGCAGGTGCCTTGGTTGGAGCGCAGGAACTTGGTCAGCTCATATTCATCCTTTTCACCGCCGCCCACATTGACGACAATCTTTTCGGCAGAAACATACTCAACAGTACCTGCACGCTTGGATACCACGCAGACACCGCTATCATGGGCAATCTTATATTCCATACCGGTTCCGACAACAGGAGCCTCGGGGCGAAGCAGGGGCACTGCCTGACGCTGCATGTTTGCACCCATCAGCGCACGGTTTGCGTCGTCATTCTCCAAGAAGGGGATCATCGCCGTTGCGGAAGAGACCATCATACGGGGGGATACATCCACAAAGTCGATATATTTACCCTCAACCTCAATGATCTCATCTCTGCGGCGAGCGGTAACACGCTCACGGACAAAGCAACCATTCTCATCCAAAGGCTCATTGGCCTGAGCGATGGTATAGGCATCCTCGGTATCGGCAGTCATATAGACAATTTCATTGGTAACCTTGCCGGTCTCTTTATCAACGCGGCGATAAGGCGCCTCAATAAAGCCGTATTCATTGATACGCGCATAAGAAGCAAGGTAGGAAATCAGACCGATGTTGGGGCCTTCAGGGGTCTCAATCGGGCACATACGGCCATAGTGGGTATAGTGAATATCGCGGACCTCGAAGCCTGCGCGATCACGGCTCAAACCGCCGGGACCCAGCGCAGAAAGACGGCGCTTATGCGTCAGCTCAGCCAGAGGGTTGTTCTGATCCATGAACTGAGACAAGGGGGAAGATCCGAAGAATTCCTTAATAGCTGCAACCACAGGGCGAACATTGATCAATGCCTGAGGGGTTACAGAATCGGTATCCTGCAGGCTCATCCGCTCCTTGATGGTGCGCTCCATTCTGGAGAAGCCGATGCGGAATTGATTCTGCAGCAGCTCGCCTACGCCGCGAATACGGCGATTGCCCAGATGGTCGATATCATCCACAGAGCCGATGCCGTGGATCAAGCCGATCAGATAGCTGACAGTAGCCATCATATCATCGACAATGATATGCTTGGGAATCAGCTCCAGGCGGCGAAGCGCACATTGCTCCTTGATCTGCTCCTCTGTCTCGCAAGATTCCAGAATCTCCTTGAGGACCGTGAAGCGTACACGCTCATTCAGGCCGCATTCATTAGGATCGAAGGAGAGGAACTTGGCAGGATCAACCATACCGTTGGAGAATACATTCAGAGTAGTCTCCCCCAGCTGCACCTTCACATTGAAGACGCCTGCATCCTCAATTGCCTGCGCAAGAGCACGATCGATCTTAGTACCGGCATCCGCCAATACCTCACCGGTCATGGGCGCCACTACAGGCTCTGCAACGATCTGATGAACCAAGCGATCGGCAAGGGCCATCTTCATATTATATTTATAGATTCCGACACGGGACTGGTCGTAACGCTTATCATCAAAGAAAAGATTGGTCAGATGGGTCACAGCGCTCTCTACTGCTGCAGGCTCGCCGGGACGCAGCTTCCGATAGACCTCAATCAGGCCTTCATTGGTATCGTGGGTGGTATCCTTCTCCAAAGTCTTTACCACAAAATCACTGGCACCGAAAAGATCGGTGATGGTGGAATTGAGGCCAAGATCCAGATGGCAGAAGGGGCTATAGGGATCGCGGGCCGCAAAATACCCCAATGCACGTACAAAGGAGGTAATGGGGAGCTTACGGTTCTTATCGATGCGGGTATAGATCACATCGAAGGAATCGGTCTCATACTCCAGCCATGCACCACGATTGGGGATGACCTGAGTCTTATAAAGGGGGTTCCCGCCCTTATCCAGCTCCTTTGCATAATAGATGCCGGGAGAACGCACCAACTGAGATACAGCCACACGCTCTGCACCGTTGATTACAAAAGTACCGCTCTCGGTCATCAGCGGGAAATCGCCCATAAAGATCTCCTGCTCCTTGAGCTCGCCGGTCTCATTATTGGTAAGGCGTACTACCGCCTTCATGGCAGCGGCATAGGTGGCATCTCTGGATTTACACTCGATCACGCTGTATTTCGGGGGATCGGGCATGCTATAATCCAAAAAGTCCAGCACTAAATTGCCGGAATAATCCGTGATGGGCGAAACATCCTCGAATACCTCTTTAAGACCCTCTTTCAAAAACCATTCATAGGATTTTTTCTGGATCTCGATCAGATTCGGCATTTCCAAGATCTCATCGATCTTGTTAAAGCTCATTCTTGTGTTTTTGCCCAAGACCTTCTCTTTCGGCATCAATACAATCACTCCGTTTCTTTTATAATAGATCGTCCCGTGGAGAAATTTCTCCGTTTTGCACAAAATATTGGAAAAATAATTGGAAATTTCTACATCCAAAGCGGTTTTTTAGCGATATTTTTCCATTATGATGCAGTTTATTATTGTAGCATTTGTCTATCAATTTGTCAAGAAAAAATTTTATATTAAAAATAAAAAAATACGAAGGTGATTTTCACCTTCGTACCTTTTTTTGGTTATTTCGGTTGCGCCGATATTGCGCTTATACCTTTTGCTTAACCTTAGCAGCCTTACCTACGCGATCGCGGAGATAATACAGCTTAGCGCGGCGAACCTTACCGCTGCGAACGATCTCAACCTTTGCAACGTTGGGAGAATGAACCAGGAAGGTTCTCTCTACGCCGCAGCCATAGGCTACGCGGCGAACGGTGAAGGTGGAAGAAATACCATTATTATGCTTTGCAATAATGGTGCCTTCAAAGGCCTGAATACGCTCTTTATTGCCCTCCTTGATCTTAACGCTGACACGAACGGTATCGCCGACATTAAGAACGGGGACTTCGGTCTTCAATTGCTCATTAGTAACTGCTTTCAAGTAATCCATTACAGTTTCCTCCTTTTAATATCGGACATTCGTGCGAGCAATCTGCAGAGGACTATCCGTTTTCATACTGATAAATAATAACACAGGATTTTTGATTTTGCAAGTATTTTTTTAAGTTTTTTGCCGAGTGGTGTTCTTCGGCGGAAAGAACCGCTTATTTTCAGCGGTTTTACATTTTTTTGGGGGCATCAATGCTCATAACAGAAAGCGCATTGGCGATGGTGTTCTTTGCCGCAACGCAAAGAGTGAGCCGCGCCTCTCTTACCGCCTTTTCCTCGCCCTTGATGCGGCAGGCGTTATAGAAACTATGGAAGCAGGAAGCCACGCTCATGGCGTAATGGGTCAGACGAGAGGTTTCCAAGCCTTCGGCGCAAGCATTGATCTCTTCGGGGAAATTGGCAATAGCACGAATCAGCGCCCGCTCCTCTTCGGTATCAAAGCAATAGCCTTCGGCAGATGCCGCTTGATAGCCCTCGCCCAATTCTTCCATGGTACGCAAAATGCTGCAGATTCTTGCATGAGCATATTGCACATAATAGAGAGGATTCTCATTATCCTGCCGCAGAGCAAGATCCAGATCGAAATCCATGGCGCTGTCGCAATGATTCATATTAAAGAAGAAGCGAGCGGCATCGGCGGGAATCTCATCCAGAAGATCCGAGAGGGTGATGCTCTTTCCGGTACGCTTACTCATGCGGAAGGGTTCCCCGTCCTTCATCAGCCGCACCAACTGCATCAATACAAACTGCAGCTTTTCAGGATCCTGCCCGATGGCATTCATCCCTGCCTTAAAGCGCAGGGTATGGCCATGGTGATCCGCACCGAAGACATCGATGCAGCGATCAAATTTCCGCTCTTCAAATTTATTGCGATGATATGCAATATCTACCGCATAATAAGTATAGAAACCGTTGGCCTTGACCAATACCTCGTCCTTATCGCAGCCAAGCTCAGTGGCCTTAAACCATTTCGCGCCTTCCTTCTCATAAAGCCAGCCGCGATCCTCCAAGAGCTTGACCGTCTCTGCCACATATCCGCTCTCATGCAAGGTAGATTCCAAGAACCAATGATCAAATTGAATCTTATATTTGCCGAGATCCACCTTCATTCTGGCGATATTGCGCTCCAAGCCGAAGGCGATCAGCTTTTGCGTCAGCTGCTCTTCCGATTCTTCAGCGCAATCGGGATGCTCTGCCAAATAATCAGCCGCAAGGGCTTTAATATCATCCCCATGATAGCCGTTTTCGGGAAATTCGCAATAATCTTCCCCATGGACCTTCTGCATCAAGCGGGTATAAAGAGAGAGGCCGAAAAGGGCCACCTGATTGCCCGCATTATTCACATAAAATTCCTTATGAACATCGGCACCTGCCCAAGCAAGGGCATTGGCAAGGCTATCGCCGACAACGCCGCCGCGGGCATTGCCCATATGCATGGGGCCGGTGGGATTAGCGGATACAAATTCCACCATGATCCGCTCCCCTTTCAGCAGATCGGTCTTTCCGAATTGCTCTCCCAAAGAGGCGGCCGATTCTGCCACGGCCTTAAAATAGCCTGCACCCAGATAAAAATTCAAAAATCCGGGGCCTGCGATCTCCACCTTCTCGATCATGGGATGCTCCGGCATATGATCAGCCAGCATCTGCCCGATCTTTTGGGGCGCATTTTTCAAAACCCGCACATTCTTCATGGCAAAGTTGGTGGAATAATCTCCGTTTTGCGCATCTCTGGGTTGCTCGATATCAAAGCCCTGCAGCTCTGCCTCAGGCAGCAGCCCTTCTGCAACGCAGGCCTGATAGCTTTCCTCTACCAGCCGACGAATCTCCTTTTTCATATCATTAACGGGATTCTTCATTCTTTATATATCCTCCATTGTTATGATCATTTCATTTTCGCTGAGCAGCTGCTCTCCTGCCAAAAGGCGATAAGCAACCTCCAAGCGGCGGGTATTTTCTTCCCAGCTGAGTTTTTTTGTATCGACCGTCAGAATCATGCGGCCGTATGGGGTCTCATAGCGGGTATCCCGCTCATCCCCTTCTATAAACCAAAGATCACCGGAAAGATCTCCCAAGCGATGGACGTGGACCTCCCCTGCGCTGATCCGCAAATGGGCCCGCCGCCCTTCCGCCTCCTGATAAATCAGATGGTGGCTTTGATCCTTTTGATAGTATTTCCCTTCATAGGTGTGGCTCTGCCGCTCCACCTGCCCTTCCGCACGCTGAACGGTCTGCAGGGTGATTCTCACCGGTTTATTTTCTGAATTGCTCGGCATCGGCACTCTCCACCTTTCCCTCAAGCTCTTCCTTCATAAAGCGGCTGCCCATACGGATAAACTCCTCCTTAGGGCCGCTGACATAATAGCGCACACTGCCGCCGCTCTCTTGAAGAAGCTCCCGCTCTTGCAAGACCTTTTTCAAAGATCGGGCACTCTCCTGCCCCACATTGATCAGATGAAGCTTTTTCCCCGCCCTTGCATAGATGGCGCTCTCAAGAAGCGGAAAATGGGTGCAGCCCAAAATCAGCGTATCGCACCCTTCTTTCAGGATCGGCTCTAAATATTCATCCACCGCCTGCCGCACTTTGGGATCAAAGGGATCGGTATGCCCCCCTTCGATCAACGGCACCAATTTGGGGCACGGAATGGCTACTGTCGTCCCCACTCCCTGCTCTCTTAATCCCTGCTCATATGCGCCGGAGCGAATGGAGGCTTCGGTGGCCCAGATTCCCACCTTGCGATTTTTCGTAGCCTTTGCGGCGGCCGCTACCGCGCTTTCAATCACGCCCAACAGCGGGAAATCATAATTCTTTTGAATAGAAGGAAGAATGACCGAAGAGACGGTGCCGCAAGCGATCAGAATCGCCTTCACTCCAAAGCTTTCCAAAAGAGCAATATCGGTGCCGGCAAGGGTCAGCAGTTCCTCCCGCTCTTTGCCCCCGTAAGGCAGGCGAGCGGTATCACCGAAATAGATAAAATCCTCATGGGGCAGATCCTGCCGCAGCTGCTTAAGGGCAGTAAGCCCTCCAAGGCCGCTATCGAATACCCCGATGGGCGAATTTTTCATATCCTCAGTTCCCTTCGTTGTGTTCTACTGCCAAATCAATCAGCTTTGCCATCAGCGCTTTTCCCTCGATACCGCTGGCCTCCATCAGCTTGGGATACATGCTGATATCGGTAAAGCCGGGGATGGTATTCAGCTCATTAAATACAGGCGATCCATCTTCCTTTACAAAGAAATCCACCCTTGCATAGCCGTTGCATTCCATTGCCGCAAAAACATTCTTGGCAATTTCCCGCACCTGCTCTGCCACCTTCGGCTCCAGCCGAGCGGGAATGTAGAGCAGAGATGCCGCATCATTATATTTAGCATCATAATCATAGAACTCTGCTGCAGGAGCAATCTCTCCCACCACTGAGGCAAAAAGATCATCATTGCCCAATACAGCCACTTCTACCTCATGGCCCACAATCGTCTCTTCCAAAACGATCTTGAAATCATGCTCTGCCGCAAGGCGCAGCCCATTAATCAGTTCTTCCCGATCATGGCATTTGCTGATCCCTACGCTGCTGCCTGCGCTGGCCGGCTTTACAAAGATCGGATAATCCAGCGCTTTTTCCGCCCGCTCTACCACCGCATCCATATCAGCAAGCTCTCTGCGATAGAAAAAGCACCAATCCGCTTGGGGAATCCCCGCTTTTTCGCAAATCAATTTAGTCAGCGCCTTATCCATGGAATTGGCCGCGCTGGTCATAGAAGTCGTAATCTGCGGAATTCCTGCAAGCTGGAAGAGGGCAGAGATGGTGCCATCCTCTCCGTTTTTCCCATGAAGAATCGGCGCCGCCACATCGATAGGAATCACCTTTCCGCTTGCGGTGCGGATTCCTTTCACCGAAGAATCGGGCAAAATCCAGGCCGGCTCATTATCGGCGCGCTTCTCCCACGCCCCGCTTTTAATCTCCTCAAGGGAAGCATTCGTCTTATACCATGCACCCTCTTTGGTGATGCCGATTACCGTTACATTATATTTTTCATCCTCCAGCAGCCGCAATACATTGCAGACAGAGCTGCGGGAGACTTCATGCTCCGAAGATTTACCACCGAATAAAACTGCGATATTCATATCCGTTTCCTCCGTTTGTTCATACTGATTCAATTTATTATAATATCAAAATCCATCTCCAAAGTAAAGCATTTTATAAAAATATCTTTACATTTCATTATTATTTATATTAAGATATGATTGGGAGATGAGAATATGGACCGAAAATTCATGAAAGAGGCCCTGCGCCTTGCAAAAAAAGCCGCCGCTCTGGGCGAGGTGCCGGTGGGCGCAGTCATTGTAAAGGAAGGTAAGATTATTGCAAGGGGCTATAATCGAAGAGAGTGTGATCAGGATGGCCTTGCCCATGCAGAGCTGATCGCCATTCGCCGCGCCTGCAAAAAAATCGGCTTTTGGCGGCTCAACGATTGCACCCTTTATGTTACTCTGGAGCCCTGCCCCATGTGCACAGGCGCCATTATCAACACCCGCATCCCGCGGGTGGTTTTCGGCTGCTCCGATCCCAAAGGCGGTGCTATGGGCGGCCTTTGCGACCTCAATCAATATCCTTGGAACCACCATCCTCAAATTGAAAAAGGAGTGATGGGAGAGGAATGTGCCGCCGTTCTAAAAGATTTTTTCAAGGCACTCAGAGCCAAAAAATCCAAATCTCCAAATTCTTAAAAATTTATTTACAGTTCTCTAACATATTCTTTCTCAAAAGGTGTTATACTATGTGCAGATGAGAGAGATCTCATCGAAAATCCCCCTCCTATTTTTTAATGCAAACGGAAACGGCCATCACGAAAGTGATGGTCGTTTTCGTTAAAATGTCAAAAAACCTCCGAAGGAGATTTTTGATACACTAATGGAAACGGCCATCACGAAAGTGATGGTCGTTTTCGCTTCTTGACTAATTTTTGAAATAAGGATATAATTATTATATAGAATTTTCATACGGAGGTATTTTCATATGGATTTATTGGATCAAATCACCCAAGAGGCAAAAAAAGCAGGCACATTTGTGGCTGAGAAGGCAATCTTTGTAAAAGACTATGCAAAAAATACATGGGATGCAGCAGAGATTCGCAACAAAATGAACGACCTTTATAAAGCCATCGGCAAAGCAGTCTTCCATGCAGAGACCACCGAAGCCGATACTGCCGAAGAGATCAACGGTTACATTGAAGATCTCAAAGCGCTGGATGAAGCGCTCAAGGAAAAGACATCCGAAAAGGAATCCTTGGTCGGCAAAAAATACTGCCCTGCTTGCGGCAAAAGCGCCGATAAAAAGGCTGCTTTCTGCCCTAAATGCGGCGCCAAGCTATAAGGTGGTGGCAGGCCTTGGCTAAAGCGCAAAAGAATTTCCTAAGCGGCGCGCTGATCCTTACTGTTGCCATAGTGGCGGTTAAGATCATCGGCGCCATCTATAAAATCCCTCTGGCCAATCTTTTGGGCACTGTAGGGATGAATTATTATAACGATGCATATCAGATTTATTCCCTGCTTTATGTCCTCTCCACAGTCGGAGTGCCGGTGGCCATTGCAAGAATGGTCAGCGAATCTGTAACCCACAATCGGCTTACAGAGCCCAAGCGGATCCTCAAGATCTCCACCGGGATGTTTGCCGCCATCGGCTTTGCGCTGATGATCCTGCTGATGGCTTTGGCAGGGCCGCTCTCCAAGCTTCTTGCCAGTGAGAGGGTCAATCTCTGCATCTATCTGATCGCCCCCTCCATCTTTTTGGTGGGCGTCTCTTCTACCATTAAAGGTTATTTTCAAGGCTATAAATGCATGACCACCTCGGCGGTCTTTCAGGTATTAGAAGCGGGATTTAAGCTTTTCGGCTTGGTCTTGGTCTGCTATATGGTCTATCTCCAGGGGATCGCCGATCCCATGACCCTCGCCTGCGGCGGGGTATTGGGGGTAACCTTCGGCTCCTTTGCCGCCACCATTTATATGCTGATCTCCATTTTAAGGGAAAAGGAATTCGGCAGGGATACGGAAGGCTCTCTGCCCGCCCGCTCCGCAAGCACCATCGCCAAGACGGTGCTGACCTTGGCAATTCCCATCTCTTTGAGCAATGCAGTCCTTTCCCTCTCCTCCACCATCGATATGATTTTGGTGAAATGGAGCTTAGGGCAATTCGGCATGGCCAATGAGCAGGTGTTGCATACCTACGGCGCTTATTCCGGCGCCACCTTCTCCCTTTTTAATCTCCCCCCCACGCTCACCTCCTCCATCGGCATCGCCGTCCTCCCCTTCTTAACCTCTGCCTTTGCGGCAGGGAAGTTGCAGGAAGCCCATCGGAATATCCGCTCCTCCGCAAAGGTGCTGGCCATCATCGCCATGCCCTGCGCTTTGGGAATGAGCGTCATGAGCGAAGCGATTGTAAAGCTTCTTTATATTGAGGATTATTGGGCAGTGGGAATCCCCACCCTCCGGGTGCTTGCCCTTGCCATCTTTTTTGTGGCCTTTGCACCACTGACCAATTCTTATCTCCATGCAGTAGGCCGCGTGCGGATCACGCTGCTTTCTATGGGCGCAGGCGCTTTAGCCAAAATTTTGGTCAATCTTCTTTTGGTCCCTCAAATCGGTATCATGGGCGCGCCGGTGGGCACATTTGTATGCTATGGGCTGATCATCGCTCTGAATTTAATTTTTATTGCCCGTTATTTGAATTTCCGCTTCCCCCTGAGCGTTTTTTGGAAGCCGCTGATCAGCAGCGTTTTTTGCAGCGCCGCAGCTTACGGAAGCTGGTGGTTGCTCTGCCGGATAGGGCTCTCTTCCAAGCTTGCCCTCTTCCCTGCTTTGGGCGTGGCGGTGGCCGTTTACGCCATTTGTCTGCTGCTTTTCAAAGTATTGGCCAAAGAGGATATGACCTTTATTCCGAAAGGGGAAAAAATAGGTGCATTATTAGAGCGAAAGGGTTGGCTCCATGAAGAATGAAGCATTGAAATTCAAAAATAAAGAGCATTATTCAAGTGAGGATCTCTATGAGATCCTCACTCTTCTTCGGCAGCCCGACGGCTGCCCTTGGGATCGAGTGCAAACCCATCAATCCGTCCGCCGCGGAATCATCGAAGAAGCCTATGAAGCAGCAGAAGCCATTGATCGGGATGATGCCGGCATGATGAGCGAAGAATTCGGAGATCTCTTGATGCAGGTCTACTTTCACGCAGTGATCGGTGAAGAGGAAGGAAGCTTCACCTTGCAGGATATATACGACAGTGTATGCAAAAAGCTCATCTTCCGCCATCCTCATATATTTGCCGATGCCCCCGATGCATCCGGTTCCTCCGAAGAGGGATGGCTTGCCATCAAGCGGCTGGAAAAAGGGCAAAAAAACATCGCCGAAGAGCTGGAGGGAATCGCCAAGACCCTCCCCTCTTTGACGCGGGCAGAAAAGTTTGCCGGCAGGCTTTATCCCCATGAATCCAAAGAGCCTTTATATGAAATGCTGGAAAAGCAGATCCATCGCCTGAAAAGCACCCCCGATGCAGAGCACCTCGGCGCCGCTCTTTTCACCCTCTGCCGACTCGCAAAAGTGCAAAAAATAGATCCGGAAGAGGCTTTGGAACGGGAAATAACAAAAAAAATACCCAAAAAACAATGATTTTAACAAAAATTCATAAAAAACACTTGCAAAAATCAAAAAAATAAGGCATAATGTATGTATCAATTAAATATTTTTGGAGGAATGTTCAAATGAAAAAAGCAGAACTCATTGCTGCTGTTGCAGCTAAAGCAAATGTATCCCAGAAAGAGGCCGGTGAGGTTGTTGCCGCTGTATTGGACGAGATCAAAGAAGCTCTGAAGAAGGGCGATAAGGTTCAGCTGGTTGGCTTCGGTTCTTTCGAAGTTCGCGCTAAGGCTGCAAGAAAGGGTAAGAACCCCAGAACCGGCGAAGAGATCACCATCGCTGCTTCCAAGGCTCCCGCTTTCAAGGCAGGCAAAGCTTTCAAGGACTACATTGCCTAAGTTTTATCACTGAAAAAATCGGCGCTTATTCAAGCGCCGTTTTTCTTTCGTTGGGAGAGTATTATGCGAATCGATAAATTTTTGAAAATCAGCCGCCTGATCAAGCGGCGCACCGTAGCCACCGAAGCTTGCAACAGCGGCAGAATCACCGTAAACGATAAGGTTGCCAAGGCCTCTACCACCGTAAAGGAAGGCGATATTATCTGCATCGGATTCGGCGAAAAGCAAACGAAAGTCCGCATCTTAAAGATTGTAGATTTCATCAAAGCCGAGGAAGCCAACACCATGTTTGAATCGGTTGAATAAAAATAGGCTGTCATTCTGACAGCCTATTTTTATTCAGCGTGTCAAAAAACTCCTACGGAGATTTTTGACACGCTGGGAGACTTTCAAAAAAGAGTGCAGATTTCGTCGATCTGTTCTCGTCGGCGTTTTTTCGGGGTCCCCGACAAAACCGAAGTTTTGTTGGGGAAAAGGAGGACCTAATGGTATAAGTGGATATTTTGCCATCATGCAAAATGGAACGGTTACCATTAGGTTTGACGCACGGTAGAGAGCAGATCGGCGGAAAGCAGAAAATTTCAATCAAAATCTGCATTGCTATGCGGATTTTTCCTTACAACAAGAAAGCAAGGAAAAAGAGTAGGATTTCTTTTCCCTTGCTGATTTGTAGAATCTGCAGAATTCTTTTATTCTTTTATTTTCTGCGGTCTGTACCTTTTTTGAGAGTCTCATCGCCCTGAAGGGGCACTATAATCTTTAGGATCCATTACCAACCATGCATTGGGAAGCTCTCTCATGCCATCCGGCTCGTCTCCGCTGGGATTACTGACAACCTTCCCTTCATAGTACATCACCGATGATGTCCCCCCATCCAAATTGGCGGCGTTATAAGCGCCCTCGTCAAGAAGCACCTGCTGCAGCTGCTTCATGGTAGCCCCCAAGGAAGAGAGGGATCGGCCGTCGATTACCACCAGCAAGACCACTCCGTCCTGCCGCTGCCCAATGGCGGTGCGGGGCGCAATCCCCCATCCGCCGTTGCCGCGGATTTCTGCCGGCTCGCCGTTGATGATCAGGAAGGGCTTGAATTCGCAAGCGTCCTGAAGCTTTAGGGCCTCAATCTCTTCTTCTTTATATTTTCCCAATAGTAAAACGCCCTCTTGGTTGAAGCCAACCACATTGGCATCTCCCTTATCGGGCTGCTGAAGGGCTTTGCCGTCTAATACAACAAGGCCATTGGCCTGCCCGCGGCTTCCTTCCAAGAATCCGCCGGCATTAATGCCTCCAAGAGCGCCATAGGCCTCCACCAAAGCAGGAAGTTTTTCCCCTGCATGGCCGAAATTCTCAGGGATTCCAAGATGCACCCAAGCGGGATCGGCAATCTCTAAGATATAGCCTTTATATCCAAGGCCTTTGATTTTTCTGAAGCGAATTCCCTCCCCGCCTTCCGCCGTAATGGCCGAAGGATCGGTCTTGGTCTTCAAGGGGACCACTTTATTCCCGTCTAAGACCTCTTGAATCTTCTCCTCGGAATAAAAGGTGGTCGCATAATATTGATGATTGAGGGTGGTCATGGCGGATGTAATCAACATCTCTCGGATAAAGGCGATGGGCCCATAAAGCACTAACACCACCGCCAAAAATTCAGCAAGCAAGGTAACGGCAAAGGATATGCCGAATTTTCCCCAAGGAAGCCGCCACCAGCGTTTCAAAATATTCTGTTTTACGCAAGAAGATTTCAAACGCATTGAAAAAATTCCCTTTCCTATATTTAATAGAATTATACCTGCTCGATACCATTCTGTCAATTCTAGAGAAAAATAATTCAAAATTATCGTAAATTTTACTTTACAAATCAGAATTCATCTGTTATAATGCTATTCGTCGTTGGGATATAGCCAAGTTGGTAAGGCAACGGATTCTGACTCCGTCATTCCGCAGGTTCGAGTCCTGCTATCCCAGCCAGAAAAAAGCACTTGCTATTGCAAGTGCTTTTTTCAGTTATATTCGCCTTACGGCGAGTTATATGCACCTTCAGTGCGTGATATTTGCTTCGCAAGTGATATGCGCTACGCGCGTTAAGGGCGAATATAATATCACTGCGGAGCGAAGTGAAGCAATATCACTACGAGCAAAGCGAGTAATATCACTCCGTCGAAGACGGAATAACACTATAAATAAACGATTATGTATGCATTCGAATTCATACACAAAATGGCAAAAATATCTTTTTTGCAGCCCATACCAAAAAAATAAGCACACCGATCGGTGTGCTTATTTTTTATTTCTTTGCCTTTCTTCCGAAGGCCGCAGTAATATAAAGAATGGTTGCTCCGCAGAAGGCGAAAGCGATAAAAGAAGCCGCCTGCTGCGCATAAAAGTTCATCCCGAAGAGGCCGCCCTGTTTTTGAATCAAGGAGATCAGCGGGCTGATAGCAAGGGTAGTCATAAAGCCTACCACGCCGGATACCGCTTGGGTTACGGCGATGGCATCGGCACGGCGCTCCACCTCAACATAATCATAGACCAGATTGATCAGCGCACTGTTACAGCCGGCCATAGCAACTCCTTGCAAGATGGTATAGATGGTAAACATCAGCTTTCCGTTGGCAGGAGTGGCAAAAATATTGAAAAAATATGCCGCGCCGAGAAAAGCCATGCAAAGCCGCAGCATCACCGAAAAGCTGCGCTTATCGGCAAAATTTCCCAATAAGAAGCTGAAGGCAATCCGCACCCCGCTGCCGAGGAAGCTCAGCAGGGAAATAAAGAACATGGAAAAGCCCAGCTCTTTGGTCTGATAAGTACCATAGAAGGGGACAGCGCTATGAGTAGAGGCATAGTAGAGTGCAAAAATAAGTGCAATTTTCAAAATATTCTTATCTTTTAAGACTGCAAAGACGGCACTGCCCTTTTTAGCGGGAGCAGACTGCTCTTTTTCCACCGAAAGCAGCATGGTAAGGGTATGCAATACGGTGATGGCAAAGATGGTGATCGCGCAAAGGATGAAAGCCATCTGCACCTCGCCTTTTGCTTCAAAATGATCGATCACCGCACCCATGGCCATTGTAAAGACAATGCCCATCACCAAGGAAACGATTTCCTTAATAGAGGTAAATCTTCCGCGAATCTTATCATCTACCAGCGACATCAGCCAGTTGATCTTCTTCGGATGCGCCAGATTATAAAGAATATAGGCGCTCAGAATCACCACTACAAATAAGGCGCTCTTGATTTCCTTCGGAATAGAGATCCCCGGAATGAGATACAAGGCCATAAATAAAAGCTGATTGATCACGCTGAATATAACTACGAAACTTTTGGAACGCTTCGGCCTTATAAAGATCGAGCCAAGCTGAAAAAGATGGCCCAAGGCAATGACCGAGGAGAGAATACCCGTAATCTCATCGGAGATGCCGATGGAGGCAGTAAGCTTGGCAAGATAAGCGCCTGCCACCAAAATAGAGATCAGATATTCAAGGCCTGCCTCTAAAATATACATCAACTGGCTTCTTTTAATAGGGTCTTTCATCGTTTAACATCCTTTCTCGGGGCAACCGACCCACGGGCAACAAACTCTCCCTTAAAGAGAATCTGCTCATGATTCACATAATAAGGATTTTTGATTTTTCTCATCAGTAGCTCCACCGCTGCGCGGCAGGCTTCTTCGGAAAAACTCTTCACCGTACTCAAAGGCGGGTCCAAATAGGGAATAATGCTGATATCATTCATTCCCACCACCGAAATATCCTCCGGTACCCGAAGGCCATGATTGCGAAATCCTTTTATGATACCGATGGCAATATAATCATAAGCCGCCAATATAGCAGTGGGCCAATTTCCCCTCTTCATCCATTGCTCTACAATCTCAATCCCCGCTTCTTCAAAGCGCTGATTGCCGGTGCATACCAATTCTTCCTCCACCAAAAGGCCGGCCCTTTCCATAGCGGCGCGAAATCGCTGCTCCGCCCCAAGAGTAAGAGGCTCTCCGGCATAGCCGATTTTAGTATGGCCGAAAGCCTTGAGATGCCGGATTGCTTCTCCTACTGCATCAGTAGGATCGATCTCAATGGTATCGATATTGGGAGAATTCACAGAAGGCGAGAGGGAAACCGCGGGAATCATATGAGCATTTTTGATCTCTTTACGATTGTTGATCAACAATATCCCATCCGCTCTGCAATAAGAAGAATAATAATTAAAAAACTCTTCCTCTTTGGAGGGGGAGAAATTGGTGCAAGAGATGATCATCAACCCTGCATTTTTTGCAATTTCCTCCTCCAAAAGCCGCAGAATGGTCGCATAATAATCGCTGATGATCTCAGGGCAGATGACAGCGATAACCATTTTATTATACTTATTCTTATTATACTTATCAAAACACCCTTTTTCACGGGCGATCTCAAAGATTTTCCGGCGGGTCTCTTCACTGATCTCCTTGCTTCCTGAAAAAGCTTTGGATACAGTGGGAACCGATACCCCCGCCAATTCAGCAATATGCTTGAGTGTCATACCATCCCCCCTTTATCGCCCCTCATTATACAATCAATATTCAGAGAATTCAAGAGTAGCGAAAATGTTTCGTAGAGAGTACTGTTTATAGGACTTCGATTCTGATATCCTTTTCATTGAGGTGAAGCACTATGAAAAAAAGCACATTGGTTTTGCCAAGCATCCGCATTGTTCCCTACGGCTGCGGATGGGAGGATATCTATCTGAATATTGGAGATACAAGCCTTTATTTTTCGATCAGTACGGTAGAAGGAAGCTCCATTCAGCAACTGTTGCGGCTGCTTTATTATCTCTATCCTCGCCAGCGGGATCCCATTCATGCCGATGATCTCCATTATTACTATGGAATTCGGGAGAAAAAAGGAGAGCTCTTGGTAGTAGATCGGATTGTGGACCGGCTTTCTGATGAGCCGCTCCCCTACGGCTTTGAAGAGATCCCCATCAAAGGCTCTTTTGAATGGAGCGAGGAAGGGGCAAAAAGCCTCTGGACCATCATCCGCCCGCCCACCTATGAGACGGAATTTCCCATCACCTTGCAGATCACCCTGCTGCGGGATCAAACCCTTCATTATACCTTTTCCCTTTCCTATAAAGCCCTCTGCTATGCAGTGGCCAAAGCCTGCACCCAAGTGATCAAGACCTTTGGATTATTTGGCTATCACCAAGCGGTATATGAATGGGATATGAATCTGAGGTATCTTCTATTTATAAAAGCCATTGCGCTGGATTGCCTTGATACGCTCTCGCTCTCCTCAAAGGATGGCCGCCCTTTTGCATCCAGCCTTCAAAATGAGCTTCAATTGCTGCTGGCGGAGATGGATTGAGCCATCAAAAAAAGGCTGCGTATGCAGCCTTTCAGACTGTCAAAAAAGGCACAGACCGCAGAAAATAAGAGAACTAAAGAATTCTTCCGATTCTATAAATTAGCAAGAGAAAAGAAAGCCCACTCTTTTTTCTTGCTTTCTTATTACAAAAAAAATCCGCATGATGATGCGGATTTTGATTAAAATTTTCTGCTTTCCGCCGATCTGCTCTCTACCGTACCTATGTACGCCGACGAGAACAGATCGACGAAATCTGCACTCTTTTTTGAGAGTCTCCCAGCGTGTCAAAAACCTCCGCAGGAGTTTTTTGACACGCTGAAAGTCTCCCTATGCAGCCTTTTTGATTTAGTTTCTGGGCAAATAGGTTTCCATGGGGAAAGAATCTGCAATGATTTTTCTTGCCTCTTCCACATCCTTTACCGCACCCATGGCGATCATCTGAGCAGAGAGGTTTCCAAGAACCGTTGCCTCGACAGGGCCTGCATAAACGGGAAGGCCTGTTGCATCGGCAGAAAGCTGGCAAAGGAGGGTATCCTTGATGCCGCCGCCTACCATCCGCAGGCAATCGAATTTCTTGCCGGTAACCTTAGCAAGATGGGAAACTGCCTCTTTATATTTTTGAGCAAGGCTATAATAGATGACCCGCATCACATCTCCATCGGTCTCGGGGATGGGCTGATGGGTCTCTTCGCAAATCGCCTTCACCCGCGCAGGCATATTACCCGGAGGGGAAAGCCGCTCATCATCCACATCGATGATGGAAGGGCAGGTGCTCTCCAAGGCCATATTCTTCAAATCCTCAAAGGAATAATCCTTGCCTTTTTTCTTGAAATAGCGCTTGGTCTCCTGAATCAGCCAAAGGCCCATGATATTCCGCAGGAAGCGGACATTTCCATAAGCACCGCCCTCATTGGAAAGCCGCGCCTCTCTCGCCTCGTCATTGGTGATGGCCTCCTCCATCTCGCAACCCAGCAGGCTCCAGGTCCCGCAGCTGATAAAGGCGGTCTCCTCCCCTGCTTTGGCAGGCACCGCCAAGACAGCGCTTGCCGTATCATGGCAGCCTACCGATACCACTTTGGCAGGCTCAATCATCAGCTCCTCGCAGAGAGCAGGCGTAATCTCGCCCAAGACAGTGCCGGCATAATGGATTTTGGGGAAGATGCTCTTCTCCAGCCCCAAGGCGGAAAGAAGGGTCTCATCCCAATCCTTGGTGCGGATATTCATCAAAGAGGAAGTAGAGGCCATGGAATAATCGCCGTTTTCAACGCCGGTCAGGAAATAGCCGAAAAGATCCGGCATCATCAAAAGCTTTTTAGCGCTCTTGAGCATCCAAGGCTGCTGCTCCTTCAATGTATAAAGCTGATAGAGGGTATTAAAGGGCAGATAGGGCACGCCCGTCCGCTCATAGATTTCCTTCTCGGGGATCACATTAAAGAATCCGGGGCCTACCTTTGCATAAGCAGTATCCCGATATTGCCGCGGGGTGCTGATCAAGCGGCCGCTCTCATCCAAAAGGCCGAAATCCACGCCCCAGGTATCAATGCCCACGCAATCTACTTTTCCTGCCTTCATCAAACCCTGCTTAATTTCATAGAAAAGGCGATATACATCCCAATAAAAGGTATCCCCCACCAATACAGGGTCGTTGGAAAAGCGATGAATCTCTTCCATTTTGATCTTTCCGTCTTTCAAAGTGGCGGCCATGGCACGGCCGCTGGAAGCGCCGAAATCAAATGCTAAAAATTTCATTTTTTTATCTCCTTGATTTAATTCTAATGTTTCTTTCTAAAGTGTATCACATTCTTTCAAAAAAAGAAAGGCTTTTATTGACCTTTTTTAGGGATAGGTGTATAATTATACCAAATCATTAAAGGAGAATACCGCATTGAATATTAAAGCAGCAGACCAAAAAGCAATGGAGCGCATCGCCCCCGCCATCGAGCAAGCGGAGCAGATCGCATTCTCGACAACCGAGCGCGTGCTGAATGCATTCCGCGAGGAGCGCGTAAGCGAGAGCCATTTCGCAGGCTCCACCGGCTATGGCTACGGCGACCGTGGGCGGGATACCTTAGATAAGGTCTTTGCCCATGCCCTTGAGGCAGAGGATTGCTTGGTACGCCCCCAATTCATTTCCGGCACCCATACCCTTAATGTGGCTCTTTTCGGAGTGCTGCGCACCAATGATATCATGCTTTCTGTTACCGGCAAGCCCTATGATACCTTGGACGAGGTGATCGGCTTGGGAGAAAATACCGGTGAGGGCTCCTTGAAAGAATTCGGCATCGGCTACCGTCAATTGGATCTCAAGGATGGTGCGATCGATTATAACGCTCTGGAAGAAGCCTTGAAGGATCCTGCCGTTCGCATGGTCTTTTTGCAAAAATCCAAGGGCTATCAAGATCGCCCCACCCTCTCCTCCGAGGAAATCGGAAAGGTTGCAGAATTTACCCATAGCTTGAGAAAAGATGTGGTGGTCATGGTCGATAATTGCTATGGCGAATTCTGCGAAGAGCATGAGCCCACCTATTACGGCGCCGATCTCATGGCAGGCTCTTTGATTAAAAATGCAGGCGGCGGCCTTGCTCCCACCGGCGGATATATTGCAGGCAGAGCCGATTTGGTGGAAAAATGCGCCTGCCGGCTGACCTCTCCCGGCATCGGCCGAGAAAGCGGCTGCACCTTAAATGTATTGCGAGAGCTTTATCAAGGCTTATTCTTGGCGCCCCATACGGTATTGCAGGCGAAAAAGACTGCCATGTATGCCGCCGCCATGTGCGAAGAGCTGGGCTGCCCCACCGCCCCCTCTCCTACTGACCCTCGCTACGATATCATCCAGACCATCACCCTTCAGACTCCCGAACGGATGTTGGCCTTCTGCAAAGGAATCCAATCGGGCTCTCCGGTGGATAGCTTTGTAACCCCCGCGCCTTGGGAGATGCCCGGCTATGATGCCCCCGTGGTGATGGCGGCAGGTGCTTTTGTCATGGGCGCTTCCATTGAGCTTTCGGCCGATGGGCCCATGAAACCGCCCTACATTGTATTCCTGCAAGGCGGCCTCACCTTTGAGAGCGGCCGCTTGGGAATTTTGCGTGCCATAGAGGAAATGAATGATGATTGATCTGCATCTTCATACCTCCGCTTCAGATGGAGCGGATTCCACTGCCGAACTTCTTCAGAAATGCGAAGCGTGCGGCCTTTCCTTGATCTCGATCACCGACCATAATTCCATGGCCGCTTATCAGGATCTGAAAGATCCTAAAATCCGCAGGCTCTTCTCCGGAAAGATCCTTCCCGGCTGTGAATTTACCGCTCAATATAAAGGGCAGCTCATTGAGATTTTAGGCTATGGTATTCATCCCATCGCGGCAGGGAATTTTCTCTCTACCGCTTATATCTCCAATGAGACGCGCAGAACCCTTCAAGAGGAGCAGATGATCGAAACCTACCGCAAGCAAGGATTCACCTTTGATGAAGCCGCTGTACGAAAAAATTTCCGTTCCGCAACCCATCCCCTTACCGGCAAAGAATCTCAAGATCCCAGGACCGCCTTTTGGCTGGAGCTGAATCGTTATCCGGAGAATCAAGCGCGCTATACAGAGCCCGATTCCTGCAATAATTATAAGAGCTTCATGCGGCGGGAATTTTCCAATATCAAAAGCCCGTTCTTTTTCAATATGGAGCGGCTGCTCCCTTCGGCGGAGACGGTCTGCTTTGCCATCAAGAGCATGGGCGGAAAAGCCATCATCGCCCATCCGGGCGGCTATAATCAGCCCATCTATGAGATGATGGAAGATCTGATTAAGGAGGCAAAGCCTCATGGGCTGGAAGCTTGGTATTCCATCCATACCCCCCAGCAAAAAGCGGAGCTTTCCGCTCTATGCAAAAAATATGGGCTCATTTTCAGCGGCGGCAGCGATTACCATGGCGCATGGCGGGAATGCCGCGGCAATATCCTCGGAATGCCTAATCTTTCGGGGCTGCTCCCTGAGCGAGAAATCCTTGAATGGGCAGAGCAAATGAACTTAATATAAAAAGGAAGATGCAGATGCACCTTCCTTTTGTTATTTTTCAAAGACCCTTAAAGGCTTCCATAAAAGCCGCCGCATTTTGCTCAATCAAACCCGGCTTAAAAACGGAGGAGCCTGCCACAATGACATTGGCGCCCGCTTCGGTTGCAACCGAAAGATTCTCCAATGTGATCCCGCCGTCCACCTGAATATGGATCTCTTTTCCGCTCTTGCGGATCATCTCCTTGATCGCAGCAACTTTGGGCATCATATCCGCCATGAATTTTTGGCCGCCAAAGCCCGGCTCAACGGTCATCACCAGCACCATATCGCAAAGAGAGAGATAGGGAGCGATCGCCTCAGCAGGGGTGGCAGGCTTCAAGGCAATGGCAAAAAGCTTGCCCGCCTCATGTACCTTTTTTGCAATGGCTTCTGCCTGCTCGGTGGCTTCCAGATGGATGCAAATCAAATCAGCCCCTGCAGCAAGGAAATCATCTATATATCGCTCCGGCCGCTCGATCATCAAATGGACATCAAAAAAGGCATCATTCACCTTTCTCAAACTCTTCATTACCGGCGCACCGAAAGAAATATTCGGCACAAACATGCCGTCCATAATATCAATATGAAGCCACTTTGCGCCGCCCTCTACCGCCTCTTTGGCATCGGCGCCCAAGCGGGCAAAATCTGCCGCAAGGATGGATGGTGATAAAATATACTCCATTTTCTTTCCCTCTTTCATTCAAATGAAAAAGCATCGCGGCGCAAAAAACTACCCGCGATGCTGCTTTTCAGATGATTAGTCGTCCAGCTTTTCTACCAGCTCAACCAATGCGGTAACAGCGGCTTCTTCGTCTGCACCATCGGCAATAATGTCGATGACAGTGCCTTTGGTGATCCCCAAAGAAAGCACGCCCAAAAGGCTCTTAGCGTTCACGCGGCGGCGCTCCCCTGCCTCAACCCAAGCAGAGCACTTGAATTCATTGGCCTTCTGAATAAAGAAGGTTGCAGGACGGGCGTGAAGACCTACGCTGTTGGTAACGGTTATTGTCTTAGAAAACATAAGATGTTCCCCCAAATTTCATTATTAGTTACTAATATATTACCCAAAAATTCGAAATTCGTCAAGGCTTCTTCCATACTTTTGTATGTTTCACTAAAACATCAAATCTTACTGCCGGATTTTTAGTGATTTTTCTTCAATAAGGCTTTCAATTCCTCTGATCCGAGAAGCCAAAGCACCGCAAAATAGACCGCAGCGCCCGCCAGCAAGCCCGCCAGCAGGCCAAGCCCTGCGCCGGCATTTCCGCCAATCGCTCTTTCCAGAGCGATGCGGACCTCCCTCGCCGCCACAAATACGGCGCATGCGCCTACCAAATCCTTTCCGATTCCCATAAACAGCCTGCGGTCATATAGCTTCGGCGTTACCTTTTTGGAGAAGATTATCAAAATAATTGCCATTACTGCCGCCGCAGTAAGGGTGCCCAGCGCAAGGCCGAAGATTCCTGCTTTTCTCACAGCGATCAAAGAGACCAAAAGATTCACTCCGATGCCGAAAAAAGCGGTAATGACCGGCATCCGCACCTTTTGCATGGAATAAAAATATTTATTGAGAATCTCCTGATAAGAATAAAAGAGGATGGCGCAGCTATAGATAGCCAGCAAGGTCCCCACCAAAGCGGTATCCTCGGTGGTGAAACTTTTTCCTTGATATAAAAGGCGGATAATGGGCTTACTGTTGCCCGCCAAAAAGGCCATTACCGGCACCACAATCGCTGTAATGGTGCCAAGCATACCGCGGCAGATGCCCACCGCCTCCTCTTGCTCGCCCCTTGCAAAGCAACGGCTCATCTCCGGAAAAAAAAGATTGGTCAGGCAATAAGAGAAAATTCCGGAGACCGTGAAATAGGCCTGATAAGCATAATTAACCGACGCCAGCAGCCCTTCCCCCAGATTGGAGCTGATATTGGTAGAGATCAGCTGATTGATGGGCTGGGCCAATGCCGCCACAAAGAGCGGCAAGGTCAGCACCAATACCCGCCGAAGATGGGGGCTTTTAAGATCTATTTTTGGGGTATAGCGGAATTTTTTAGCCCGCAAGAAGGGCAGTAAGAATAAAAGCTGCAGCAACCATCCGATGGTGAAGGCAACGCCCAACCCATAGATACCGAATTTCCGATCCAGCAGCGTAAAATAGAGGATCATGGCAAGATTGGAAACCAGCGAGACCAACGCAGGGCCCACAAAAGAACTATAAGATTGCAAAATGCCGATAAAGATATAGACCCCTGCCGCCACCGCCATCACCGGCAAAATAATGCGGGTAAGGTTCGTGGCAATGGAAAGAGCCTCGCCCGAAAGGCCGCTCGCCACCATAAAGAGGGCGGCATTGGGGAAGATACACCCGATGGCGACCAAGCCGAAAGAAACCAGCAGCGCAATATTCAAAAAATTGTTGCCGAAGCGCTCCGCCTCCTGCTTTCCCTCTTTGGTAAGCCGCTCATTAAATACCGGCACAAAGGCCGAGGCAATGGCCGTCCCCAGCGTAACATCATAGATGGTCAGAGGAAGGCTGCTTGCAGCAGTAAAGGCGTCTGCCATGGCTGATGTGCCGTAGAATCTGGCCAAAAGCATATTGCGCACCATCCCAAGGACCTTGGAAAGCACCACTGCCGCCACCAAAACCAGATAGGTCCCTACCGCTCCGCGTTTCTTCATTTGCTCACCTCTTTTGATAACATAATTTCGTTACCCTCAAAATTATGTACATTTATTTTTTCACATTTTCAACAGGTTTATAAACACCAAAACCCACTGATACCGCGTAATTTTACAGATTCAACAGGGTTTTGAACAGGTATTTTGCCGCAAACTGTCAAATTCTTTTAGTTAACATAATTGTTTTTCAATGGAAAATGCGGAGAGTGCATTCTGGCTCAGAGGGGCAATTCGGCCGGCTTGAAATTCATAAAAGCCCTGCGCTCCTACCATCGCTCCATTATCCCCGCAAAGGGAAAGAGGGGGCAGATAAAGGCGCTGATCCGGGCTCTTTCCGGCCTGCAATTTTTCCCGCAGCATGGAATTGGCGCTGACCCCGCCTGCGATCACCAACGTCTTTTGCCCAAGCTCTTTGGCGCATTTCAAAAAGTTCTCCGCAAGAATCCCCGTAATGGCATTGCTGTAAGATGCCGCAATATCCGCAAGATTCAGCTCTTCCCCTTTTTGCTTGGCATTATGGACATAATTGACAATCGCCGTCTTCACGCCCGAAAAGCTGAAATTATAAGGCTCGTCCTTAAATCGCACCATGGGGAATTTAACGGCGTTGGGATTTCCCTCCTTGGCAAGGCGATCCATATGGACCCCTCCGGGATAAGGAAGGCCCAGCACCCGCGCACCTTTATCGAAAGCCTCCCCTGCCGCATCATCTTTGGTGCGGCCGAGAATCTGATAATCGGTATAATCCTTTACCAATACAATATGAGAATGGCCTCCGCTCACAATCATCGCCAAGAAAGGCGGCTTCAGATCAGGGTAAGCCAGATAATTTGCAGCCACATGGGAGCGAATATGATGGACCGGAATCAACGGCAGATTGCGCGCATAAGCATAGCCCTTTGCAAAATTAAGCCCTACCAATAAAGCGCCGATCAACCCCGGTGCGGCAGTCGCCGCCACAGCATCGATCTCCTCTTCGCCAAGGCCGCTTTGCTTGATACATTCCTCTACCATCTGAGAGATCTTTTCAATATGATAGCGGGAGGCGATCTCCGGCACTACCCCGCCATATAGCTTGTGAACATCAATTTGAGAAAACACGACATTAGAGAGAATCTCCCGCCCATCCTTTACAATGGCAACGGCTGTCTCATCGCAAGAGCTCTCGATACTCAAAATATTCATTTCAAAACCTCCAATCGAAGGACCAATCCATCCTCCTTGGGATCGCTGTAATAGCCCTTCCTTGTATAAAGCAGGGTAAATCCGCATTGCTCATAAAGGCGGCGGGCGGCCTCATTTCCTGCCCGCACCTCCAAAAAGACCTCTTTCACGCCCCGCTCCTGTGCATGGGATAAAAGAGCGCTCATCAACGCTTTCCCCGCGCCTTGGCGGCGAAAAGAAGGGTCCACCCCAATGGTCAGGACATCCCCCTGCTCCTTGCTCCATTGAAATCCGCAATAGCCCAAAAGGCGCTCCCCTTGGGTGCAGATAAAGAAGGCGCGGCTCTCATCCCGAAGGCTTGCCAAAAAATCCTCTTCCTTCCAAGGATGAGAGAAAAGGCGCCCTTCCAGCTTTGCAGCAGCAGGAGCGGTCTGCAATGTCATTCTACTTACATTCATACCAGCTTGCCCCCTGCTCTACCTCTGCCAGCAGCGCTACAGATAAATCGGCAGCGCCTTCCATTTCCTCCCGCAGCACCACCGCTGCCCTCGCCGCATCCGCCTTGCTGCTCTCCAGAATCAGCTCATCATGAACCTGCAGGATAATATGAGCATCCAAAGCCTCTGCCCGCAAGCGCTGATAGACTCTGACCATGGCGATCTTGATAATATCGGCGGCAGTCCCTTGAATGGGGGTATTGAGCGCCACCCGCTCCCCGAAAGAGCGCTGGATAAAATTAGAGGATTTCAGCTCGGGCAGATATCTTCTTCTGCCGAAAAGGGTGGTTACATACCCTGCTTCCCTCGCCTTCTCCACAATGGTGCTCATATATTCCCGCACGCCGCTATATTGATTGAGATATTGCTCAATATAAGTTTTTGCTTCTTTTTTGCTGACTCCGATATCCCCTGCAAGAGAGAAATCGGAAATTCCATAGACAATGCCGAAATTGACCGCCTTGGCATGGCGGCGCATCTCCGGCGTTACCATAAAAGCCGGCACCCCGAATACATTGGCGGCCGTAACAGTATGAATATCTTCATTTTCCCGAAAGGCGCGGATCATTTCCTTATCTTTGGCAATATGGGCCAAAACCCTCAGCTCAATTTGGGAATAATCCGCATCCAGCAGAATCCGATCCTCATTCTCTGCCACAAACATCTTGCGCAGCTCGCGCCCCAGCTCATCCCGTACAGGGATATTCTGCAGATTCGGCTCAGAGGAAGAGATCCGCCCCGTAAGGGTAACTGTCTGATTATAATTGGAGCGGATTCGCCGATCAGGCCCAATCAGCTTCAAAAGACCTTCTCCGTAGGTGGAGCGAAGCTTTGCATACTTGCGGTATTCCAAGATCTTGTCCACCAAAGGCTCGCCCTTGAGCTTTTCCAATACATCCGCATTGGTAGAATAGCCCGTCTTGGTCTTTTTGCCGCCTTTGAGGCCCATTTTTTCAAAAAGAATCTCCCCCAGCTGCTTGGGGGAATTGATATTGAATTGCTCCCCTGCAATGGTATGAATCTCTTTTTCCAAGGTTTCGATATGAGCGCCCAAATCGGCGGTATATTGAATCAGCCGCTGCTCATCCACCGAAAAGCCCCTTGCCTCCATATCCGCAAGGACAATGGTGAGCGGGAATTCCACTTCATAAAGAAGGCTCTCCTGCCCGTTTTCTCGGATCACCTTCAAAAGAGCCTCCTTCAAGGCAGGCAATGCCGCCACGCAATCCTCAAGGGAAGCGGGATGAAGGCCTAAATATTTTTCCACCAAATGAATCAGCTCATATTTTTCGGAAGGATCTGCCACATATGAGGCCACCATGCAATCAAAATAAGGCTCTCCCTCATAATCCTGCCCATAAAAAGGCTTGGCATCAAAGGTGCAGATCTGCTCCGCCTGAGATAATAGCACCTCCCCTTCCTCAAGGGCGATCACCTTTCCCTCATAATAAGCATAAAATCCATCGGTCTTTAAGAAATAAAGGCCTTCTTTTTTGAAATAATCCAGATAATCGGCGGCCTTTCCTTCCATTCGCTCCGGAAGGAATTGCTCCACACTCTCCTTTAGCCCGAAAAGCTCAATCAGGCTCAAAAGATCCAGATCCTCCAGCAGCGCATAAAGGGCTTTTTCATTAAAGGGCGCCACTTCCATCTGCTTTTCCTCTAAAGAAAGAGGAACTTCGCAGCAGATTTTTGCAAGTTTATAAGAAAGATAAGCGGAATCCTTGCCGCTGATCAGCTTTTCCTTTAGGGCAGGGCGCAGCTGCTCTATATTCTCATATACCCCATCCAAGGAGCCGTATTTTTGAATCAGCTCCAAAGCGCCTTTTGCGCCGATACCGGGCACCCCTTTAATATTATCGGAGGTATCCCCTTGAATGGCCTTGAGATCAATCATCTGATGGGGCTTTAAGGCGAATTTTTCAAAGATCGCCGCCTCATCATAGAATTCCACTTCACTGCCGCCCGCTTTTGTTACCGGCAGTAAAAGGCGGCAGCCTTCCCCGACCAGCTGAAAATCATCCCGATCTCCCGATACAATATCGCAAAGGAATCCATTTTCCTTGCAATAGCGGCTTACCGTGCCGATCACATCATCCGCTTCATAGCCTTGATGCTCTAAAATGGTGATATTCATTGCCCGCAGGATCTCCTTCAACGGCTCCATCTGCGCCGCAAGATCATCGGGCATCCCCTTGCGCTGCGCCTTATATTCCCCATACAGTTCATGGCGGAAGGTAGGCCCCTTCAGATCGAAAGAGACAGCCACCATATCGGGCTTTGAAAGTTCAAAATATTTATGATAAAGCTTCAAAAAGCCGAAAATGCCGTTGGTAGGTCGGCCATCCTTTGCAGAGAGGGCGCGGATGGCATAATAGGCACGATTTAAGATGGAGTTGCCGTCAAATATCAGCAGTTTCATAAGGAATCTCCTTTTCTTCCAGCAATCGGATCATATCGGCGGGCAACGGGCAGCGGAAAAATAATTCCTCGCCGCTTACCGGCTGAATGAATTTCAAGGTCTCGGAATGAAGGGCTTGGCGCGGGATCAGCATCTCCTCCTGCCCATAAAGAAAATCGCCCGCAACAGGCGCGCCCAGATGGGCCATATGGACCCGAATCTGATGGGTGCGGCCCGTATCCAGCCAAAGGCGCACCAAAGAATAGCCTTGATTTTCCCCAAGGACACGATAGTGGGTTACCGCCCGATCCCCCGTTTCCGATACGCATCTTGCGATGGCAGAGCCGGGAAGGCGGGCAATGGGGGCATCTATCGTACCCTCTTCTTGCGGAAGGGACCCCTGCAATACCGCCAGATAGCTGCGGCAGATCTTATTCTCTTTAAGGGCCTCTCCCAAGACTCCGGCGCTATGGGCATTTTTCCCCAAAAGAATAGCGCCGCTTGTATTTTTATCCAAGCGATGAATGGGGCGAAAGACAAATTCCCTTCCCCGCTCCATCATATAATGGGCCACCCCATGGGCCAAAGTCGGTTCTCGATTCCCCATAGAAGGGTGAACCGCCAAAAAGGGCGGTTTATTGAGCACCAATACATCCTCATCCTCATAAAGGACCTGAAGATCCATGGGAATCGGCTGCAGATGCTCATTATTAACCTGACTTTCCTTGTTGGTGATCCGCACGGTCAGAAGATCGCCTTTTTTCAGTTGCTTTTGCACCGTTACCCGCTTGCGGCCGATGGTAATGCCGTAGGGGTTGCGCTTTAAGGAGGAGAGAACGCGGGAAGAGAAGCCCTGCGCCTTCAAAAAGGTGAGGACGGTCTTTCCGTGATCCTCTGTTCCGATCTCATAAGCGATTCTTCTATAATCCATGAGCAAATCCTTTTCTAATTATATACTATATTATTGTAACATAATAAACGATATATTACAACGATTTTTTGCACTGCCGACAGCCTTCGACAGAATCCTTTTCATCCGTCTGCTATACTGATCCCATGGTTATCTATATAGACATTTTATTCTTCACAAACTTTCTGATGGATGCCCTGCTCCTTGCCACCACCGCCATTCTCGCCGATCGAAAAGCCATTCCCTGGCGGATGGCTCTGGGGGCGGGGGCAGCCGCGCTTTTCGGTTGCTTGCTCTTTTTTATAAAAGTCCATTGGTTTCCCCTCCTGCTGCTCAAAGCCGCCATCCCCGCCCTTTCCTTGTTTCTCTCCTTCCCCTTTGAAAATTTTATTACATACTTTAAGACCTTGCTGCTTTATTTGGGCGTGCATCTGCTTTTTGGCGGCGGAATGTATGGTTTTTATGCCTTTACCGATGCCGGCAGTAAAATGCGGCAGGCCAATGGGGTTTATTATATGGAGATTCCCTTATGGCTGCTGCTTCTGATGGCCTTTGGTTTTTATGGCCTCAGCCGCTTATTTTTTTTCTTTCTCGACCGCAGAAAAGAAAAGAATTTTCTCCATACCCTCACCATCGACGGCACTTCTCTATCGGCTCTTTTGGATACAGGAAACGCCCTCTATGATCCCCTCAACTTAAAGCCGGTTATCCTCTGCCAATGGGATGCCCTCCCTCTGCCGGAGGCGCTTCTTCAGGCGGTGCTTCATCAGGATGCCTCGGCTCTGCCGACCCTTTGCGAAAAATATCCCCACCTGCATCTGCAGCTGCTCCCCTATACCGATATCAGCGGAAGGCGGATTTTGATCTATGGCTTCCGCCCTCAAGAGCTGACCATCGACGGCACTCCCCATCGTGCCCTTGTAGGGCTGACCTTGCAACCCCTCTCCCCCGATAATCGTTTTCAAGCACTATTACATCGAGATTGGAGCCACCTATGAATATTATCCGCTATTTTCTACTCTTTCACCCCGCCCTTGCGAAGCTGCTGCATAAGCTATCGGGTAAGGTCCATTACGCAGGCGGCTATATCACTCTGCCGCCTCCCTTAAAGCCGGATGAGGAGCAGGAATATATCCGCGCGCTGGATCAAGGCGAGCAATATGCGGCGCAAAAATTGATCGAGCATAATCTGAGATTGGTGGTCTATATTGCCAAACGATTTGAAAATACCGCCTTCCCGCCCGAAGATCTCATCTCCATCGGCTCTATCGGGCTGATCAAAGCCATCAATACCTTCCGCTCCGATAAGAATATCAAATTGGCCACCTATGCCTCCCGCTGCATTGAAAATGAAATCCTCATGTTTCTTCGCAAAAACCATACCCTTCGGGCCGAGGTCTCTCTGGATGAGCCTCTCAATATCGATTGGGATGGCAATGAGCTGCTCCTCTCCGATATCTTGGGCACCGATAATGATAGCGTATCCAAAAATTTAGAGGAAGATATCGAGCGGCAGATCCTCCATGGCGCGTTGGAAAAGATCCCCCTGCGGGAGCGGATGATTATGGAAATGCGCTTTGGCCTCGGCGGCTATCGGGAAATGACCCAAAAGGAAGTAGCAGATGTCTTGGGCATCTCCCAATCCTATATCTCCCGCTTGGAAAAAAAGATCATCCAACGCTTAAAGCGAGAAATTGAAAAGCAGATATAAATAAGGGCTGTAAAAAAATCTATTGATTTTTACAGCCCTTTTTCCTAAACTTTTGCTCTCTCGGGGCAAAAATTTTACTAAAACAATAACTCCCTTCCATAAAAAAGCGCCTTTTCATATAATTATAAATTTTTATATTAAAAGGTGTATATTTACACCCATTTACTTTCATGAAATCCCCTTATCACACCTATATTTTTAGAGTATAAAAATTTATAATTATACTCTTCTTTCGAATTTTGTTTTTTGGTTTTTCTAAAATAATGAGGTGATTTGCTATAAGACATAAAAAAACGCACTGTTGAAACAGTGCGTTTTTGATATTTTTATTTAAGATCAACCGCCCAAATAGGCTTTTTTAATCTCATCACTTTCGGCAAGCTCCGCGCCGGTACCGGAAAGGACAATTTTGCCCGATTCCAATACATAGGCACGATCCGCAACCGAAAGAGCCATCTGCGCATTCTGCTCAACCAGCAGAATGGTGGTGCCTGCTTTATGCAGTTCCTGAATAATATCAAAGATCTGCTGCACCAAAATCGGTGAGAGGCCCATGGAAGGCTCATCCAACATCAGAAGCTTCGGCTTGCTCATTAAGGCACGGCCCATGGCAAGCATCTGCTGCTCACCGCCGGAGAGAGTTCCTGCAATCTGCTTGCGGCGCTCTTTTAAGCGGGGAAACCGCTCATATACATCAGCAATAGAGGCAGACACTTCCCCGCCGGGGCGGGTGAAAGCACCCATTTCCAAATTTTCTTCAACGGTCATCTGCAAAAATACCCGACGCCCTTCGGGGACATGGGCCATTCCCTTCGATACAATCTTATGAGCAGGAATTCCCGCAAGATCCTGATCTAAAAAGGAAATGGAGCCGGTCTTGGAATGAAGCAGGCCCGATACAGTATGAAGAATGGTACTTTTTCCTGCGCCATTGGCGCCGATCAAGGTAACAATCTCTCCTTGATGGACCTCAAAAGAGACACCCTTAATTGCGTGGATGCTGCCGTAATATACATTAATATCTTCTACTTTAAGCACAGCCTCATCCCTCCTTCTTCTTGCCGAGATATGCCTCGATTACTGCAGGATTTGCCTGAATATCATCGGGCGTCCCCTTCGCGATAACCTGACCAAAATTCAATACACAAATGCCTTCGCAGATATTCATAACCAAATTCATGTCATGCTCGATCAGCAGGACAGCAATCTGGAAGGTATCCCGAATCTTAACAATATTTTCCATCAGCTCGGCAGTCTCCGAAGGATTCATGCCGGCGGCGGGCTCATCCAGAAGCAGAAGCTTCGGATTGGTTGCCAATGCGCGGACAATCTCCAAACGGCGCTGCGCACCGTAAGGCAGAGAGCCTGCTTTCATATCGGCCATATCCTGCATATCAAAGATAGAGAGCAGCTCCAAAGCACGCTCATGATTCTTCTTTTCCGTCCGCCAATATTTCGGCAGACGCAATACACCGGTCGCCATCGAATAGGTATTTTGATTATGGAGCCCGATCTTCACATTATCCTCCACGCTCAGATTATCAAAGAGGCGGATATTCTGAAAGGTACGAGCGATGCCCATCTTATTAATCTGCACAGTGGTCTTGCCGGAGGTATCCATACCGTCCAGCAAAATGGTGCCGCGGGTAGGCTGGTAAACCTTTGTCAGAAGGTTAAATACAGTCGTCTTTCCCGCACCGTTAGGACCGATCAGACCCGCAATCTCTGTACGGCCGATGGCCAGATTCAAATCCTGCACCGCATGAAGACCGCCAAAATCAATGCCCAGATGGCGGCATTCCAAAATAGGAGATTTATCCACATCCCGCTCGGGTACAATGGAGTGGCTGGGGACAGGGACCATTTTGGTCTTGAGCTTATTGGTATTACTCATTTTCAGCAGCTCCTTTCCGACGGGGAATCAATTTTCCAAAAAGGTTCTTCAAACCGGGGTTATTGGTGATCAGCATTACAAGGATCAATACAATGGCATAGATCAACATTCTGTATTCCGAGAATTCGCGCAGAAGCTCGGGCAGAATGGTCAGTGCAGCTGCTGCGATAATGGAGCCCCACATTCTGCCAAGACCGCCAAGTACCACGAATACCAATACCAAAATGGAGGTATTAAAATCGAATTTACTTGCGATAATTGCATTCTGGCTCATTCCGAAGAGGGTACCTGCAGCGCCCGCCAAAGCAGCGGAAGTTACAAAGCCCATCATCTTATACTTTGTCGCATTAATGCCCACGCTCTCAGCGGCAATCCGATTGTCCCGAAGGGCCATAATAGCGCGGCCGGAGCGGCTGTTAACCAGATTAAAAATAATCATTAAGGTGATGATGATCAGAATAAAGCCTGCAGTGAAGGTGGAAATCTTGGTATTACCGGGGATTCCCATCGGCCCGTTCATAATCATTCTTCCGCCTGCCTCCAAGCCTTCCAAGGGATTCAAAAAGCTGAAATGCAAGCCCTTTGCATCAATGCCGATATAAAGATTGGTTACAATGGATTTGATGATCTCGCCAAAAGCAAGGGTTACAATAGCCAGATAATCGCCCCTCAACCGCAATACAGGCACACCGATGACAATACCGACCAAGCCGGCAAGGATCGCGCCCACAACCATCGCGATGACCAAGCGAATTCCATCAGAGGGAATGGCTTGCTGCAAGGCAGAGGCGACAACAGCGCCGGAAAAAGCGCCCACACTCATAAAGCCTGCATGGCCCAAGCTCAACTCTCCCATCACACCAACTGTCAGGTTGAGGGAAAGAGCCATTACCACATAAGCGCAAACCGGCACCAGCTGACCCTTCATGGTAGAGGAAAGACCGCCGGCCTCACCCATAATGGTAAGGATAATAAAAGCGATCACAACCCCTGCATAGGTCATGTAATTAGAGAAAGTGGATTTATTGGTTAAAAACTTTTTCATAGCGCTCACCTTACACTTTCTCGCGGATTTGCTTGCCCAAAAGCCCTGTAGGCTTAACCAGCAAGACAATGATCAATACCAAAAATACAATGGCATTGGAAAGCTGCGTAGAAATATACGCACCTGCAAAAATTTCGATCACGCCCAGCAAAATACCGCCCAGCAATGCGCCGGGGATTGATCCGATTCCGCCGAATACTGCAGCAGTAAAGGCTTTGATTCCGGGCATGGAGCCGGTTGTCGGCACCAAGGAAGGATAAGCGGAGCAAAGCAGAACACCTGCCACCGCTGCCAAAGCAGAGCCGATGGCAAAGGTGGTGGAGATGGTAGCATTTACATTGATTCCCATCAACTGCGCGGCACCCTTATCCTCGGAGCAAGCACGCATGGCTTTTCCCATCTTTGTCTGCCCGGTGAAAACCGTCAGCGCAATCATGATAATAATGCAGGCCGCAATGGTTACCAAAGTGCCAAGGGTAATAATTAACTGCCCATCAAACATTTTGATTGCAATCCCGCCAAAAAAGTCGGGGAAGATCTTGGGATTGGAAGTCCAGAGCAGCTGCGCTGCATTTTGCAGAAAATAGCTCACACCGATGGCGGTGATCAATACTGCCAAAGAGGTAGCCTGCCGCAAAGGCTTATAAGCCAGCCGCTCAATGATGATGCCCAGCAGAGTGCAAAGCACAATGGCAGCCAAAAGCCCCAATACAGGGGGAAGATTAAAAGCAGATACTGCAAAGAAGCATACGTAAGCGCCCACCATGATAACATCACCATGGGCAAAATTAAGCATCTTTGCAATTCCGTAAACCATGGTATAGCCCAAAGCAATGATCGCATAGATACTGCCGAGGCTGATACCGTTGATAAAATGGTTCAAAAAGGTCAACACGAAAATACACCTCAAAAAACATTTTAGGGCGTTACAAAAAACGACCGCTTTCGGCGTTATTCTGCACACCCATTTTGGAAGAAGAGGGCTGCCGGCTTGGCAGCCCTCTTAAAACTTATAATTCAATTACATACCTACGTATACGCCGTTCTTGATAACCATACCCTTGGGAGTCTTGGTTACAGCACCATCCTTGCCCCAGGTCATGTTCTCACCGGTCAGGCCGGTATAAGTAAAGTCCTCAGCAGTGAAAGCCTCTACCAACATCTTGCAAAGATCCTCGGCAGATACGCCATAGTTATAAGAACCATCCTCATTCTTCAGCGCGTCGCCCTCTTTCAGAGCGGCGAAGATTGCATAAACGCAATCATATGCATCGGCAGCAAACTGATTGGGGATTTCGCCGAACTTCTCTTTATACTTAGCAACAAAAGCCTTGGTGGTAGCATCCTCAGCATCAGCGTTAAAGGGAGTGAGCAGCATTACATCCTCAGCCAAAGACTTATCAAAGCCTTCCAAGCTCAAGATACCGTCCATACCGTCTACGCCAAAGAACTTGGGAGCAAAATTGGTATCCTTTGCTTCCTTCAGGATCAGAGCAGCAGATTCATAATACATAGGCAGGAATACCAGATCGGCACCCTTTGCCTTTGCATCTGCAACCTGCACGGAGAAATCAGTCTTGGTATCCTCGGTAAAGGTGGTGGTGGATACAATGTCCAGCTTCAGCTTATCAGCCTCAGCCTTAAAGCTATTGTAGATACCGGTGGAATAGTTATCGTCGTTCTTATAGATTACAGCGATCTTGGTGCCCAGCTTCTGGCTGCTGATGTAATTTGCGGAAGCAGCGCCCTGATTGGGATCCATGAAGCACATCTGGAATACATTGTCCTTCCGAGCAATATCCACAGTGCCGGTGATTGCATTTGCAACACCGCCCAATACATCGGTGGAAGAAGCAGAAGGAGTCAGATAGAAGATCCCGTCGTTATTCGCCTCTTTGGAGGTGGCGGTACCGGGAGTGGAGGTTACAGAACCCATAAAGATCTGCATATCCCAATCCTTCAGGGTATTATATGCGTTTACAGCCTTCTCAGCATCGTGCGCATCATCCTCAACCTTCAGCTCGAATTGAATCTTACCCAAAGCGTTGACCTCTTCTACAGCGATCTCTGCCGCATTCTTTACAGCATTACCATAAATTGCAGCACCGCCGGTCAGAGGGCCGGTAATGCCGATCTTTAAGGCAGTTGCCTCTTCTTTGCCGCAGCCAACAAAACAAGTCAGCGCCAGCATCAGGACAGTGAGTAATGCGATTACTTTTGCAAACTTTTTCATCTTTTTTCTCTCCTTGAAATAAATTAAATTTTCAAAAAAATTTGAATACATTTTAACACATTAAAGTGTTGATGTCAACAAAAATACTTCATTTTTTGTAAATATTTTCGCGCTTCCTATGCAGAAAACATAAAAAGTGAGGAAAAAGAAGTATTTCAGAGAAAAATAGAGCAATCGGAAGAAAATGCCAAAACGAAATCGACCTTCTCCATAAAAAATCGGGAATCATCGCAAAAAATATGACTTTTTTTGCGTTTTTTATTGACAAACGGACGTCAAATTATTATATTATATTCGTTATTATGTTTTTTTACGGAGGAAAACGAAAAGTTGGAAAATATTATCGAGCTGAAAGACATCCATGTTTCCTTTGAGGGAGAAGTGATTCTGGATCATTTCAATTTGAATATCAAGGACAAGGAGTTTGTAACCTTCCTTGGCCCTTCCGGCTGCGGAAAAACCACTACCCTTCGGACCATTGCAGGCTTTATTCAGCCCTCCCAAGGAAAGGTGCTTTTTGAAGGAAAGGATATTACTGCCCTTCCGCCTCATAAGCGGCAGGTCAATACCGTCTTCCAGCGATACGCTCTTTTTCCTCATTATAATGTATATGATAATATTGCCTTCGGTCTTCGCATCTCTAAAACCGATGAAAAGGAGATTGCCGAGCGGGTAAGTGAAATGCTTAAATTGGTCAATCTTAAAGGCTTTGAGAAGCGCAATGTAACCTCCCTTTCCGGCGGTCAGCAGCAGCGCGTAGCCATTGCCCGCGCTCTGATCAATAATCCGAAGGTATTGCTTTTGGATGAGCCTTTGGGTGCATTGGATCTCAAGCTGCGCAAGGGGATGCAGACAGAGCTTAAGCGGATTCAGCGGCAGATGGGAATCACCTTCATTTATGTTACTCACGATCAGGAAGAAGCCCTTACCATGAGCGATACCGTTGTCGTCATGAAGGACGGGCTGATCCAGCAGATCGGTACTCCGGAGGATATTTATAATGAGCCCCGCAATCCTTTTGTGGCCGATTTCATCGGCGAGAGCAATATCATCGAGGGCTTGATGCTCCGCGATCTTCTTGTCAAATTCGAGGGGGTAGAATTTCCTTGCGTCGATAAAGGCTTTGGCGAGAATAAGCCGGTCGATGTTGTCGTCCGTCCCGAGGATATTGAGATCACGGAGCCTAAGGAGGGCATGCTCTGCGGTACAGTAGAGAGTGTAACCTTCAAGGGCGTGCACTATGAAATGATGGTCCGCTCCGAAAATTATCTTTGGAAGATTCATTCCATCACCTATAAAGAAATCGGCACTCGGGTAGCAATGGAAATCATCCCCGAATACATCCATATCATGGCAAAGGAGGTATAATTGGGCAAATTGAAAAATAAATTGGTTGCTGTGCCCTATTATATCTGGGCCGTTGTCTTTATCGTCGTCCCCTTGCTGATGATTGCCTATAGCGCATTCACTAATGAGGACGGTGCCTTTACCTTTCAAAACATCCTGCAGATCGGAATCTACGGCAATGTGCTGCTGCGGTCCTTGCTTTATGCCTTGATCGCCACTGTATGCTGCCTGCTTCTGGGCTATCTGCTCGCCTATTGCATGGCGCAGCAGAGCGAGCGAGGAAAAAATATCCTGATGATTCTGCTGATGCTGCCCATGTGGATCAACTTTGTATTGCGCACCCAAGCCATGCAAGATATTTTAGATCTGATCCAATCCTGGATGGAAGCCGCAGGAATTTCTCTGCGCATCAGCAATACCGGCTTTGCCATCGTATTGGGCCTGATCTATAACTATCTTCCCTTCATGGTCCTGCCCATTTTCACTTCTTTAGAGAAATTGGATAAGCGGGTCATTGAAGCGGCAGAGGATTTGGGCGCCAATCGGATGCAGGTCTTCCGCAAGGTGATCCTGCCGCTCACCATGCCGGGCATCGGAAGCGGCGTTATTATGGTCTTTGTCCCCACCATTTCCACCTTTGTCATCTCGGAAAAATTGGGCGGAGCAAAATATAATCTGATCGGCAATGTCATTCAGGAGCAATTCCTCACCGTCTATAATCCCAATGTAGGCGCCGCCATCAGCCTGGTGATGCTGCTGATTATGCTCTTCATCCTCATCATCTTCAGCTTTTTGGATGATGAGACAAAGGAGGGCTTGCTATGAAAAAATGGTTTCAACGCTCCTATATGGGGCTGGTCTTCCTCTTTTTATACCTGCCCATCGCATACCTTGTGCTCTTTTCATTTAACAGCGGAAAATCCAAGGTCATCTTCAGCGGCTTTACCCTTAAAAATTATGCCGATCTCTTTACCGATCAGCAGATTATGCAAGCCCTGCTGAATACGCTGATTATTGCAGGAATTTCCTCGATTGTATCGACCATCATCGGCACCATGGCCGCCATGGGAATTCAGCGGCTGCGGAAATGGCAGCGCAACGCGGTCATGAATGTAACCTATATCCCCGTCTTGAATCCCGATATCATCACCGGTATCTCCATGATGCTCTTTTTCTCGGCATTGGGAATCTCTCTCGGCTTCGGCACAGTGCTGCTGGCGCATATCACCTTTAATATCCCCTATGTGATCTTAGCGGTCATGCCAAAGCTGCGGCAGGTGGATTATTCCGCCTATGAGGCCGCCGAGGATCTGGGCGCCTCCCCTGCCCTTGCCTTCCGCAAGGCGCTGCTGCCCCAGATCATGCCCGGTGTCATCTCCGGCTTTTTAATGGCGCTGACCTTATCGGTGGATGATTTTGTCGTTACCTTCTTCCTGCGGGGAGTAGAAGTAGAGACCCTTGCCACCGTCATCTATACTACCACCAAGACCCGCATCAGCCTTTCCATGAACGCCCTTTGCGGTGTAATGGTTGTGGTGGTGCTGATCATTCTGATCCTTGCCAATCTGCCCCAAAAGCAGCAAAAGCCCAAAAAGGAGGAGCGGATATGAACCGAATAAAAAAGCTTCTCGCCGCCATTGCCATCATGACCTTATTGCTGCTGTCCTTCAGCGGTTGCAAGCAATATGCACCCAACGAGGTCCTTTATGTCTATAATTGGGGCGAATATATGGACGAGACTGTCAATGATCTTTTCGAGCAGGAAACCGGCATCAAGGTAGTTTATAAGATCTACGATAATAATGAATCCATGTATGCCGTATTAAAGAATTCGCCCAAGACCTATGATGTGGTATTTCCTTCCGATTATATGGTAGGAAGAATGATCAAGGAAGGTCTTTTGGCGGAGATCAATTTTGAGAATATCCCCAATGCAAAGCATATCATGGAGGATTTTCAAAATCTCAACTATGACCCGTACGGCCGCTATTCCATTCCCTATACATGGGGTGTTTTAGGAATCCTTTATAATACCAAGGTTGTAAAAGAGGCGCCCGATAGCTGGGCTGATCTTTGGGATCCTCAATATAGCGGAAAGATCCTGATGTATAATAATTCAAGAGATACCTTAGGGGTTGCGCTTTTGAAAGAAGGCTATTCTCTCAATACCACCGACGAAGGAGAGCTTCGGGCAGCCGCCGATGAGCTGATCGCCCAAAAGCCTCTGCTGCAAGCCTATGTATCCGATGAAATCTTCTCCAAAATGGAAAGCGGCTCTGCCGTCATGACGCCCGCCTATGCAGGGGATGCTCTCAGCATGATCGGGGAGAATCCCGATCTTGCTTTTGTGATCCCTAAAGAAGGCACCAATCGATTCATCGATGCCATGTGCATCATGAAGGATGCCCGCAATAAGGAAGCGGCGGAAAAATATCTCAATTTCCTTTGCAGGCAAGATATTGCCGAAATGAATCGTGCATTCACTGCCTACTCCACCCCCCAGCAGCAAGTCTATGATGCTCTGCCCGAGGAGATCAAAAATGAGCAGGCCGCCTATCCCGATACCGCCACCTTACGGCGCACCGAGATTTATATCAATCTTCCCGAGAAAACCCTGCTCCTTTATAACACCCTTTGGAATAAATTAAAGAATGTATAAATAAATATCCCCCGCTATGCGGGGGGATATTTATCAGACTGTCAAAAAAGGCACAGACCGCAGAAAATAAGAGAATAAAAGAATTCTGCCGATTCAATAAATCAGCAAGGGAAAAGAAAACCTACTCTTTTTCCTTGCTTTCTTATTATAAGGAAAAATCCGCATGATGATGCGGATTTAGATTGAAATTTTCTGCTTTCCGCCGATCTGCTCTCTACCGTGCGTCAAACCTAATGGTAACCGTTCCATTTTGCATGATGGCAAAATATCCACTTATACCATTAGGTCCTCCTTTTCCCCGACAAAACTTCAGTTT
>JAFSCX010000049.1 GCA_017436525.1 Clostridia bacterium | reverse complement strand
TCGGGAAAGACGGGATATGCTTGTTGCGCATATTCGGTGTAATGAAAAAGCCCGAGAAGAAATTGAACGGATTGAAAATTACACAAAGCAGATGAAACCGGTTATGACCGAGTTTGATGACGCCATTATTCACCGAATTGTGAATTCAATTCATGTGACAAAAGATCTCAATTTAAGAATTTTTATAAAGGGTGGGGCAGAGATTATTGAGCCTTTGTTTCCCGATGAAGAAGAGTCGGCATAAATTTCAAAAAATAATATAAAATGAAATAACTTTCTGCAATTTTTTTGTTGCGGAAAGTTATTTTTTATGGTATAATTAATTTGTAAAGAAAAACTGGGCAAAACCCAGTAAAATTAAGGGTTTCTCACCAGTTCTTTTTCGAACAGGAGAGCCAAAAAACAAAGCACTTCTTCGGAAGTGCTTTGTTTTTTGTGTTTGTGTCCTTGGGGGACATAACATCGTTTGCGAGTATACTCGCAACATCATTTGACCTTTCGGTCAACATCATTGTCCGCTTTCGGAGACAAAACGATGTTTTGACTTCGTCAAAAACGATGTTATGCTTCGCATCAACGATGTTGCACCTAATGGTGCAAATGATGTTGCGCTTCGCGAAAACTTATGCTACAATAAATATCAAAAGATAATTATAATTGTTAAAGAAAAGGGATAGGAAAATGAAAAAAGAGGTTATTAAAAATTTAAGTGGGATTGCAGTTGTTCTCTTTGTAATATTTATTACAATATTTGACGTTTTAGATGCGATTTCTTATTCTGTTTCAATTGCAACTTTTTTATATTTTTCATATGAAAGGTTCCTATGGAGATTTGATCCATTTAATAAAACCCCAAAAATTTATGGTAATTATAAAACTAAGATAGAATCTACTTATGGTAATGGTACACATTATGAATCTGATGTTACAATCAAGCAGACGCTATCAAAAATTACCATTACAGAAAAAATGCGCGATGGTGTTTGTGTATCGATAGTATCTTCTCTTTACAAATATAACGATGACGGTCAATGGTTTCTTTGTTATACTTATTTAACTCACCCAAAGAACAATGATGATGATATGCACTATGGAACATCTGTGCTATATGTAAAAGACAAAGATACATTAGAAGGATTTTATTACACAAATAGAGTCAAACAAACAAAAGGCAAACAAATTTTTACTCGTAAATGACAAATCCTTGCTGTTTTTATGCTATGCTGAAACTAAGGATGAGATGCTTCGCATCAATAAAGGGGTACTATAATGAAAATTGCGTTTTTAGGTGATAGTATTACTCTAGGATATGGGCTTGAGAATAAAGAAAAAAGATACTCTACATTTGTAAGCTCTGCTTTGGAGATGGAAGAATTAAATTTTGGTATCACAGGAACCTTGGTTGCCAAAGCCGGATTAAATCAATCTGACGGAAATGCTTTTTTGGATCGAGCTTATCTGATAGATGATGCCGATATTGCGGTAATATTTGGTGGCACAAACGATTATTTTTGGAGCGATCAACCGATATTTGGGAAAGGAGACCAATTCTTTGAGTTTGCGGTAAGAAAGCTTGCAGAACGAATGAAAGATAAAAGAAGCGACAAAATCACTTTGTTTGTAACCCCTTATCCGCATAACGGAATCGGAAATTTTTGGGGTGGAAGTTTTTGGAAGGATTCGGGTCGGCATGATACTACCGAAAAGAATTATAACGGGCACATATTGAAGGAATATGCTAATGTTATAGAAAAAATTTCTGATGAGAATGGAATTCCATGCTTGAATTTATTTAAGGATTTTGGCTTTGATTGGCGGGAGCATACAATCGATGGATGTCATCCCAATGAGGAAGGACATATTTTGATCGGAAAGGCAATTACTGAAAAGCTTAAAAATTTATTTTGATCGTTATTAATTTGTTTCAAAAAAGACAAGTCTTGCGGCTTGTCTTTTTTATAAATAGCTAAAAAATAGTATATTATCAAATTGTTTGGAAATGCTAATATCAAAAAAACAAAGTGAGGAAATTAAAATGATTGAGCAAGATACCATTAAACTGCTTCGGGAATGTGATGCAGGGGTAAAGATGGGTACAAAATCAATCGAGGATGTGATTGATCATGTGGAAAACCATGAATTTAAGGAACTATTGAATCAGTGCAAAGATGAACATGAAAAATTAAATGGCGAAATACAAGAATCTCTTGATCGTTTTCATGATGAGGGGAAGGACCCTAATATTATGGCAAAAGGAATGTCTTGGCTTAAGACCAATGTGATGCTTGAGATGGAGGATTCCGATCGTACCATTGCCGATTTAATGACAGATGGCTGCAATATGGGGGTAAAATCCTTGAATCGGTATTTGAATCAATATGAGGCAGCAGATGAATTTTCTAAGGATATTTGCAAGCGTTTAATCAATTTGGAAGAGAAACTGACCATCAATATTCGGAAATATTTATAATTTATCATCAAAAACAAGAAACCAAACTATACTCTAATAAGATCTTTATTAACTACGAGGGAACAATGGATTTATTAAGAGTATTTATGAAAGGATTAATAATCGGAGGAACACTAACGGTCCCCGGTGTCAGCGGGGGATCGATGGCGTTGGTTCTTGGCATCTATTCACAGCTGATTCATAGCTTTAACTGCATTTTCAAAAAGGGAGTTGAAAAGAGAGAATATATTAAATTTATATTGATATTCTCTTTGGGCGGCGGAATTGGAATATTTTCAATATCCCGTGTGATCTTGAAAGCGATGACGCTTTATCCGCTTTTGATGACGTTTCTATTTGCCGGCGCTGTGGTTGGAGGGTTTCCGGTAATATTACGGGAGTTTCGAGGCGAAATATTTCGAGGTTCCGATGTGGTATATCCACTTTTGGGCGTTGCTGCGGTGCTTTGGATTGCATCATTGCCATCAAATTTGATTTCAATGGGGGCAAATGATCCACTCCAATGGTTGATTCAATGCTTATGCGGAGTTTTAGCTGCTGCAGCATTGGTTTTGCCGGGGATCAGCGTATCTCAGGTCTTATATATTTTAGGACTATATACGATACTGCTGAAACATCTTGCAGAGCTAAAACTCCTTTCTCTCATTCCTTTTGGAATCGGAATGGTTTTTGGAATCCTTTTTATATCTCGTCTCTTAGAGGATTTAATGGCGCGATATCATAAGGAGAGTTATCTTTTGACCTTTGGATTTGTAGTCGGATCGGTGATTCAACTATTTAAGGAAGCACCAATGGGAGAGGTGAATTTTAGCTGCATATTTTTGTTTTTCTGCGGTTTTTTACCCATCTTTCTTATATCAAAAAAACGGACTCATTAATGAGTCCGTTTTTTGATTAGTAATTGATACAAGCGCTGGAAAATTTAACCCAGCTTCCGAATAAATCGGGGAGATTAAGCAATTCTTGCTCTAATTGCTCGATGGATTCACGCTCACCTGCGAGATATTGCTCGATGGTTCGCTTTGCAGTTTTTAGGCGCTCTTTTAATCCGCCGATGCGAAGTTCGATGATATCAAATCCAAAGGTTTTATTATCATAGTACCATTCATCGCGAGCGGCTCGAAGATATTCTTCCAAGGAAGAAAGCGTGGCCGGAATTTGCTCTGAAGCGATTGCGCCTAAAGCGGAGCGGTCATTTTTGCGATATGCATCTCGGGCATCTAATGAGAGCGTTGCTTTGGTGGATAAGGTTTTGGCAAGGAGAGAGGCGGTCTTGAAAAGATAGCCGAATTGTCTGCTTTCTACTGCTGCTAATTTTTGAGCTTTTTCGGCATATTCCGCACCATAGCAAGGGCTGATATGGCAATCAAACCAACCGCCCAAGGGATCATTATAAAGCATGGCTTTTGATGTGGGTACATTGCGAACCAATGTATCAAAATCGCTATATTGATTCAAGCTATCCAACAAAAGAAATTCATCAAAGGATACATCATAAGTCTCTTCAAATCTTTGCTTAACCCAATCGCGATTATCGCCGTTTGCATAGCAGTATTCTGCATATTGCTGCAGAGTAGGGAGGATGGCGAAATTGGAGACTTCACCGCCGTTGTCGCCCCATGCAGTTGCGATGACCATGGGGATTTTTTCTTCTTTGCAGATTTTTAAGTGAAGGTCATTAACATACAAGGAAAAATAATTTCTTGGAGCATTGCTATCCCATTTCCAGGCTCCGCCTGCAAAATAATAGGGATTATTAAATTGCTTGTGGCAATGGATCATATGGCGGAAAGTTTTTTCATCCTCCGGCAAAGTATAATAATTCCAATATACCAAAGTTAGTTCTTCGGGGACCTCGGCAATTACTTCTTTTGGAATTTCGCCTTCGGATATTCTGTATTCGCCGAAGGTGGCCCTAAAGAACATATCACTCCAAATCATCGGGCGGTAATGATGCTTATTGCAAAGAGTAACTACACGCTTCATATGATCCAGCATAATGTCGTGGCGAGGGCGGGGGCCGTTTTTAACTTGATATTTTCCGGCGCCTAAAATAAAGGCTTCATCCATCCCCAAATTGATCCGATCAGATCTGAAACATTCTCTGCAGCTTTTCAGCATGCAATCAATCAAGTGATAGGTCTTTTCTTCTCCGACTAACAGGATGTTACTTATATCCGTAATTTCGTCGAAGGAATTCCATTTCAAGGCGCCTTCCAAATGGGCAAGGACTTGGATACAAGGAATGACCTCTATTCCGAATTTTGCGGCATATGAATCGATTTCTTTTAATTCCTTTTGAGAAAATCTGCCACGCAGATAACCGAAAAGAGGGTATTCGGGAATTTCATAAGTATCTTCCGTATAGAGCATCATGGAAGTGAAGCCCATCAATGCAAGATAGCGAATCATTCGCTTGGCGGAAGGTAAATTGAATACTGCATTACGAGAGCATTCGGCCATTAGGCATAGATCTTCATGGGCGGGAATCTCCTCATAAGTACCTGTGGCTTTTAATTTATTGGGAAGCATTGTAAGCAATCTGAAAAATTCCGGTATCTTATGATACTCTAAAATTGCTTTATCTTCTTTAACGATAAGCTTTGGGCCCACATGGTTCGCCGCCACTTCAATCGGAAAACCATCATCGCTTAATTGAAATTTCAGATAGGGTAATACTTCATTCAGAGGGAATTTTAATTCGTCCGGTATGTTGGTAAAATGCAGTTTCATGATGAACGATTCCTTTCAATGTTCTTGATGTAATTCTAACAATTTTTTGTTAAAAAATCAATTGATTAACTTTCATATATCTGATTTTATAAGTTTAATATCTTAAATTATAAAATGCTCTTTCTTTTTTGGTGAACTGGTACTTGCTTTTTGGGTGAAAAAAGTATAGAATAAAAGCATCATGTTTTGAAGGACGAGAATATTGAAAAAAGTAATTGTAATAGGCGGTGGACCGGCCGGAATGATGGCGGCAAATGCTGCCGCGGAGCAAGGGGCATCTGTAACCCTGATTGAGCAAAATTCAATATTGGGCAAAAAGCTTTTGATTACAGGAAAAGGGCGTTGCAATGTTACCAATTTTTCTGATGAAAACGAATTGATTTCGCAGGTGATCAGAAATCCTAAGTTTTTATATTCTGCTTTTTCCGCTTTTAATGCCTATGATGCCTATGCATTCTTTGAGGAGTGTGGTGTGCCCTTGAAGATTGAGAGGGGTAATCGCGTATTCCCTGAATCGGATCGAGCAGTAGATATTCGAGATGCATTCAAGGGTAAGCTGCAGAAAAATAAGGTCAAATGTGTGAATGATCGGATTCATACAATCCAAATCGATCCTTTTTTGCTGGAAGGCGAAAGCGGAAAATATACCTGCGATTCCTTAATTATTGCTACCGGCGGCATATCCTATCCTGCTACCGGTTCCCGAGGAGACGGGCATCAAATTGCAAAGGCGATGGGCCATCATATTGTCCCTTGCCGGCCTGCTTTGGTTCCCTTGCTTGAAGAGGGGGCTATATGCGCCGATATGGCAGGCCTATCTTTGAAAAACATTCAATTAACAATCATAAATAAAGCGGGTAAGGAGATTTTTTCTCAATTTGGGGAGATGCTTTTTACTCACGAAGGAATCTCCGGCCCATTGGTGCTTTCGGCATCTTCCTATTTGGAAGATAATGATTTTTCTTGCAGAGCAATGATTGATTTGAAACCGGCTTTGGATGAGGAAACGTTGGACAAGCGAATTTGCCGAGATTTTGAGGCCTTTACCAATCGCGCTTTCCGCAATGCTTTGGGAAAATTGCTTCCTCAAAAGATCATTCCGCAGATCATAAATAAATGCAATATTCCTCATGATATGAAGGTCCATCAGATCACTCGTGAGCAGCGCCGCAATTTGGTTTACATAATCAAGCATTTTGAGGTTAAACTATCTAAAAAGAGCGGGTTTTCCGAAGCGATCGTAACTGCCGGAGGGGTGGATGTAAAAGACATTGATCCGCGCACAATGGAATCTCGCATTGTACCAAATCTTTATTTTGCGGGAGAAATTTTGGATGTGGATGCCCTGACGGGCGGATATAATTTGCAAATCGCATATTCTACCGGCAGATTAGCCGGAATCAATGCTTCTAAGGAGAATTAAAATGGGTATTAATGTAGCAATCGATGGTCCTAGCGGTGCAGGGAAAAGCACCCTTGCAAGAAAGCTTGCTGAAAAATTGAAATTCATTTATGTGGATACAGGCGCCCTTTATCGCACCATAGGTCTGTATGCGCTGAGAAATGATATTGATCCCAAGGATGAGAACGGTGTTATTGCCGCTCTTTCCGATATCGAAGTTGAGATAAAATTTATTGGCGGCGAGCAGCATGTTTATTTGAATGATGAGGATGTATCGGCTGATATTCGTATTCATGAGGTGAGCAATTATGCTTCTTTGGTCAGCGCCATTCCTGCAGTGCGCCAATTTTTATTTCATATGCAGCAGAAGATGGCGGCAGAGCATGATGTCATTATGGATGGCAGAGATATCGGTACGGTTGTACTGCCCAATGCAGATGTCAAAATCTTTCTTACTGCTTCTGCCGAAGAGCGAGCAACTCGCCGCTATGAAGAACTCTTAAGCCGTGGGCAAGAGGTTTCTTATGATCAAATTCTCGCTGATGTTATCGCAAGAGATGAGCAGGATACCAATCGTCCGATTGCTCCTTTGAAGCCTGCAGAAAACAGTGTGATTGTTGATACAACCGGTAATACCTTCGATGAATCCTTGGCGCTTCTTTATAAGACTGTAACCGAAAGGTTGGAAAAGTAATGGTTGTATCTGTAATTGAGCATGCCGGATTTTGTTTTGGCGTTTCCCGTGCTATTGAGCTATTAGAAAAGGAAATCGACGCCGCTCATTTTCCGCTTTATACAATCGGACCTATTATTCATAATCCCCAAATTATTGAGGAGATGCAGAATAAAGGGGTTCATATAGTGGAAAATGTGCAGGAAATTCCGGCAGATTCTTATGCTGTCATTCGTGCGCATGGGATTCCGAAAGAAGATTTAGCTTATCTTGAAAAAAGCAAGGTGCGCTTTGTGAACGCTACATGCCCATTTGTAGAAAAAATTCAAAAAATCGTTGCCGAAGAAAATGAAAATGTGATTTTAATCGGCGGAAATCCCGATCATCCCGAAGTGATTGGAATTCGAAGCTATGGCAATGAGCGCACATTTGTCTTCAAAAATCTTGAGGATCTTCTGAATATGATGGATTCAATTCAGTCGTTTTCGTCAAAATACATAGTAGTTGTATGGCAAACGACCTTTAATTTAACTGAATTCGAAAAATGTTCAAATTTTCTCAAAAAAAACTTTGAAAATCTGAAACTTTATGATACAATATGTAAAGCAACTCAAATAAGGCAGCAAGAGACTGCTGCTTTGGCCGCTGAATGTGATGCAATGATCATCGTGGGCGGGAAAGAGAGTTCTAATACAGCGAAGCTTCATTCTATCGCTTCGGCTGTATGCCCCTGCACAGTTTTAATCGAGCAGGCAAATGAGGTACCAATAAATTTATTATATAAAGAGAGGATTGGTATTGCAGGCGGGGCTTCCACCCCCGTTTGTATCATCGAGGAGGTAAAACGTATTATGGCAGAACAAAATGTCAACATGGTTGAGGAAGAAATGACCTTTGAGCAGATGCTCGAGAATTCCTTAAAAGTAATCAGCAACGGAGATCGAGTGAAGGGCATCGTAGTAGGCTTCAATGCTTCCGAAGTCAATGTTGATCTCGGCACTAAGTATTCCGGCTTCATCACCAAAGAGAATTTCTCTGCTGATCCTTCTTTGGATCTGACTACCGCAGTAGCAATCGGCGATGAAATCGAGTGCATTGCCTTGCGCGTTAACGATGTAGAGGGGACTGTTGCTCTCTCTAAGAAGAAGGTTGACGCTATGGCCGGCTTTGAGAAATTGGAGCAGGCATGTGAAGAAAAAGCAACTCTTACCGGTAAGGTTTCCGAGGTTACCAACGGTGGTCTTACTGTTATGATTGAAGGTGTTCGGGTATTTGTACCTAAGTCTCTTTCCGGCAAGCCCCGTGATTTTGATTTTGACACCATGATGAACGAAGAGATTGAGCTTCAGATTACCGAGATCTCTACCATTCGTGGCCGCAAGAAAGTAATTGGCTCTATGCGCGCTCTTGAGAATGAAAAGCGTAAAGCAGCTCGTAAAGAATTCTGGGATAACGCCGCAGTTGGCAATCGCTACAACGGTATTGTTAAATCCTTGACAACCTTTGGTGCATTTATTGATCTTGGCGGTGTTGACGGCTTGCTGCATATCACCGAGATGTCTTGGAATAAGATTAAGCACCCCAGCGATATCATGAATGTTGGTGATATCGTTGATGTATACATCAAGGCTATCGACGATGAGAAAAAGAAGATTTCTCTCGGCCATAAGAAGGCTGAGGACAATCCTTTTGTCCTCTTCACCAATCAATATAATGTCGGCGATATCGTTACCGTTAAGGTAATGAATCTGATGCCTTTCGGTGCATTTGCTCGTATTATCGATGGCGTTGATGGTTTGATTCATATTTCTCAGATCAGCAACCGTCATATCAATAAACCTGCTGATGTATTAAATGTCGGCGATGAGGTTGAGGTTAAGATCGTTGATATCAACGAAGAGACTCAGAAGGTTGGTCTCTCTATCCGCGCTCTTCTCAACGAGGAAGAGGAAGTTGAAGTAGAGGCTCCTGCAGCTGAAGAGGCTGTTGAGGCTCCCGCTGAAGAGACTGCTGAATAATCGTTTCAACTAAAATGCAGCATGGATTTTCCATGCTGCATTTTTATATTTATTATAGACATTGAAATAAAAATATGTTATAATATTTTGAAATGAATCGGAGTGAATTTTTAATGACGGAAACCAACAAAATTCAACATAATGAGCAAGCGAGAAGAGAGGCAGTTTTAGCGATAGCCAAGCAAATGAGCGGCAGAAATGAGCCTCCTTTTGCATGCGTGCGCACCTACGGTTGCCAGCAGAATGTGGCGGATAGTGAGCGAATCAAAGGGCAGCTTTCGGAAATGGGGTATCAATTTACAGATGATACCGAAGAGGCGGATCTTATATTATTTAATACTTGCGCTGTACGGGAGCATGCTGAATTAAAGGTATATGGAAATGTGGGCGCGCTCAAGCATCTTAAGGCAGAAAAACCGGATATGCTGATTATTCTTTGCGGATGTATGATGCAGCAGGAAACGGTGCAGCAGCAAATTAAAAGAAAATATAAGCATGTCGATATTGTATTCGGGCCTTCCATGTTCTCGGAGCTTCCCATCATGATGAAATCTGCCCTTGAAAAGCGGGAAAAGATTTTTACGCGAGATGAGATTCCGGTTATTGCCGAAGATATTCCCGTCTTGAGAGATGATGCTCATAAAGCTTGGGTATCGGTCATGACAGGATGCAATAATTTTTGCACTTATTGTATTGTCCCATATGTACGAGGCAGAGAGCGCAGCCGATCTTCTAAAGAAATTATTAAAGAGATTAGAGGATTGGTTCAAGAAGGCTATCGTGATATCACTCTCTTGGGTCAAAATGTCAATTCCTATGGTAAAGACCTTGAAGGGGAGCTTGATTTTGCTGATTTATTACGCGCCATCAATGATATTGAAGGGGAATTTTGGATTCGGTTTACCACCAGCCATCCAAAGGATTGCAGCTTGAAATTGCTGGATACCATGGCGGAATGTGATAAAGTCTGTAATCAGCTTCAGCTTCCCTTTCAATCCGGCAGTAATCGGATTCTCAAGGAAATGAATCGTAATTATACGGCGGAATCCTATTATAGCTTGATTGAATATGCCAGAAAAGTTATGCCGGATGTTGTCATTACGAGTGATGTTATTGTAGGATTCCCCGGGGAGACGGAAGAGGACTTTCAATGTACTTTGGATCTTGTGGAAAAGGTGGGGTATGATAATCTATATACCTTCCTTTATTCAAAACGCACCGGAACCAAAGCGGCAACCGCTGAAAATCAAGTGGATGAAAAAATTAAAAAAGAGCGTTTTAATCGATTATTGGCCCTTCAACACTCTAATTGCCTTGCGAAGAATAAAGAGATGGAAGGGAAGGATTATACGGTATATGTAGAATCTTTGAGTAAAAATAATCCAAAGATGCTTTCAGGCAAGACGATGGGTGGAAAAACCGTAGATTTTAAGGGCGATCCTTCTATGATTGGATCGTTTTGCGAAATTACTGTTACAAAGGCTAAATCATGGTCTTTGGATGGAAAAATAAAGGAGTAAGAAAATGAAAGAAATTATTGAAAAAACCAAAGAACTGGGCGCACTGATCCAAAAAAGTGAGCAGGTGCAAAAATTTAACGATTCTAAAGCAGCCTATGACAATGACGAGGAGATCCAACGTCTTATCAAGGAATTTAATCTTCATAAGATGTCGATGATGACTCTTACTCAGGGTGAAAATCCCGATCAGGAGCGCATCAGCGAGGTTGAAGAAAGAATCAAAGGCGTATATGAGAAAATTATGCAAAATGAGAAAATGCAGGATTTTCAAGCAGCCAGCAAAGCGGTGCAGGAACTTTTGAATCAAGTAAACGGCGTGATCGGTTATTATGTTACCGGTGAAGAGCCCACTGATTGCACTCATGATTGTTCTACTTGCGGCGGTTGCCATTAAAGGCCAACTAAGGAATGCAAAGTAGGGGAGGATGTTGAATGGCGAAGCTTTCTCCGATGATGGAGCAGTTTTTTGAAATTAAAAGCCGCTATAAGGATTATATTTTATTCTACCGTGTCGGTGATTTTTATGAGATGTTTTATGATGATGCAATTACTGCATCTAAGGAACTTCAACTCACTTTGACCGGAAAAGACTGCGGTGCGGCTGATCGGGCACCGATGTGCGGCGTACCTTTTCATAGTTATGAAAATTATGCTGCAAAATTAGTCGCGAAAGGCTATAAGGTCGGTATCTGCGAGCAGGTGGAAGATCCTAAGGATGCCAAGGGGCTTGTGCGGCGTGATGTAATTAAAGTAATTACTCCGGGTACGGTTACTCAAAGCAGCATGCTTGATGAGAGCCGTAATAATTATCTTGCCTGCGTATTTTTAAGCGGCGTAAAGGTGGCGCTATCCTTTGCCGATATTTCGACCGGTGATATCGAGCATACTTTGTTGGATCTTGGTGATGGCAGTGGGCTCATCAATGAGCTTAGCCGCTTTTCGCCCAGCGAAGTTTTGGTTAATGATCGGCTCTTTGAGCAAAAGAATATCATCGGCTTTATAAAGGAGCGTTTGGGCGCTTTGGTTACCGGCGTTGAAGAGATGGAAGGCTTGGAGCCGATCGAAGCGATTTTAGGTCATTTTGGGGCTTCTTCTTTGGCTGAACTTGGCGTGCCCGATGATGAGGCAAGCGTTCTATCTCTATACTTTTTGCTGGCATACGTATCCCAGACTCAAAAATGCGATATCAGCTATCTCGATAAATTGAAGGTATTCCAGCCCGATCAATATATGGAGCTTGATGCTTCAAGCCGCCGAAATCTTGAATTGATGGAGACCATTCGCCGTAATGATAAAAAAGGCTCTCTCTATTATGTGTTAAATAAAACAAAGACCTCAGCCGGTGCTCGTCTTTTGCGCGCATATCTGGAGCGTCCTTTGGTGAATATGAGTGAAATTAACCGCCGCCTTCAAGCGGTGGAAGAGTTGAAGGAATCTATGATGCTTCGGGATGATCTTCGTGAGCTTTTAGCATCCACCTATGATTTAGAACGCTTGATGACAAAGGTGATGCTCGGCACCTGTAACGGCAGAGATCTTAATGCCTTGGGGCAGACCTTCGGGACTTTTCCTGCCATTAAAGATAATCTTGGTGCATTTCATTCTTCTTTAATCAAAGATGCAGCGCGAAACCTTTCGGATATGAAGGATCTTTATCATCTGATTAAAACTGCCATTTCCGAAGATCCTCCGCTCTCTGTAAGAGAAGGGGATATCATCCGCGATGGATACGATGCAGAAGTGGATGAATGCCGCGCTATGACTAAAGATTCCAAGCAAATTATGCGTCAATGGGAAGCGGATGAAAGAGAACGTACCGGAATCAAAACTCTCAAGATTAGTTATAACAAAGTATTTGGCTATTATATTGAGGTAACAAAGCTTTATAATGAGCTTGTCCCCGAAAATTATATTCGGAAGCAGACTTTAGTAAATTGTGAGCGTTATATTACCGAAGAATTGAAGGAGCTTGAGACAAAGATTCTCTATGCCAATCAACGCTGCCAAGCAAGAGAGTATGAGCTTTTTTGCGATGTGAGAAAATCGGTAGGAGAGCGATTCAAAGAGATTCAAAAAGCCGCCAATGCGCTTTCATGCTTGGATGTTCTTTGCTCTTTTGCGAAAGTGGCGCAGGAGAATAATTATGTACGCCCTGTTGTGGATGAAAGCGATGAAATCAGCATTAAAGATGGTCGCCATCCGGTTGTGGAAAGTTTGGTAAAAGATACTTTGTTTGTTCCTAACGATACCTTGCTGAATCAATCGGATCGTCGCCTCGCGCTGATTACCGGTCCCAATATGGCCGGTAAATCAACCTATATGCGTCAGGTGGCTGTAATTGTCTTGATGGCGCAAATCGGCTCATTTGTGCCGGCGAAGAGTGCTCATATCGGAATTGTGGATAAAATTTTTACCCGCGTGGGCGCGTCTGATGATCTTTCTTCCGGTCAATCTACCTTTATGGTGGAGATGACGGAGGTGGCTCATATTTTAGAAAATGCCACTTCCTCCTCCTTGCTGATCTTTGATGAGATTGGCCGCGGAACATCTACTTATGACGGAATGAGCATCGCGAGAGCGGTGATGGAATATGTCAATAATCCTGCAAAAATCGGCGCAAAAACTTTATTTGCCACTCATTACCATGAGCTTTGTGCGCTTGGTGATAACGGAAGCGGGATTGTGAATTTTAACGTTGCAGTAAAGAAAAGGGGAGATGATATCATCTTCCTTAGAAAGATTGTGGCCGGTGGTGCGGATGAAAGCTATGGTATTGAAGTAGCAGCGTTGGCCGGCGTCAACAACGAAGTGGTCCGCAATGCGAAAAAGATATTGAAAGAGATTGATAAGCCTACGATTGATATGCCCCAAAAAATTGACTCAGCTCCTGAAGAAGAGGCGCAAATCAGCCTCGGCTATATGGAGCAATGCGCAATTATTGAGCGTTTGAGGGGCCTTGATGTCAATACCTTAAGCCCTATAGAGACAATGGGAATCCTCTATGAATTGAGCAAAAAAGCAAAGGAGTTATAAAATGCCGAAGATTCAGATTTTGGATCAGGATATTGCTAATAAAATAGCAGCCGGTGAAGTGGTCGAGCGGCCCGGAAGCGTAATCAAGGAATTGGTTGAGAACGCCATTGATGCAGAAGCAACTTCAATTACCGTTGAGATTCGCAACGGCGGTGTTACTTATATGCGGGTAACGGATAATGGCTGTGGTATGAAAAAGGAAGATGCTCGATGCTGCTTCATGCGCCACGCAACAAGCAAAATCAGCAATATAGCTGATTTATATGCTATTTCTACATTAGGATTTCGCGGTGAGGCTCTCGCCGCCATATCGGCTGTATCCAAAATTGAATTGATCACAGCTCCCGAAGGGGAGGAAGGTACTAAACTAATCCTTGAAGGCGGTAAAGAGCTCTCCTGCGATGATACCGGCGCTCCAAAGGGGACAACCATTATTGTGCGGGATTTATTCTATAATACGCCCGCCAGAATGAAATTTTTGAAATCTGATCGCAGTGAAAGCGGATATGTTGCAGCGCTTATGGAGCGATTGGCCCTTTCCCATCCTGAGATCAGCATCAGATTCATTCAAGATGGAAAAAATATAATTTCAACCAACGGAAACGGAAAGCTTTTGGATGTCATTTATTCTCTTTGGGGAAAAGAGTTGACCAAAGGAATGCTCCAAGCGGATACAGAAATGCAGCAAATCCGTGTATATGGTTATGTCGGAGAGCCTACGCTGACAAAGCCCAATCGCAATTATCAGCTTTGCTATATTAATGGTCGATTGGTGCGCAGCCAGACTGTTTTTGCTGCCATTGATCAAGCATATCGCAATAATCTTTTTCATGGGCGTCATGCTGTCTGCATCCTAAAGATTAACCTTCCTTATGGGTTGGTGGATGTTAATGTTCACCCCAACAAAATGGAGGTTAAATTCTCTAATGAGAAGCTGATCTTTGAAGCAGTTTATTATGCAATTAAAAATGCATTAAATAAACAGACATTATTGAAAAAGGATGAGCCGATCAAATTGGATCAGAATCGTGTTGAGCCAAAGAAGGCGCTTCAAAATAAAAAGGATCCTTTTCAAGCGGTAACCATCCTCCAAAAGCCTAAGCCTTTGATTGAAAATATTGAAAATGAAGAAATAAAGATTCAGCCTCAGGCAGAACCGAAGCCCCTTGAGAAGATAAGCGTTACCGAGAAGAAGGCTGATAAAGCGGAGGAGGAAGATTATTTTGTATCAATTCCAAAAAAATCCGCCTTTACGCTGACAAGTAAAAAAACTTTACATGAAGAATCTGCTCCTGCTCCTATGCAGGAAACTTTGGTAGAAATAAAAAAAGAAATCCCTTACCGATATATCGGCGAGATCTTTAAGACCTACATTTTGATTGAAAGTGATGATCAATTATATCTTGTCGATAAGCATGCTGCCCATGAGCGCATGATCTTCGAGGGGCTTTTGAAAGAGCGTGGATCCCAAAAGATTTCGGCGCAAGCCTTTTTAGTTCCGGAGCAAATCATGCTGAGCCCGGAAGAGCTTTCTTACGCCGAGCAGCATATTGCTGAATTTATGGAAATCGGTTTTGAAATCAGTACATTCGGTGCGAAGGAAATTCTATTGCGCAGCCGTCCGGTTTGCTTAACAAATGAAGGAGCTGCCGATGCATTTTGCGAAATCCTTAACAACTGGATGCATGGCGGAAAAATCAATGCCACTGAGCGTGAGAATACAGCGCTTAAGACAGTTGCCTGCAAAGCAGCAATAAAGGCCGGTAATTTGAATGATACAAAAGAATTACGTGCGCTTGTAACAAAGCTGATTGAAGATGATGAGGTTCATCAATGTCCTCATGGCCGCCCCGTTATGATTGCATATGATAAAAAAACCATTGAAAAAGCATTTAAGCGAATATAGGTGAATTGTATGCAAAAAATCATTGTTGTTGTAGGACCGACCGCTTCCGGCAAAACGGCTCTTTCTATTGCGCTGGCCAAGCATTTCGGAGGAGAGATTGTTTCTGCCGATTCTATGCAAATTTATCGGGAAATGCAGATTGGTACTGCAAAACCCGATGAGCAGGAACGGGAAGGAATTCCTCATCATTTAATGGGGCATATCGGGGTTGATGAAACATATAGTGTGGCTGAATATACCGAGCAAGCAGGGGATGTCCTAAAGATTTTGGAAAAGCGCAAGGTTGTCCCAATTATATGCGGCGGCACCGGTCTCTATATTCAGCACCTTTTGGAATCAACTGAATTTTTTGATATTCCTGTTGATGAAAAAATCAGAGCCCATTATCAAAAAATTCAAAAAGAAAAAGGAAATGATTCTCTTTTTAATCTTCTTTTGGAAAGAGATTCTGCCCTTGCAGCGCATCTTCATCCCAATGATACAAAGCGGATTATACGTGGCCTTGAGGTTTATGAATCAACAGGGAAGCGTCTTTCTGAATTTCAAAAAGAAAGCAAGCGTCTGAGCCATTATGAGCCGTTGTATATTGGGCTGAATTATAAAGATCGCGATCTGCTTTATCAAAGGATTAATCTGCGGGTTGACCTTATGATGGAGCGTGGCTTGCTGCAAGAAGTCAGCAACCTTTTGGAGAATTATCGGCTTTCTGATACCGCACGCGCAGCAATCGGTTATAAGGAATTGATCGATGCATTGGAAGGAAAATATTCTATTGATGATGCCGTGGAATTAATTAAGCAAAAGAGCAGAAATTACGCGAAGCGTCAGCTTTCTTGGTTCCGGCGTAATAAAGAGATTCATTGGTTCTATCCTGACGATATGGACCATGATTGTTTGATTAATAATGCAATCAACCTTGCAGAAAACTTTTTGGAGGATACAATTTAGTGAAGAGTAGTGGACTCAGCTTTATTCGAATCATTATCGGTGTCTTTTCGATCTTTGCGGTCGTTATGATTGGATATCAACTGTATAAATATAATTTTGTCTCCATCAAGACAGAGGATGCTGTGATGGGCGAAATGGAAGAGGTTGTAAAAGGCAAGGCTATCTTTTTCAGAGAGGAAGAAGTCATTGATAATGGCGGATATCATTATCTTGATGTAGTGAGAACGGAAGCAGAGCGTGTTTCCGAAAATGGTATTATTGCCCGCGTCTACTCAAGCGAATCCTCAGCGATGGTTCAAAAAGAAATCCGAAGCGTAGAGGCAAAAATCAAAACATATGAAGAGGTCCTTGAGAATAGCGGTTCTTACGAAAGCGCCGCCAAAGGAATTAATCAAGCCATTAATTCAAACTTAAAAATGATCGCTGCCACTTCTTTGAACGGTAGTTCTGCTGCATTTGAAATAGCGGATAATTTGACAATCAATATTATGAAAAGCAAAATTGCATCCGGCGATTTAGTTGGCTATGATAAGGTATTAGATTCTCTTAAATCTGAGCTTTCTGCTTTGAGAGCCAAAGGAGAATCCAGCGAAAAGACAATTATGGCAAATGGCAGTGGATATTTTTCATTGTTAACCGATGGCTTGGAATCCCGGTTGACACCTGAAGTTTTAAGCAATGTAAATGCGGATAACTTCCAAGAAACTCTGGATTTATGTAAGAATACTACAACTAATCAAAATTCAGTGGGGAAGATGGTCTATGATAATGCATGGTCGCTTTGTATGAAGGTGAAAACCCATGATATATTCACCCTTGAGGCCAATGATACCGTTTATATTAGAATTCCGGGCTTTGGCAGCGAGCGGATTAAATGCACGGTGGCCGACATTCGCAGGAGTGGGGAAGAGGCTGTAATTGTTCTTACCTCCTCAGTAATTAATAATAATATTCTTACTTTGCGTTCTGAGGATATTCATTTAATTTTGGAAACACACTCCGGAATTCGCCTGCGCCACAGCGCCCTTAGAAAAGTAAATGGAGAAGATGGCGTATTTGTTAAGGTTGGTCTTTTATTAAAATATAAAAAAGTCAATGTGCTTTATAATGATGGCGTTGATGCAATCGTTGAATATGTTGCGATTGATGAAAAGGGAATTCGAGTTCACGATCAAGTAGTCTATAAAGGTTCCGGTCTTTATAACGGAAAGGCGGTTTCTTGATGGAATTTAGCATCATTCAAAATAATATCAATAAAATTTTTCGCTGTCTTGAAGGAAGTGATACGCAATTAATTGCCGTTACCAAGACAAGGACATCGGAAGAAATAAACGCAGCAATCGCATGCGGTGTGCGCCATATTGGTGAAAACCGCGTGCAGGAATTGCTGGAAAAATATGACCACATTCAAAGAGAAAATGTATCCATCCATTTGATTGGTCGGCTCCAGACCAATAAGGTAAAGTATATTATCGATAAAGTCGATTTGATCCATTCGGTTGATTCCTATCGCTTGGCTGCCGAGATTTCAAAGCGAGCATCTGCCATCAATAAAGTGCAGGATATCTTGGTGGAAATTAATATCGGCGGGGAAGAATCCAAGGGCGGAATCCTGCCGGATGAATTGTGCGATTTTTTGAAAAATATTTCCTCTTTACCTTCCTTGAGAATAAGAGGCTTGATGGCAATTCCGCCAATTCAGATTGAACCTCATCAAAATTATGAATATTTTTTGAAAATGAGGCAATTGTTAGTTGACATAAGTAATAAAAAGTTAGATAATATTAATATGGACATCCTTTCAATGGGAATGTCTGATGATTACGAAGATGCCATTAAAGCCGGCAGCAGTTTTATACGGGTCGGTCGCGGCATCTTTGGCCAAAGAAATTCAACGGAGGTTAAATAACATGGGTAAATGGGATAAGCTTAAAGCTGCAATCGGTCTTCCTGATGATAGCGATATCATGGGTGATGATGAACAAGACATGGATGAGGTTGAGCGCCCCGCTCCTGCTGAAATTGCAAGACCCACAGAGCGGCGTGCGGCTTCTAAGCCTGTCAGCAGAGTTTCTTCTGCAAGCCAAGTAAATATGGTGATTATCAAGTCCAGTGATTATAGCGACGCTCGGACTGTCGCTGATCATATCTTGGATCATCGCGCCGTCCTTCTGAATCTTGAAAATAGTGATAAAGATATGGCTCAACGTATTTTGGACTTTTTGAGCGGCGTTGTCTATGCCCAGGGTGGAGATCTTCAACGTGTTGCTCATAGCACCTACGCTGTTACACCTCGCAATGTGGGCCTTCAAGGCGAATTGAGTGATGATTCGAGAGACGAGGAGTATTGATTTTGTTTCAATTATTGCTGTATATTATTGAACGGTTGATTAGTCTATATGCCGTAATTATGCTTATTTATTGCCTTACAACCTGGTTTATTCGTGATCCCTCCAATCGTTTTATATCCTTTTTGGCAGCGATTGCTGAGCCGCCGTTGGTTCCCATTCGGCGTTTTTTGAGTCGTTATTCATATTTTCGAAATTCACCGATTGATTTTTCACCATTGATCTTGTTTTTGCTTTTAAGGGTTTTCATTTCCTTGCTTACCCGCTTGGCTTATCTTTTGCCATGAATGAGCAAAATTATTTCGGCGGAAAGATTCACGATCTGATTCGAAGAGAAGCCCACGGAGAGGAAATGGTTTTTTCCTCTTTTCTTACTGCCGAGGAAGGGGAGACCGCTGCGTCTATTTGCAAAAATGCCGGTGCTCCTTATTTGCTTTATGGTGGATTTGATCATGCGGAGCGTAAAATGCTGGGTGTTTCATCAATGGAGCATACTCTTCTCAAGCCATGCTTTCCTATTGCTATGCTTTCAATTGAAGCGTATCGGCCGGAATTGATATCGAATCGTGATATTTTAGGTGCAGTAATGGCCACCGGTGTTCGCAGAGATTGTTTGGGTGATATTGTGGCGCGCAAAGGGGTTCTTCTGATGGTCGTTGCTGCGCATATTGCGCCTTTTTTGATTGAAAATCTGAGCAAAATTGGAAATCAACATGTTCGGCTAAACGAAGTCTATGGAGAGATTCATGTTCCCGAACCGGAGTATCAGTCTCTTCGGCTTACTGTTGCATCCATGCGCCTTGATGCGGTGGTTGCTGCATTGGCAAAAATTTCTCGTGATCAGGCATGTCAGATGATCGAGGCGGGGAGTATCTCGGTCAATCATATTCCCGTAGTAAAGAAAACCAAAGAGATTTTTGGCGGGGATCGAGTTGTGATTCGCGGAAAAGGGAAGTGGATTCTCGATTCATGCGATGGCACAACCAAAAAAGGCAGAATTGTTTTAGAATGTAAAAAATATATTTAGGAGGATTTATAAGATGTTGACCCCTGAAAAAATTCAGAGCAAAGAATTTGAGCAAAGTGTCCTTGGCGGCTACCGCAGAGATGAAGTGGACGCATTTTTAGATGAGGTAGAAGCCGATTATCGCAAGCTTTTTGAAGAAAACAAAGATATGGTAGAAAAACTTAAGGTTTGCCTTGCCAAGATCGAGGAATATAAGAAGGATGAAACCTTCTTGAAAAATGCAATTATCAATGCGCAGAAATTAAATGAAACCACTCTTAAAGAAATTGAAGAAAAAGAAAAAGAAGTTGAAATGGCGAGCAAGGAGGCTGCTGCAAACATTGTAGCCGAAGCTGAAGCCAAAGCTGCTGCAATCATCGAAAAGGCGGAAAAAGATTCTGCTGATGCTGTAAATGCAGCCAGAGAGCAATGCAAAGCCGAGATTGATGCAGAGCAAAAGAAATGCGATAAAGAAATCCGCGCCATTCAAAAAGAAGTTACTGCAGAGCAGAAGAAGCTTGATTATTTGCGCAAGCAGGTTTCAGAATTTAAGACGACGATTCTGGATATTTATCGTGCTCATGTTACCTCTATCTCCAAACTTCCCGATTTCAATGAGCCCGAGGAAGAAGAGGTTGCAGTCGCTGAGCCTGCAGCTGAAGAGAAGGTGGAATATACTCCTGCTGCACCTATTGAAGTCGCTGAACCAGAGAAGCAGGAGATCGTTGAAAATGCTGCTGAAGCCGATGATACTACAGTGGAATTTAAGCTGAATGAGAAAAAAGAAGAAAAAGCCGAGCCGTTCGTCAAACCCTCTAAATTTGAAAATCTTAAATTCGGTGTTGATTATAATATCAACGACGATAAATAAGGAGCATCTCATTGAATTTCTTGAAGCGTAAATATTGGATTTTAATTTCTGCACTTGCGGTTATTTTGGATCAAATTTCTAAATATATTGTTGATGCGCTGATTCCGATTCATGATTCGATAGTTGTCATTCCCGATTTCTTTTCTTTGACCCATGTCCGCAATACCGGTGCCGCTTTTGGCATATTCGCCGGCCAAAGATGGGTGTTTATGATTTTTACTGTTGCAATTATTCTTGTAGCTGTCTATTTTCTTCAAAAAGGAAAGATTAAAAATCCATGGGGTATTGTCTCGTTGGCTTTAGTGATCGGCGGTGGAATCGGCAATATGATAGATCGATTATTTTTAGGTGAGGTTATCGACTTTTTTGCCTTTAATTTTTGGGGCTATCAGTTTGCTGTATTTAATGTGGCGGATATTTTTGTCTGCTGCGGGACCTTTATGCTGGCCTTTTATATCTTTTTCACCCATGATTTTGATGTTAAAAGAACGCAAGATGAGGCGTTGACCGATGAATAAGGTGTTGCTTTGTTCTGATTGCCAAGGCGTGCGGCTTGATGTTTTTATTGCCTCTAATTGTCAAGAGCTTTCTCGCTCTCGGATTGAGAGCTTGATTAAGAACGGTGCAGTTACTGTCAATGGGGATCATGCAGTAAAGAGTGTAAAAACACAAATAGGTGATGTCGTTACCATTGAAATTCCACCCTTGGAAGAGGTGGCTCCCGTTGCCGTGGAAATGGATTTGGATATTGTTTATGAGGATGATGACCTTTTAGTGGTTAATAAGCCGAAAGGCGTTGTCGTTCATCCTGCGGCAGGCCATACCGGCGATACATTGGTGAATGGTTTGCTGGCCCATTGCGGAGAAAGCTTATCCGGAATTAATGGGGAAAAGCGGCCGGGGATTGTCCATCGAATTGATAAAGATACCAGCGGTTTATTAGTAGTTGCAAAAAATGATGCAGCCCACCAAGGCCTTTCAAAGCAATTTGAAAAACATTCGATTGATCGGATTTATGAAACCATTGTTTATGGAAAAATGCAGCGGCCGGAAGGAAGCGTAGATGCTCCGATCGGCCGCAGCAGCAAGGATCGAAAAAAGATGGCAGTTGGTGCAAAAAACGGCAAAAGAGCTGTTACGCATTATTCGGTGATACGGCAATATGAGCGTTTTAGCCATCTTTCTTGTAAATTAGAAACCGGCCGAACGCATCAAATTCGAGTTCATTTATCCTCAATCGGTCATTTTGTCATTGGTGATATGGTTTACGGAAGGGCAATTCCTAATTTTAATGTTGAGTTTGAGGGGCAATGTCTTCACGCACGTGTATTGGGCTTTGACCATCCGATTACAGGGAAGCGTTTATATTTTGAGAGCCCATTGCCTGATTATTTCAAAAATATCTTGACAAAGCTTGATAGAATGTGATATATTTTTTGCAACAGAATAAAAAGGGGTGCTGAGTGCGACTCGGCTGAGAGGATGAATGGATTCATCTAACCCATGAACCTGATGCGGGTAATGCCGACGTAGGAATTATATTTTTGCCTTATTTTAGCCTGCGTAGCATCTTTCTGCGCAGGCTAAATTTTTTAGGAGGTAAAAAATGAAAAAAGAACGTGTGCATGTATTGGTGGAGAGCGCTATGCTTTTAACGCTGGGAGCTGTGTTGGAGCTTGTAAGTAAAATTTTAATCCCCGAAATGCCTTTTGGGGGTCAGCTTACATTAGCCAGTATGCTGCCGATTATTTTAATTTCATACCGCCATGGGGTGCGATGGGGATTTTTCTGCGGTATTGCTTATTCAGTATTGCAGATGGGCCTTGGAATAAAGACTGTTTCTGCCGCATTTCAACCCGGTTACTTCGGGGAAGGCACCTTGCTATTGAATGCAATTATTATGGTTTTTCTTGATTATTTGCTTGCGTATACGGTTTTGGGCCTTGGCGGGCTTTTTAGAAATAAAATCAAAAATGCAGGGCTATCCTTAATGTGCGGCAGTATTGTGGCCACCTTTTTCAGATATCTTGTCCATGTTGTATCGGGCTATATTCTTTTTTCCGGATGGGCCGAGTGGTTCTTTACGCAAGAAGGATTTCCGGCTTGGGGCGCTAAGCTTTGCCAAACGTTAGGTGCAGAGATGCTCGGATTTACTTATAGTGTCGTATATAACGGAATGTATATGCTTCCTGAAATCATTATAACCGGTCTTGCGGCATTGCTGATTGCAAGGATCCCCAATATTGTTATCAAAAAATAGATAATGGAAGAGGAGACGAAAAACGTCTCCTCTTTTTTTATATTTTACTTTACAAATAGGTATATAATATATTATAATAACTATAAATAAAATGAACTGGGAGTGTGATTTTTATGGCAGATATTGCTTATCGCAGAATTCTTTTGAAATTAAGCGGCGAAGCCCTTGCCGGTAAAAATAAAACCGGTATTGATTTTGACTATGTCTTAAAGATCGGTTCTCACATTAAGGAATGTGTGGAGCTGGGAGTTCAGGTTGCTATCGTTGTAGGCGGTGGTAACTATTGGCGCGGCAGAAGTAACCAGCAAATGGACCGTACTCGTGCGGATTACATCGGTATGCTCGCCACCACCATGAATGCGCTGACTGTGCAAGATGCATTGGTGCAGCATGGGCTTGATTGCCGCGTTATGAGTGCGATTGAAATGCGGCAGATTGCAGAGCCTTTTATTCGTAATCGTGCGATTTCCCATTTGGAAAAAGGGAGAGTGGTGATTTTTGCAAGCGGTACGGGAAATCCCTTCTTTTCTACCGATACATGCGCGGCTCTTCGTGCCGCCGAGGTTAATGCAGATGTGATCTTCAAAGCGACCAATGTTGATGGTGTGTATACCGCTGATCCGAAGAAGGATCCTAAGGCAAAGAAGCTGCATCATATCCGTTATATCGATGTATTGAAAGATCAGCTGCAGGTTATGGATAGTGCTGCTGCTGCTCTTTGCAACGATAATAACATCCCTATTTATGTCTTTGATATGTCCAACCCCGAAAATATTGTATCTGCAGTAAAGGGTGAGGATATCGGTACAACAATTGATAAAGGAGAATGATAAAATGGCTAACTACACTGAATTTGAAGATAAGATGAAGAAAACCCTTGTTGCTCTCGGCAACGATTATTCCGGCTTGCGCGCCGGCCGCGCAAATGCTGCAATCCTTGATCGTTTGCGCGTAGAGTATTACGGTACTCCCAGCAAAATCAATGAAGTTGCGGCAGTGAGTGTTCCTGAGCCCCGTATGCTGGTGATTCAGCCTTGGGATGCATCCGTTCTGAAAGAAATCGAAAAGGCAATCCTTGCTTCTGATATCGGCATCACTCCCACCAGCGATGGCAAGGTGATTCGTCTTACATTCCCTCAACCTACTGAGGAGCGCAGAAAAGAGCTGGCAAAAGATGCTAAGAAATATGGCGAGGATGCAAAGGTAGCGATTCGCAATGTTCGCCGTGATGCTTTGGATAAATTCAAAAAGCAGGAAAAAGCCCATGAAATTACCGAAGATGAATTAAAGAATATTGAAACCGATATTCAGAAACTGACCGATAAGTATGTAGCTGAAATTGATAAGATGGTCAGTGAGAAAGAAAAGGAAATCATGGCTGTATAAATTTTAGTGAAAAGGAGGCTGATTATGGGGCTTTTTAAGAAAACAAAAGTGAATATTGATCCGGATCGCCTCCCTAATCATGTGGGAATCATTATGGATGGCAACGGCAGATGGGCGCAAAAGCGCGGTCTGCCCCGTTATGCCGGCCATGTAGCAGGTGCAAAGGTATTCAAAACCATTGCGTATTATGCGCGCGATATTGGAATTAAGAACCTGACCGTATATGCATTTTCTACCGAAAATTGGCAACGTCCTCAGGAAGAAGTATCCCGCATCATGAAGGTTTTGGAAGAATTTATTGATGATGCTTTGAATACGTTTGAAAAAGAGAAGGTTCGTATTCGCTTTTTAGGGGACACCTCGGTTTTTACCGGTGTGCTTCGCGAAAAAATGGACCGCATTGTTGCGGTAACGGATCATTTCCCCGGCCTCACCTTAAATATTGCGATGAATTATGGCGGCCAACATGAAATTGTTCATGGAGTGCAGAAGGCAATGGCGCTTGCTCAAAAAGGGGAGCTTCAGCCTGATGAACTCACTCCGGATGCATTTGGAAAAATGCTTTATTTTGACGATTGTGATGCAGTAGATTTGATCATTCGTCCGAGTGGGGAGCTTCGCCTCTCTAATTTTCTTCTTTGGCAATCGGCCTATGCGGAGTTTTGGTTTTCCGATATTTTATGGCCCGATTTTAAGCCTGCTCATCTGGACCAGGCGATTCTCGAATATCAAAAACGCAATAGGAGGTTTGGCGGGGTATGATGAAGAATTTTTTGCAGCGACTCTGGACATCGTTCATAATACTTGGGATGTTTATCTTTTTGTTTGCAATTTCTGATTTTTCTCCATTTTTCGAAATCTCTGTTGCAATCTTAATTTGCCTCTGCTTATATGAGGCGCTTACCTGTACCGGATGCGCCACACAAAAGAAACTGCTTATTCCATGCCTGATATATGGTGCTGCTGTTCCGCTTTCATTTATAGCAAAGGATTGGCTGTTCCCGGGCAGAAGCCCATATTACGGAGTGATTATCGCATCCTTTATCTTCCTTTTGACACTCTTTGTCATACTAATGGCAAATTTTGAGGCCACAAAGTTTAGCGAAGCAACGATTGCAATGTTTGTAACTTTTGTAATTACTTGCTTCCTTACAAACATTATTTTTATTCGCAGAATCGAAAATCACGGATTTTTCTATATGGTGCTTTGCATTGTATGCAGCGCTTGGTGCACCGATATCTTCGCATATCTTGTGGGAATCTTAATCGGTAAGCATCGTCCGTTTCCGAATATCAGCCCTAAAAAATCAATTGAGGGCTGTATCGGCGGAGCTTTATGCTCCATTGTTGTTTATTTTATTGCCTGCAGAATCTATCAGGGGATCGCTGGCGTTGAATTTAATTGGCTTTTGGTGCTGCTTTATAGTTTGTGCTGCACAGTCATCAGCCAAATCGGAGATCTTTCCTTTTCGTATATTAAACGATCTTATGGAATCAAGGATTTTGGAAAGGTCTTGCCCGGCCATGGCGGCTTTTTAGATCGGCTTGATAGCCTGATTTTTATTGCACCGATGTTTTATGCATTGATTAATACTGAAAGTTTTATCGGGTGAGTGAAATGAAGAAGATTTCAATTCTCGGTTCAACCGGATCAATTGGTACCCAGACCCTTGCAGTTTGCAGGGATCTGGGCCTTTCCGTCGCTGGGCTTAGTGCGGCGCGCAATATTGATTTGCTTGAGCAGCAAATTCGTGAGTTCAATGTCCCTCTTGCCAGCGTATATGATGAAAGGCAAGCGGAGATACTAAAAGGAAGACTGAGCGATTTTTCCTGCACTATCCTTTCGGGTAATGATGGGAATTGCGCTGTTGCACAAGCGCAAGATGCGTCCATTGTTGTAACAGCCATGATGGGCATGATTGGTCTGAAGCCCACTCTTGCGGCAATTGATGCAGGAAAAGATATTGCCCTTGCGAATAAAGAAACCTTAGTTTGTGCAGGGCAAATTGTAATGAAAAGAGCAAGAGAAAAAGGGGTTCGGATTCTTCCGGTAGATAGTGAGCACAGTGCTATTTTTCAATGCCTGCAAGGGAAGGGCGGCAATCAAATTAAAAAAATTCTTCTCACAGCTTCCGGCGGTCCATTTTTTGGCAAGAAAATCAAGGATTTAGAAGGGGTTACTGCTGCCGATGCGCTCAAACATCCGAATTGGAGCATGGGCTCTAAAATTACTATTGATAGCGCCACCCTTATGAATAAAGGCCTTGAATGGATGGAAGCAAAATGGCTTTTTGATATATCTGATGATCAGATTGAAATTCTGGTCCATCGGGAGAGCATTGTCCATTCTGCAGTTGAATTTAGCGATGATTCTATTATTGCTCAGATGGGTGTTCCTTCCATGTATTTACCCATAAAATATGCGCTGACCTACCCCGCCAGAGAGCCAAGCGGAAATTTCAATCTTTCTTTGATAGGAAAAACCCTTCATTTTGAGCAAGCAGATGAGGAGACTTTCGCCTGTTTGAAGCTTGCAAAGAAAGCGAGCCGTGCCGGTGGTTTGCATCCCACTGTACTCAACGGTGCAAATGAGCAGGCGGTTGCGCTCTTTTTGCAGGGATCTATTCCGTTTCTTGGAATTTCTAAATTGGTTGAAGCGGCTCTGGCTGAAACTCCAACGGGTGATGGTTTAACATTGGATGAAGTGATAGACGCTGATTGTAGAGCGCGCAAAAAGGTCTTATCCGTATTTGAAAAGGGCAATTTTTAATGCAAACTATATTTAACATTGTTATTACAGTATTTGTTTTTGGCTTATTAATTTTATCCCATGAGGCCGGTCATTTCTTCACTGCACTTTGGGCAAAGATCAAAATTCATGAGTTCTCAATCGGAATGGGCCCGGCCATCTTTAAGCGCGAGGGGAAGGTTTGCCGTTTTTGTATTCGCGCTTTTCCTATCGGTGGATTTGTCCAGATGGAAGGGGAAGACGGAGATAGCGATGATGAAAATGCTTTTTCCAATAAGCCGAAATGGAAGCGTTTTTTGGTGCTGGTAATGGGCGCAGCAATGAATATTTTGATGGGCTTTTTGCTGATTTGCTGCATTAATGCGGCAACGCCCCGTTATCCTACAACCATTGTAGCGCAGTTTAATGAAAATGCTGTTTCTTCGGATGGTGGATTGCGTGAGGGTGATAAGATTCTCGCTATTGATGATTATCGAATTTTTTCCTATATGGATATCTCTTATGCCCTCACGAAAGACAGTCAAGCTGAAAATTTTGATATTACAGTAGATCGCGGCGGAGAAAAGGTTCGCCTTGAAGATGTGCGATTTCCGAAAATCACCGACGAAACATATGGATCATTTTATGATACAGATTTTAAGGTCTATGGTGAAAATCGAAATGTGTTTTCGGTATTTCGATATTCCTTTGGCTATACAATCTCGGTCTGCCGATCGATCTATTCCTTTGTTGGATCAATCTTTACTTTAGAAGCAGATTACAGCCAAGTGAGCGGACCTGTTGGCACAGCGACGGCAATCGGTCAAAGTGCGACTGTTGGTCTATCCTCATTGCTAATGATGATCGCCCTGATTTCCATCAATTTGGGTGTGATGAATCTTTTGCCGTTTCCGGCGCTGGATGGCGGCCGTATCCTTCTTCTCGCTGTTGAAGCAATTCGGCGAAAACCGCTCAACCCCAAGTTTGAAATGGCAATCAACGGGATTGGTTTAATTATACTGATGGGTCTGATGTGTGTGGTTACGCTTAAAGATATTATGGGATTATTTTAGGGGGAATTGATATGAGCAGAGAAGTGAAAGTCGCAAATCTCACATTAGGTGGAAAACGCATCTATGTGCAATCTATGCTCAACACTCTTGCAGGAGATCATGATGCTGCAATCATCCAAGCAAAAGCTTTGGAAGAAGCAGGGTGTGATATTCTTCGCTTGAGTGTTCCAAACGAAGCCTCTCTTGAGACCATTCGCCGCTTGAAGAAAGCCGTATCTATGCCGATTGTAGCCGATATTCATTTCGATTATCGCCTGGCTCTCGCTTCTGTTAAGGCAGGTGTTGATAAAATTCGCATTAATCCCGGTAATATCGGCTCTGATGAGAAGGTCAAGGCGGTTGTTGATGCGTGTAAAGAAAATCAAATTCCGATCCGTATCGGCGTGAACGGAGGATCTTTGGAAAGAGATCTTTTAGAGCAATATGGTGCTCCTACCCCTCAGGCTTTGGTTGAAAGTGCTATGCGGCATGTACGGCTTTTGGAAAAATTCAATTTTTATGATACTGTAATCTCCATCAAGAGTTCTAATGTTCAAAATATGATCAAGGCTTATCGGCTTTTAGATCAGATTTGCGATTATCCCTTCCATCTGGGCGTAACCGAAGCGGGGACGAAAGAGATTGGAATTGTAAAAAATGCAATTGGTATCGGCAGCCTTTTGGCAGATGGAATCGGCGCAACGTTGCGCGTATCTCTCACTGCTGATCCTGTTGAAGAAATTGCTGCCGGATATCAAATTTTAAGAGCCCTTGATCTTTTAGAAGGTGCTTGCCAATTAATTTCCTGCCCCACCTGCGGCAGGACAAAAATTCCCGTAATTGAAATTGCCAATCGTGTCGAGGAAGCTTTACGCAAAAACAGAAGCGGCCTTAAAGTGGCAGTAATGGGGTGCGCTGTTAATGGCCCCGGTGAGGCAAGAGAGGCAGATATCGGCATTGCAGGCGGCAATGGAGAAGGTTTAATCTTCAAAAAAGGTGAAATTATTAGAAAAGTTCCCGAAGAGCAGCTTTATGACGCTCTGATGGATGAGATTAACAAAATGACAAAGGAAGTAGCAAATGGCCAATAAGGATTTTCTTTCATTTTTCAAACGTTGCGCCTTTACTGATGAGGAACGGTCCCTTTTGGCCGGAGCGTCTGCTGTAAAGGTTGAAGCAAATCAGGAGCATCGGGCGATTAAAGCGCTCGTTGCTTTTCCGCGTTATCTGCCTTATAAGGTAATTGAAAAAATTGAAAATCGAATTATTGAGGCGTATCAACTGCATCATGTTGAAATTATCCCGCAATTTTCAGGCATTTCTTTTGATTCTGATAAATGGAGCGATATTATTGAGGCTGCAAAACGAAAAAACGGCGGAGTAAATGGCTTCTTAAATGATTCAACGGTAACTTATTTTGATGATACCGTAACGGTCAATCTGCAATATGGCGGATTGGATATCATGGAAGCCTTAGGGGTTCCCGCCACCTTAAAAACAATATTGAACGATTGGTTTGATGAAAAAATCAAGCTTGAATTTTCCGGTTCTACCACTGTGGACCAAAATAATCTCCAAGAGATTCCTGAGCCGGAAGCAGAAGAACTTCCTCCTCCGCCTAAAATGGAGCCTGCGCCTGTAAAAGAACCTGTTAAAAGAGAGTGGAAGCGCCCGGCGCCTGTGGTTACCGAGATGCCGAAGATTCCTTTTAAGTTGACAGATCATATCATTTATGGCGATCGTGTGGCAAGAAATTTTTATTCTCTTGATAATGTGGCGCAGGTGAATGGCTCTGTATCGGTAATGGGAAATATCTTCAAATGCGATAGCCGGCCTACATGGGATCAAAAGAATGTCCGTTTTTCTGTATATATCACCGACTATACCGGTTCCATTATTTTGAAATTCATGGTCCCTCAAGAGAAAGCAGATGAGCTTTCCGGCAAGCTGAAATCCGGAAAAGCCATCGGCGCTTCCGGTCAGCCGGTGTATGATAAATATGAGGAAGACTATGTCATAAACGTCAAATGCATTTTTGAAGCAAAGTATGTTGTACGTCAGGACCATGCAGACGAAAAGAGGGTAGAGCTTCATTTACATACCAATATGTCCTCTATGGATGCTGTAAGCACCATCGATGCCTATGTTAAACGCGCCGCAATGTGGGGCCATAAGGCGATTGCGATTACAGACCATGGTAATCTTCAAAACTACCCCAGCGCTTGCTCTGCGGCCAAAGAATGCGGCATAAAGATGATTTATGGCGTTGAAGGCTATTTGGTAGATGATACAGTGGAAGGCTTTGACCCTCAGGAGAGTTTCCGCTCAAAAACGACCAAGCGTTACCATATTATTCTTTTAGTGAAAAATATGGTGGGTCTTCGTAATCTTTATGAGTTGATCACCCTTTCCAGCATTAAGCATTTTTACAGAAGACCCTTAATGTATCGCTCAGAGATTGAGCGATTAAGAGAAGGGTTGATCATCGGAAGCGCTTGCGAAGCCGGTGAAATTTTCCGCTCTGTAGTTGAAGGAAAAAGCGAGGAGGAGCAATTAAAAATTGCTTCATTCTATGATTATCTTGAAATACAGCCCCTTGGTAATAATGAATATATGATCCGCAGCGGCCTTGCCAAAGGGGAGGAGGATTTGATTGCTTTTAATAAGCAAATTATCCGCCTCGGTGAATTGCTGAATAAGCCGGTTGTGGCTACGTGCGACGCGCATTTCCTTGATGCAAAGGACGAGGTATTCCGCCGTATTCTAATGGCCGGAAACGGATTCACAGATGCGGATCATCAAGCGCCTCTGTTTTTCCGCACGACCGAAGAAATGCTTGCTGAATTTGATTATTTGCCTTATCAGCAAGCTCATGAAATTGTAGTGGAAAACACGCAAAAAATTGCTGATCAAGTAGAAGAATTGATCCCCATTCCGGAAGGGATGAGGGCTCCGGAGATGGAAGGGGCGGAAGATGAGCTGCGTACCATTGCTTGGGATACCGCTCATCGCATTTATGGAGATCCTTTACCTGAGATTGTAGAAAAGCGGCTTTCCAGAGAATTGGATTCTATTATCGGTAATGGATATTCGGTCATGTATATGATCTCTCAAAAGTTGGTTATGAAATCCAATGAGGCGGGCTATTCTGTCGGTTCCCGTGGCTCTGTAGGCTCTTCTTTTGCGGCAACCATGGTCGGAATCTCGGAGGTTAATCCTCTTGCGCCTCACTATGTCTGCCCTAATTGTAAGCATAGTGAATTCTTTGAAGACGGATCGGTAGGCTCCGGATTTGACCTCCCCGATAAGAATTGCCCTCAATGCGGCACTCTTATGAAGACAGATGGCCATGATATTCCGTTTGAAACCTTCTTAGGCTTTAAGGGGGATAAAGTACCCGATATTGATCTTAATTTCTCGGGTGAATATCAGACAACTGCCCATAAATATGTAGAAGAACTTTTTGGCGAGGGCTATGTATTCAAAGCCGGTACAATCGGTACACTTGCTGATAAAACAGCCTATGGATATGTCAAAAAATATCTTGAAAGCAAAGGAATGAAGCTCAATAAGGCGGAAGAGCAACGATTGGTTGATGGATGCGTTGGTATTAAGCGTACTACCGGTCAGCACCCTGCTGGAATGGTTGTAATTCCCAAGCAATACAGTGTATATGATTTTTGCCCGATTCAGCATCCGGCCGACGATCAGAATTCGGATATATTAACAACCCACTTTGATTTCCATTCTCTTCACGATACAATTTTGAAGCTGGATATTCTCGGCCACGATGTGCCGACCCTCCTCAAGCATCTGGAGGATCTGACTCCTCTGAAGTTTGCGGATATTCCCATGAATGATCCCGAGGTTTACAGCCTCCTTACCAGCACTGCTGCTCTGAAGGTTACGCCGGAAGAAATCGATTGTGAGACAGGAACACTCGCACTTCCTGAAATGGGCACTAAATTTGTGCGTCAGATGCTGATGGAAGCAAAACCCAAGAATTTCTCGGAGCTTTTGCAGATTTCCGGCCTTTCCCATGGCACGGATGTCTGGATCGGTAATGCGCAGGATTTAATCCGTGAAGGAAAATGTGAGATTAAGGATGTAATCGGTACACGTGATAACATCATGGTTTATCTCATCCATAAAGGTCTTGAACCCAGCATGGCATTTAAGATCATGGAGATTGTGCGAAAAGGAAAAGCGAAAAAGCAATTGACCGACGAGATGATCGAAGCGATGAAAAGCCATGATCTGCCCGATTGGTATCTTGATAGCTGTCTTAAAATTAAGTATATGTTCCCCAAAGCCCATGCAGCTGCATATGTAATGGGTGCGATGCGGTTGGGCTACTATAAAATTCATTACCCCACCGAATTTTATTGCGCAACCTTTACGGTGCGTCCGGAAGGATTCAATGCTGTGGATGTAGCGAAGGGAATTGATCATGTTCGGTCGGTTATTCGCAATCTTGAGAACTTAGGAAAAGCGAAGACCGCTAAAGACGAAGAAACGATTAATACTTATCAAGTAGTAGTGGAAGCGATGGCGAGAGGCGTGCGCTTTTTGCCGGTAGATCTTTATAAATCTAAGGCTACCGCCTTTTCCATCGAGGAAGAGGGGATTCGGATGCCCTTCAGCGTATTAAGCGGTGTAGGGGAGAATGCAGCCATCAATATTGTGAAGGCGCGTGATGAAGGAGATATCCTCTCTCAGGAAGAGTTTCGCGTGAGAGCAGGAATTTCTACTACCGTGCAAGAACTGTTAAATCGCGAAGGGGTCTTCGGAGATATCCCTGTCAGCGCACAAATGAGTTTGTTTGATTTTTAGATGAGGTAATTATGAAAAAATTGGAAGATTTTTTGATTAAAAATCAAATCATTTACCGCACAGATCTTACCCTTGCTGATCTTTCTACATTTAAGATCGGCGGGAAAGCGGATATGGTGGTATATCCTTCTACTGAGGAGCAATGTACCGCTTTGATTCGCTTTGCTAAAAAGCAAGGGGAAAAACTGATTTTCCTCGGAAATGGCTCTAATGTCCTTTGCAGTGATGATGGATGCAGAAATTGGATCCTTAAAACGGAGGGTCTTAATAGGCTGCAACTTGATAAAAATCATGTATTGACCGTAGGAGCGGGAGTTCGTCTTGTAAAGGCATCTTCCTTTACGGCAAAAGAGGGTCTGACAGGCATGGAATTTGCTTATGGAATCCCCGGTTCCATGGGTGGAGCTATTTTTATGAATGCAGGCGCCTATGGGGGATCAATGGATCAGATCGTGATTGAAACCCGCTATTTGGATTCCAATGGCGATCCTCATATTTTGAAAGGGGAACGGCATCAATTCGGATATCGGCATAGCTTTTTTACAGAGCATCCGGATTATTTGATTATTGAAACTCGCTTGCAGCTGCAGCCCGGTGATAAAAAAGAAATATTAGCAACTATTGAAGATTTGCAAAATCGCCGCAAAGAAAAGCAACCCTTGGAATATCCCAGCGCAGGAAGCACCTTTAAGAGGCCGGAAGGGTATTTTGCCGGAAAATTGATTCAAGATGCAGGCCTTCGCGGACATTCCATTGGCGGAGCGCAGGTAAGCGAAAAGCATTGCGGTTTTATTATTAATGCAGGCGGTGCAAGCTGCAAAGATATAAAAGAGTTGATCCGCTATGTGCAGCAGGAAGTTAAAAAGCAATTTGACGTACAACTTGAATGTGAGGTAAGAGAGCTTGGAGCAGAATAAACTTCCACAAACGATTATAATTACAGGGATGAGCGGTGCAGGAAAATCTCGTGCCATTGAGGTATTTGAAGATTTGGGATATAACTGTGCTGATAATATCCCGCCTTCCTTGATTACAAAATTTATTGAAATCTGCCGCGGCCCCGGCGCAAATTTCACTCGTCTGTGCATTGTGGTGGATTGCAGAATCGGGGAGCTTTTTGAAACCCTTTATGGAGAGTTACATACACTCAAAGAGCGCGGATTAAGCTATCGAATGCTGTTCTTAGACGCCTCTGATGAGGTGCTGAAGCGAAGATATAAAGAGACGCGGCGGCGCCATCCTTTAGAGAATGCAGCGGGTGGCAGTATTTCTGCTGCTATTCAAGCGGAGCGAAAAATTCTTCAGCGAGCCAAGGAAGAGGCGGACATTGTTGTCGATACTTCGCTCTCTACGGTCAAAACTCTTCGAGAGCTTATTTCAAAAAAATTCAGCGGCATGAATCATAATATGTCTGTTACAATCATGTCCTTTGGTTTTAAGCATGGGCCTCAATCGGATGCGGACATGCTTTTTGATGTGCGTTGCCTTCCCAATCCCTATTATTTAGCCGATCTTCGGCCTCTTACCGGCCTTGATGATGCGGTATATGATTATGTATTCCAATGGCAAGAATCCCGTGAATTATTTGATAAACTAAAGGATTATGTCTGCTATACTTTACCGCTGTTTTCAAGCGAAGGCAGAAGCAGTATCAATATTGCCTTTGGCTGCACCGGAGGGCAGCATAGAAGCGTATCCTTTGCCCGTAAGCTCAGCGAAGTTATTGAAGAGCTGGGTTATAATGTTACTACCATTCACCGCGATATTGAAAAATAAGAAAGGAGGCGGGAGGAATGTCTTTTAGTTTTGAGGTTAAAGAAGAACTCTGCAGAATTGAAGAAAAGGATGCCGCCTGCCGCCTTGCTGAGTTTTATGGCATGATCCTTTTTGGGCAATCGTTGGAGGCGAATAAGCTTAAAATCACTACCGAGAATGTATTGGTGATTAACCGCCTCCAAAGCCACTGCAGTGAAATTCCGGGCACATTCTTTTCTATGGAAGAGACAATGAATGCATATATTGCCACCATGGAAGATGCTGCTTTAGAAGGTCTTTATCGCGCATTCTCTATTACCATGGACCCCATTGCAATCAATCCATTGTTTATTCAAAAGAAAAAGCAGTTTTCGGCTTTTCTGAGAGGGGCTGTTTTGAGTGGTGGATATTTCAGCGCCCCCCAAAGCAGCTATCATTTTGAATTGGTTACACCCTATTATTCCTTAGCAAAATCTACTCTTTCTGAATTGAATAAATGGGATATTCCTTGCAAGATGGTTGTTCGCCGCTCGAATTATGTCGTATATCTCAAAGACAGCCAGCAGATCTATAATTTATTGTATATGGTTGGCGCTCGTTCCTGTGCATTTGAGTTAATGAACATAAAGATAGAAAAAGAAACCAACAATAATAATAATCGTATGGATAATTGCGCAGCCTACAACATGGATAAAGCATTGAATAAAGCGGTTGAGCAGATGCGGGCCATTGAGCGAATCGAAAAGACAGTTGGCTTTCGTTCATTGGCAGAAGATCTTGCTTTTGTTGCTCAATTGCGCAAGCAAAATCCAACCATGAACCTTACAGAACTTGCGGCTGCGGCCAACGGTAGGCTTAGCAAGCCAAGTCTCAGCCGCAAGCTTAATAAAATTATTGAAATTTCTAAAAGCATAAAGGAATCCAAATGAAAGATTTTGTTCACCTGCATCTTCATACCGAGTATAGCCTTCTCGACGGCGCTTGCAAGATCAGCGAAGCGCCCGCTCAAGCAAAGGCTTTAGGTCAGTGCGCCCTTGCGATCACGGATCACGGTGTACTGTATGGTGCGGTGGATTTTTATAAAGCTTGCAAAAAAGAGGGGATAAAGCCGATTATCGGTTGTGAAATTTATGTTGCACCCCGTGGCAGGGCAGACAAGCAATATGATCTGGATAATCGTTATTACCATTTGATTTTATTGGCCAAAAATAAAATCGGATATCATAACTTATTAAAGATTGTATCTAAAGGGTTTATTGAAGGCTTTTATTATAAGCCCCGTGCTGATTTTGAATTATTGGAGCAATATCATGAAGGGTTAATTTGCCTTTCCGGATGCATTGGCGGATCGGTTCAGCAAAAGCTCCTCCAAGATGATTATGCAGGCGCTAAAGCCGAAGCGCTGCGCTATCGCTCTATATTTGGAAATGATTATTATCTTGAACTTCAGAATCATGGATATCGTGAGGATGCCGTAATATTAGCGGGTCTTCTTCGGATTCATGAGGAGACAGGGATTCCGATGGTCGCCACCAATGATGCTCATTATCTTAGAAAAGAGGATGCTTATACTCAGAAGGTGCTGATGTGCATCCAAATGAATAAAACACTTAATGATGAGGATGCAGCCGGATTTGAGACCGATGAATTCTATCTTAAGAGCGGGGATGAAATGGCGGCTATGTTTGCCCCATATGAAGGCGCCATCGAAAATACCTGCCGCATCGCCGAGCAATGTAATTATGATTTTGAATTCGGCAAATTTCATCTGCCTAAATTCGATCTTCCGGTAGGGGAGAGCGATAGTTATATTTATCTCGAAAAATTATGCCGCACCGGATTGAATAATCGCTATAATGCGATCACGGATAAACTGAATGATCGCTTGAATTATGAATTATCGACCATACGCGATATGGGTTATGTAGATTACTTTTTAATCGTAAGCGATTTCATTTCCTATGCCAAAAATAATGATATTCCCGTAGGCCCCGGCAGAGGAAGCGCAGCGGGTTCTCTTGTGGCATATTGCTTAGGGATTACCGATATCGATCCGATCAAATATGATTTGCTTTTTGAGCGTTTTTTGAATCCTGAGCGTGTTACAATGCCGGATATCGACATTGATTTTTGCTATGAAAAGCGCGGGCAGGTCATCGACTATGTCATCAATAAATACGGCGCAGATAATGTGGCTCAAATTGTTACATTCGGTACCATGGCTGCAAAGCAAGCGGTTCGAGATGTAGGCCGTGCCATGGCGATTCCTTATGCCCAGGTAGATGCAGTTGCAAAGATGATTCCATTCAGATTAGGCATCACTTTGCAAAATGCCATCGACGATGTTCCCGCATTAAAAGAGCTTTATGAGACCAATCAAACCGTGCGCCGTCTTTTGGATCAAGCCCTGAAATTGGAGGGGTTTCCCCGCCATAATTCCACCCATGCGGCTGGTGTTGTCATTACAGAGCATCAGGTGAGCGATTTTGTGCCGGTATCGTTAAGCGGAGATTCATATGTTACCCAATTCCCCATGACAACCCTTGAAGAGCTTGGTCTTTTGAAAATGGATTTTCTGGGTCTTCGCAATTTGACCATTATTCGTGATACCGAAAAACTGATTCAAAAGAGGAACCCTCAATTTGATATTCGTAATATACCCCTTAATGACGAAAAAACTTTCAGGACTCTTGCAAGCGGAAATACCATTGGAATCTTCCAGATGGAAAGTGCCGGAATGAGGCAGGTTCTTTCTCGATTAAAACCTACTGAATTTGAAGATATTATAGCAGTAATATCCCTTTATCGGCCCGGTCCGATGGATTCAATTCCCACTTATATTGAGAATAAATCCAATCCGCAAAAGGTGCGTTATCTGACTCCGGAATTGGAGCCGATCTTAAAGGTAACTTATGGTTGTATCGTCTATCAGGAGCAGGTGATGCAGATTGTGCGCAATCTGGCCGGATATTCTTATGCCAGAGCGGATCTGGTACGCCGCGCCATGAGCAAAAAGAAAAGCGATGTAATGGAGAAGGAACGTCAAATCTTTCTTCATGGCGAAAAAGATGCAGATGGTAACATTGTGATTGCCGGTGCTCTCAGAAACGGGATCAATGAAACGATTGCAAATCAGATCTTTGATCAGATGATTGATTTTGCAAAATATGCGTTTAATAAATCGCACGCAACATGCTATGCAAAGGTCGCCTATCAGACTGCATATCTCAAAACTCATTATACAACCGCTTATCTTGCCGCTTTGCTGACAAGCGTGATTGGCAATACCGATAAAACGGTGGAATATATTGAAGAATGCAGGCGGCTCGGCATTAAGATTCTTCCGCCTCATATCAATAAAAGCGAGGCAACCTTTACTGCGACGGAACATGGCATTATCTATGGTCTTCTTGCCATCAAAAATGTTGGAGTAAAAATGCTTCAGGACATTATTGATGAGCGGAAGAAAAATGGAGAATATCGCGATTTTACGGATTTTGCCAATCGTGTATGTGATTTAGATATTAATAATCGCGCCATAGAAAGTATGATCAAATGCGGGGTGTTTGATTGTTTCAAATATTCAAGAAGGCACCTTACTATGGTATTTGAGCAATTGTTTGATTGCATTTCGGATGAAAAGCGCAACCAGGTAGAAGGGCAATTATCCTTCTTTTCGGATCAAGAGAGTACCAATGATTTCGGTTCGCGCTTTTTCAAGGAGCCGCAAGAAGAATTTGAGAAGGCAGAAAAGCTTGCCTTTGAGAAGGAAATGCTTGGTCTTCATCTTTCGGATAATCCCTTTGAGCCGTATCGGCATATTTATAATCGAAAGGATATTACCACTCTTTCGTCTGTAGCAGCCGATCAAGTGGAGGATGGAGCTGAAATCTGGGTCTTTGTGCAGATTGATTCCTTCAAATCTGTAAAGACGAAAAATGGTGCTGAAATGGGATATCTTGCGCTTTCAGATATCAACGGGAACTTAGAGGGAATTTTGTTCCCCAAATCCTATGCACGCTGGCGCTCATCCTTGGTTAAAGGTGCATTTGCGTTTGTAAGGGGAAAGCTGCAAAAGGATGAACTTCGCGGCACAAAACTTTTGATTGATGAATTGCGATATCCCACCAATAAGGAAATCAATGAAAAATCCAAGCGTCTTTATATGAAGATGAAAAGCCAAAATTCGGCTGAATTCAATCGGGTTTTGGGTGTTTTGGAAAAATATCCCGGTGTTCATGAATGTATCTTTTATTTTGAAGATACTCAAAAAAGTTTTTCAACCTTAAATAGATTCGGCATCGATATTCAAGAAAATTTATTGCAAGAACTCTGTAAAATCCTGAAAAAAGACGAAATTGTGGTAAAATAACATTGATTTTTCTCCACGAATAGTGTATAATTCGCGTTAGTGTTAATTTTTGGTTATTAGTTCAAGGAAGGTGTAACTATGAAGAAAATAGGTATTTTAACCAGCGGCGGAGATGCGCCGGGTATGAATGCAGCGATTCGCGCCGTTACCCGTACCGCTATTTCCAAAGGTCTTGAGGTTGTAGGTGTACGCAGAGGTTATGCCGGTTTGATTGCCGGTGAGCTTTTTGAAATGAACGCTCGTTCGGTTTCAAATATTCTGCAGGATGGCGGTACCATGCTTTATTCTGCAAGAAGCAAGGAATTCTGCACTGAAGAGGGAATGCAAAAAGCGATCAAAACTTGCAGGGATAATGGAATTGAAGGCTTGGTGGTAATTGGGGGAGACGGTTCTTTCCGTGGTGCGGCAGATCTTTCTGCACGCGGGATTCCTTGCATCGCTCTGCCCGGTACAATTGATAATGATATCACTTCTACCGATTATACCATCGGCTTTGATACTTGCGTAAACTGTGTAACTGAGATGGTGGATCGTATTCGCGATACCATGCGTTCCCATGACCGTTGCTCGGTCGTTGAGGTTATGGGGCGCCATGCAGGTTATGTGGCGCTTCATGCAGGGATTGCTACCGGTGCAACCTATATTATGGTGCCCGAGGTTGATAGCTCGGTGCAGGATGCAATTAAAAAGATTGAATCCGGCCGTGCTTTGGGGAAATCCAGTTTTATTATTATCGTAGCAGAGGGGGTAGGCCATGCGGAAAAGCTTTCTGAGCAAATTCAGGAAGCCACCGGCATTGTAACGCGCGCTACCATTCTCGGCCATGTGCAGCGCGGAGGTTCTCCTACTTCACGCGATCGCATTTTGGCAAGCACCATGGGTAGTTATGCTGTAGATCTTCTTGTGGAAGGTAAGAGTAATCGCGTAGTTGGTATTCATAAGGAAAAGATCGTGGATCATGATATTCAAGAGGCTCTTGCAATGAAAAAAGAGTTCCCCATGGATCTTTATAAGATCTGCAACGATATCTCTATTTAAGCTTAATAAGGCCCTTCTTTTGGAAGGGTCTTATTAATTTGAAAATAATACTTGATTTTTGTGAATCTATGGTTTATAATGATTAACGTTCTCAATGAATGCCGGTGTGATGGAATTGGCAGACGTAGTGGACTCAAAATCCACCGGTGGCGACACCGTGCCGGTTCGAGTCCGGCCACCGGCACCAAAAAATCCAAGTCCTTTTTGGACTTGGATTTTTTTTATTTCAAAGTAGATGCTTATCGTATTGAAATATTAATTGATTCATGCTATAATAATGAAACAAAATATAGGAGATAAAATACATATCAATGATTTGCAATAATATTTTAGATGCAATGGGCAATACGCCGATTATTCGGCTTCAGCATATGACCGGTCCGGATGATGCGGAAATTTTAGTGAAGTTTGAAGGCTTGAATGTAGGCGGTTCTATTAAAACCCGTACTGCATTTAATATGATTTTAGATGCCGAGGAAAAAGGTCTGCTTCATTCCAACACCATCATAGTTGAGCCCACAAGCGGAAACCAAGGAATCGGTCTTGCTTTGGTGGGTTCAGTGCGCGGATATCAAGTAAAGATCATTATGCCCGATTCTGTAAGCGAAGAGCGAAGAAAATTAGTGCGTCATTATGGTGCAGAAGTGATCCTGGTGCATGATGATGGCAACATCGGCCTCTGCATTGAAAAATGCGTGGAATTAGCCTTAAAGATGAAGCAAGAGGATGCAAATGTATTTGTACCCCAGCAATTTGAAAATCCCGCCAATCCTGCAATCCAGCGCTCGGGCACCGGAAAGGAAATCCTGATGCAGGTGGAAGGGCCGATCCATGGATTTTGTTCCGGCATCGGTACCGGCGGAACGATCACCGGTATTGGTGAAACTTTGAGAGCAGAAAATCCGGATATGACTATTTGGGCGGTAGAACCCGAAAATGCTGCGATCCTATCCGGCGGTTCTATCGGCACCCATGTGCAGATGGGAATCGGAGATGGAGTTATTCCCGAGATTCTGAATCAAGAGATCTATGATGATGTATGTATTGTCAAAGATGAAGAGGCTTTACAAGCATCTAAGGATCTTGCCCGCAAGGAAGGAATTATGTGTGGCATCAGCAGCGGCACGAATGTTGCAGCAGCGCTTCGCCTTGCTAAGAAACTCGGAAAAGGGAAGACTGTTGTTACCATCTTGCCGGATACCGCAGAGCGTTATTTTTCAACACCGCTTTTTGAAGATTAACTGAAGGAGTCGATCAAATGAATTATTGGAATCAAAGCAAAGAAAACATTTATGTAGCAGCTCACAGAGGTTGGTCAGATAAATATCCCGAAAATACGATGATTGCTTTCCAAAAAGCAATCGATTTAGGCGTTGATCAGCTTGAAACAGATGTGCGGATCACCAAAGACGGAGAGCTTGTATTGATTCACGACGCTATGGTCGACAGGACAACCAATGGTCATGGTTTAGTAAAAGATTTTACTTTATGCGAATTAAGGGAGCTTGATGCGGGAATTAAGGCGGGAGAGCAATTCAAGGGCGTAAAAATTCCCACTTTAATTGAATTTATGGAATTGATCAAAGATCATCCGACAATGACCCTTGATATTGAGTTGAAAGAATATCCGTTTAACTACAGAAAAGAGAATGTTGATGGAAAAAAAGAAATTGCATATGAGGTCTGCGATCGTGTGTTAAAAATAATTGATGATTACGGATTTTCAGACCGCGTTGTTATTAATACTTTCAGCGGAAAGCTTCATGAGTATATCAACGACCACTATGGAAAGAAATACCGCCAGCATATCTATTACCCTGTGGCCCATTTGAGCGAATTGACTCGCGATCCCTTTGAATATGCTTATTGCTGCTGTATGTCTCGCAGTTTTTGGAACCCTGTAAATATTGCAACAAAGGAAGAATTCGATTATTGCGCGTCATTGGGTGTTGAGCCTTGGGCGGGCGCTGCCGTTAAAGATGAGGCAACAGTCGATATGGCTATTGATCGCGGAGCCACTCTTATTACCTGCAATAATCCGGACGTTATATTAGATCTTCTTCGTAAAAAAGGGAAGCATAAATAATGGAAAACCATAGAATTCCTATTGAATCGATCATCAGCAAGTTGGATATGTATCTCAATCGCGAAGATTATGCAAGCGCTCATCGTCTGCTTTTATATTGGAAAGATGAATCGCGCAATATCAACGATCTTAGAGGAGAACTTGAAATTCTCAATGAACTCTTGGGATTTAGCAGGCGCATTAATGATAAAGAGGGCGGCCTATCTGCAGTATGGCGTTGCTTTGAATTAATTGAAATCTTAAATATTTCCGGCACCACCGCCGGCACAATTTATCTCAATGGTGCCACCACCTTGAAATGTTTTGGTCAACCTCAAGAATCAATCCCTTATTATGAAAAAGCATATCAATGTTTTGAGGGAAATCTACCGAAGGATGATAAACTATGGGGCGGATTCTTTAATAATTACGCATTGGCATTAGCTGATGTGGGGCGTTATGATGATGCGATTGATCGCTATCAAGAGGCTATAGATGTAATGTCCTGCGTCGAAAACGGTCATTTAGAGGTTGCGGTAACTTTGATGAATATCGCTGAGCTTTTTGAGCGAATCGGGGATAGTAATCATTTAATTGATCAATCATTGGAGCAGGCGCTTTATTATCTGAATGATTCCTCTCTTCCGCGCAATGGCTATTATGCGTTCGTATGCCGTAAATGCGCGCCTACATTCGGCCATTTTGGTTGGTTTCAGGTAGAGCGGGAACTAAATGAAAGGGCAGATCGTATTTATGAAGGGAATTGAAATTTCCGAAAATTTTTATAGAGCTTCAATAGCACCGATGCTACATGCAAAATTTCCGGAATATGAGCATAGAATCGCGGTTGGTTTGGTAGGGCAAGGGTCTGAATGCTTTGGATTTGATGATGCCATTTCCCAAGATCATGATTTCGGGAAAAGGATTTTCCTTTGGATCACAAGGGAAGATGATCAAAAAATCGGCATGGCTCTCAAAGATGCTTATCGCCATATTGCGATTGAAGCAGGTGAATTTGCACCCGATCGCAGCGGTGTATTTACCATCGAACAATTTTATAAACAATTAATTGGGCACCCTTCGCATCCTTCGGCTAACAATGAGTGGATGTGTATTCCGGAATATGCATTGGCAACTGCTGTCAATGGGGCGGTATTTCGTGATGACTTGGGTGCCTTTTCTGCAATACGCAAAAAATTATCTGAGGGCTTTCCTCAGGATGTTGCTCTCAAAAAACTTGCAGGGCATCTTGCTCTGATGGCGCAATCAGGCCAATATAATTTTCCGCGCTCACTTAAGCGCCAAGAGAATTCTGCTGCCGCTTTAGCGCTTTATGAATTTATTGACCATTCCCTTCATGTATTATTTATTTTGAATGGCAGCTATACACCATATTATAAATGGCGTTTTCGCGCAGCCAGTGAACTTCCGTTTTTAGCGGGGCTTGCTCATGATATCGAAGAGTTTACAACGGAACCTATCGGATGGCATTTGATCGATCGGATTGAGATGATTGCCAATAGAATCACAACCGAACTCCAACGCAGAGGCTTCTCCTCATCAAATGAAACATTTTTAGAGGCGCAGGCAAAAGAGGTAACCAAAAGAATTCAGGATCCTGCATTGCTTCAATTGCATTTAATGGAATTCGGTGCAGAATAAAATCGTTCTACTATAAGTATAGCGGTTTGCAAATGGCAATTCTTGAATCGAAAAAAATGGTATGATATAATGTCCAAAAGGGGGGGATCTAATATGTCTAATTCTTTGGATAAACGTTTTCGCGCAATTCATCGCATGATTGAAGGCGCGAAAGAAATCAAATGCCATAGTGTTACGCAGACCTTGCCTAAGATTGAGCAGGAGCATTATACGCCTGTCAACCCTTGGCATCGCCGCATTTTGGCAGAGCTTGATTTTTCTTTGCAGATGCATCTTCATAGCGGCATTGATGCCGCTCCTATTGAAAAAGCGCTTACATCATTGGAGAATGCTTATGCAACGGACGGTGTTCTTACCGATGGTGCATGCAGAGAAGCGGAAAATCTTCTTCTCCCTTTGAAGGATGAGGCCAAATCATATCGCGTGATCATGGCGGGCCATGCTCATATCGATATGAACTGGCAATGGGGCTGGGATGAGACGGTTGCAATTACCATCGCAACTTTTAAGACGGTCTTGAAATTGATGGATGAATATCCAAAGTTTTGCTTTTCTCAATCTCAGGCTTCCACCTATAAAATCATTGAGGATTATGCGCCGGAATTAAAGCCGATGATTCAAAAAAGAATTGAAGAAGGGCGTTGGGAGGTTACTGCTACCAATTGGGTTGAGACAGACAAAAATATGCCCTCTCTTGAATCCTTGATGAATCATATACTCTATACCAAAAAATATCTGGAGGAGCATTGGGGAATTGATCCCGCTTCTTTGAAAATTGATTTTCTTCCCGATACCTTTGGGCACAGCGCGTATGTGCCGATTACCGATCAATTAGGCGGCATATGCTATCAATACCATTGCCGCGGCTTGAAGGAGGATATCACCCTTTATCGTTGGAAGGCGCCCAATGGTGTTGAATTATTAAACTATAAGGAGCCTTATTGGTATAATAGCGGCATCACTCCGGAAGTTGGAATCGGTTTACCGCGAATTGCTAACCGCTGCGCAGGCCTTCGAGTCGGTCTCCATGTATATGGAGTAGGCGACCATGGCGGCGGCCCCACCAGAAGAGATCTCAATCGCGCGCTGGAGATGCAAGAGTGGCCAATCTTCCCGATCTTGGAATTTGGGTGTATTCGCGATTATTTTGCGGCAGCTGAAACGGTGCGAGAGAAGATGCCCGTTGTTGATTATGAGCTCAACAATGTCTTTACCGGTTGCTATACAACCCAGAGCCGCATAAAACGCGGAAATCGGCGTGCAGAACTTGCCCTTTGCAACGCAGAGCAGCTTTCCGCTTTCGCGTCCGATCAATTTGGCTTTGATTATAATAGTAAGGGATTTGAGCGTGTATGGCAAAATACATTGCTGACCCATTTCCATGATATTCTTACCGGATCTTGTGTTCAGGATTCCAGAGAATATGCAATGGGGCTTTATCAGGATGCTTTATCCTTTGCTCAAACCCGCTCTGCTTTAGCCATTGAAAAATTTACCGCCGCAATCGATACTTCTGCCTATCATATCGGAGAGGATTGTTTTGAGCGCAGTATCGGCGCTGGTGTTGGGTATGGTGTCGGAAAAGGGTCTATTCCTACCCATGAGAGTGGCGTCGGTATCAATCGTATTATCCATTTATTCAACACTTCCGCTTTTGATCGCAAGGATAATGCGAAGATCACTATATGGGATTGGCCCGGAGATGTCGATCTCTTGGAAATCACTGATGTAAACGGAAATTCCATGGACTATGATATTATTCGTTCCTCTTCTTATTGGGCCCATGAATTCATGGATATTCAAGTGGAGGTTGCTGTCCCTTCTTGCGGTTATACTACAATCTTCTTAAAAGAGCGGGATCCGAAAGAGGTAACTTCTTCTCATATTTGGAATATGGAATGGCAATATTTCCATCGCCCTGTCGAGGATTATGTGCTTGAGAACGACTATATCAGAGCGCAATTTGATATCCATACCGGAGAGTTGATTTCCCTTATTGATAAGACAACCGATAAGGAGCGTATTCGCGCCGGAGAAAGCGGTGGTTTACGCTATATTGATGCGCAGGATAAAACCCATACAGCTTGGCAAATCAATCGCTACAGCAACATTGAAAAGATGGAAGCGCCCATTGAAATGAAGATGGTAAAGGGGAAGGTAGTCTCTACCATTACCTCTGTCTCGTCCATCAAGAATTCCACCGTAACCACGAATATTTCTTTGGGTAGAAATGATCGTTTTCTGCGGATTGAGTTGAAGGTCGATTGGAATGAAAAGATGAGTAAAGGGGAACCCCAGCATCTTCTCACATACCGCCTTCCGTTAATAGATGGAACGAAGAGAATTCTTTGCGATGTTCCCGGCGGAATTCAATGGAGAGTAGATCAAGGGCAGGATGTACCTTGCTTACGCTATGCTGCTGCAGAAATGATGGATCATCAGGCGGTAGCTTTGGCATCTAATTGCAAATATGGTTATCGTTTATATAAAGACGACTTATATGTTACCCTCATTAATACCTCCCGCGATCCGGATCCTTATCCCGAACGTGGAATTCATGAGATTGAGCTTTACATCATTATTGCAGAATGTGATGCAATTAAATTGGCAACCATTACCGAGTCCTGCATGAATCCTTTGCAATATGCAACTAATACTTCCCATAGCGGCACTCTTCCTGCAGAGCAGTCTCTTCTTCGCATGAAGGCCGATCATTCGATTTTGTCCGGTATTGCGCAAAGAGAAGGAATGATTTCTGCGCGTATGTATGAAGTGCTTGGCGAAGAGGATACAATTGCCATCTCATTGAATCAAGAAATTAAAAAGGCAAGCCTCTGCGATCTCTTTGGGAATCCATTGGATATTACTGTCGATATTAAAGATAGGCATGCAAAGTTTAATCTTTTGCCCCATATGCAAGCAGAGCTTCGTATCGAAAAATAAAAAGAACTCCTCCCATCGGGAGGAGTTCTTTTTCAGACTGTCAAAAAAGGCACAGACCGCAGAAAATAAGAGAATAAAAGAATTCTGCTTATTATAAGATTTCAATCAACTGATCAATATCTTCTTGAGTGGTGGCCCAGCTTGTCGCAAAACGAACAACCGTATGCTGATCATCAAATTTTTCCCAGAAGCTGAATCGCACCTTTTCTTTTAGTTGGTTCATAAAATGATTTTCTAAGATGATAAAGATTTGATTGGTAGGGGAATCAATAAAGAAGCGATATCCTTTTTCTCTTAATGCACTTTTTAATTGCGATGCATATTGAATGGCTCTTTTGCTGATTCTAAAATAAAGATCATCGGTAAAAAGCCGATCAAATTGGATTCCGGTCAATCTGCCTTTTGCAAGCAAAGCGCCATGCTGCTTTATCAGCGTCATAAAGTGGGGCGGTGTATTATTTTTAGTAAATACCACAGCCTCTCCGCAAAGGGCGCCCACCTTGGTGCCGCCGATATAGAAGACATCGCAATACTTCGCAATATCAATTAACGATACATCGGTATTTTCTGCTGCAAGGCCATAACCAAGGCGTGCACCATCCAAATAAAGCGGGAGATGATAATGGCGGCATACTTCAGAAAGGCTTTTTAACTCATTCTTTGTATAAAGCGTGCCATACTCTGTGGGATGAGAAATATAGACCATACCGGGAAAAACCATATGATCGTGGTTTTCATCTCCATAAAAATCAGCAACATAATCCTTGAGCGTTTCAGCAGAGATTTTTCCGTCTTTTTGCGGTAGTGTCAAAACTTTATGGCCGGTATATTCAATAGCACCGGCCTCATGAAGGCTGACATGGCCGCTCTGCGCTGCGATAACCCCTTGATACGGGCTCAACACTGCATCGATGACCGTCTGGTTGGTCTGGGTTCCGCCCACCAAAAAATAGATGTCCGATTGCTTAAGCCCACAGGCTTTTTGGATCTTTTCTTTTGCGGAGGCGCTGTATGAATCGTTGCCGTAAGGGGAGAGAGATTTCAAATTTGTCTGAATCAAACTTTCGAGTACTTCGGGGCACGCGCCTTCTGAATAATCGTTTTCAAAATATAGCATGATTTTAACTCCGTGTTTTTTCAACTATTATATCTTTTTCGGCAAGAAAATGCAATATTATATCCCAAATTCATTCAGCATGCACTTTAGTTGAGCCGCCGCTTTTTCATCGCATTCCACCAATGGCATTCTTGGCTTTCCGGCAGGAAGCCCCATCAGTTCCAAAGCTTTTTTTACGGGAATGGGATTTACTGAGGAAAAAAGTGCGCGGATCATCGGAATCATACGCAGCTGCACGGCGGTAGCGTTCCGGAAATCTCCTTCAAAAAAGAAGCGGCAAATATTTTGAACTGCTTTCGGAGCAATGTTGGAAAGTACCGAAATTACGCCGCAGCCGCCGAGGGAAAGGATTGGTAATATCTGATCATCATTGCCGCTGTAAATTGGAAATTGCGGGCAAAGAGAGGCAATATCTGCCACAAATGAAAGATCTCCGCTTGCTTCCTTAATGCCGATTATTCTTTCGTGCTCTGATAATGCCTTCACTGTTTTGGGATCCATCTTCATTCCTGTCCGAGATGGAATATGATAAAGTATGATCGGAAGCTCTGTATGATTGGCGATCATCTCATAATGGCGAATTAAACCTTCTTGCGTAGTTTTATTATAATAAGGAGTTACTGATAAGATGGCGTCAGCTCCTCTTTTTTGGGCTTCTAAGCTCCATTTTATTGCTTTTGCAGTATTGTTATTGCCGGTGCCTGCAATGAGCGGCACTCTGCCTCGGATTGCCTTACAAGCCGAGGCAATTAATCGGCCGAATTCTTCAAAGGTTAAGGTTGAGGCTTCACCTGTAGTTCCCGCTAAAACCAAGGCGCTGATTCCCTCATCAATTTGCCGTTCAATTAAAATTTCAAGCCCTTCAAGATCCAATTCTCCCGATGGTTTGAAGGGCGTAATTAAAGCAGTGGCTGCTCCCTCAAAAAGCGGTTGTTTCACTATAATCTCCTCCTTAGATTCAAAAAATAGGTTGCAATAAGATGATTTTACATTTATAATAATATGAATGAGCGCAACAATAAATTCTGATATAGGAGGAATTGATTCATGACTCTTGATGAGTTTGATTATATATTACCGGAAGAATTGATCGCACAAACCCCCATAGAGCCTCGTGATCATTCCCGCATGCTGGTGCTGAATCGAAAGGATGGCAGCATCAGCCATAAGCACTTTTATAATATTCTCGATTATCTTCAAGAGGGTGATCTCTTGGTTGTTAATGATTCCAAGGTTATTCCGGCCCGTATTTTCGGCACTCGCGCGGGCACCGGCGGTTTGGTAGAAGTATTGCTTCTGCGCGCCCTGGAAGAAGACGTTTGGGAAGTTCTGGTGAAACCGGGAAAAAAGGCGCGGGTTGGCCAACGCTTGGAATTTCAAGAGGGAATGGTCGGTACGGTGCTTGAATTATTGGAAGATGGTAAGCGTAAGATTCAATTTGAGCATCAAGCTTCAACGATTTACGAAGTATTGGATCGCATCGGTAATATGCCGCTTCCGCCCTATATTACCGAGCAATTGAAAGATAAGGATCGGTATCAGACGGTTTATGCAAAGGATCCCGGTTCTGCAGCGGCACCCACAGCCGGTCTGCATTTCACAAAAGAAATCATTGAAAAAATTAAAGAGATGAATGTGAAGGTCGCTCCGGTTACCCTTCATGTGGGCCTGGGAACCTTTCGCCCCGTTAAAGAGCAGGATTTGAGCAAGCATATCATGCATTCTGAGTATTTTTCTATCCCCGACGAAACCGCTCAGCTGATCCGCGAAACCAAAGCGGCAGGGAAGCGCGTTATCTCTGTCGGAACGACTGCCACCCGTACTTTAGAAAGTGGCTTTGATGAACATCTTAATCTCATCAAAAAATCAGGGGATACCGACATTTTTATCTATCCCGGCTATTCCTTTAAGGTGATTGATGGGTTAATTACCAATTTTCATCTGCCTAAAAGCACCCTTGTGATGCTGGTAAGCGCACTGGCAGGCAGGGAAAATATCCTAAATGCTTATCATGAGGCTGTAGAAGAAAAATACCGATTTTTCAGCTTCGGCGATGCAATGTTTATTCAATAAGGAGCGTATATGTATAAATTAATGAAACAAGATGGGCGCGCAAGATTGGGCACCTTTGAAACGGTCCATGGCACAATTCAGACCCCTGTATTTATGAATGTAGCTACTTGCGGTGCTATTAAGGGTGCAGTTTCTGCCTTAGATCTCAAAGAGATTGATTGCCAGGTTCAACTTTGTAATACCTATCATCTGCATCTTCGGCCCGGTGATGAAATTGTAAAAAAATTGGGCGGAATCCATAAAATGACCCGCTGGGATGGCCCGATCCTAACCGATAGCGGCGGCTTTCAGGTATTTTCTCTTGCAAAACTTCGTAATATTAAGGAAGAAGGGGTAACCTTTGCTTCTCATATTGATGGCAGAAAAATCTTCATGGGGCCGGAAGAAAGTATGCAAATTCAGGCCAATTTAGGCTCCACTATTGCAATGGCTTTTGATGAATGTGTGGAAAATCCTGCAAAATATGAATATGCCAAGGAATCCATCGGCCGTACCACACGATGGTTAAAACGCTGCAAGGTTGAGCTTGAAAAGCAAAAAGCGAAACCTGATGCGATAAATCCCCATCAATTATTGTTTGCCATCAATCAAGGATGCACCTTCAGTGATCTGAGAATTGAGCATATGAAGCAAATTGTCGAGATTGGTGCGGATGGTTATGCTATTGGCGGTTTGGCTGTAGGGGAGAGCGCAGAAGAAATGTATCGTGTTCTTGATGATGTGCTGCCCTATGCACCGGAGGATAAGCCGCGCTATCTCATGGGCGTGGGTACGCCGGTCAATATTTTAGAAGGAGTAGCGCGCGGGATCGACTTTTTCGATTGCGTAATGCCCTCAAGAAATGCGCGCCATTCTCATGTGTTTACCAAAGAAGGCGTTATGAACCTCTTGAATAAAAAATATGAATTAGATGAGCGCCCCATCGACGAAGGATGCAACTGCCCTGCATGCAGGAATTTCACCCGTGCCTATATTCGGCATCTTTTCAAAGCAGGTGAGATGCTGGCAATGCGGCTATGCGTGCTCCATAATTTATATTTTTATAATCATTTGATGGAAGAAATCCGAAATCATCTGGCTGCAGGTGATTTTCATCCGTGGAAAGAGGAGCAGGTCCAAATGCTTTCCAAAAGGATTTAATTATTGACAATCTGATAAAATTTGGATATAATTCAAATAATCAATTAATAAAGGAGAAAGAAAATGGCAGAATTTTTAGCAAGCTACGGCGGTATGATTATTATCTTAGTTGTGATGATAGGCTTTACCTTCCTCATGAGCCGTAAGGACAAAAAGCGCCAAGAAGAGCGCAGAAATATGCAAAATAATCTTGAGGTCGGCGATACCGTTCTCATGGAGTGCGGCATTATCGGCAAGGTTGTATCTACCAAAGATCTTGAGACCATCGTTATTGAGAGCGGCGCGGATAAGACCAAGCTTCGCTTCAAAAGATGGGCGATCGCAGGTAAGATCGACGAATAATCGTCATGCTACCCACATAGTTATTATTAACCAACTGTGTGGAGGATGAGATTATGAAATATGAAGATTCTCAAAAAATCACAGCGCTTGGCGTTGTGATTTTTTCTTTTATCGCCCTTTTAATAGGCACTGCATCGATACTTGCAATCGCCTCACTGACTGCCTTGCTGGTTCAGCATACGAATCTTCCGGAAAGCCTTTTGAAAATTGGGAGCGTGATCGGAGGGGGAGTAGGGCTGCTCATCTCTTCTGCCTTTATGACTGTTAAAACAAAGATCAAAGGAATCTTTTCGGCTTTAATCGTGGCGGTTGTTGCGGTTGCAATCAAATTAATAGGAAATCATACAATGGATCTTGGTGGTTACTTCACTGTGAATGGTTTAATCGGCATCCTATTTACTATCATATTTTCCCTTGCAGGAGGAGTGGTAGGAGCGTCCATAAAAAAATAATCCTATTGGCATTTTGCATAAACTGATTCTTTTGAAAAAATAAAATCATTTTTCCTCTTGACAATTCAAAACAACATGATTTGGCGTGTTTCATGATAAAGAATATCAATATATAGTGGGTGCCAATACCAAAAGTATAAGTTTACATAATAATTACAACTTGGTTTACATAATTGTATTTGGTCATCTTTTACAAAAAAATTTTTTATGGTTTTTAATGCTTGATTATCTCATAAATTTAAGGTAAAATTGTATTCGCCGCCGGAAAAATGGGCGGCGAATTTCATCTTTACATAATTTTTTGCATAATTGCGGACAATCCCTCGTAAATTATATCGAGGTGATCGATGTGGTTCGTATTTTGAAAAAAATTAAGAATTCCTATTTAGAAGAATTGCCCATCATCAAAATATATGGTGCAATTTATTTGATCGGCGGCTTAATCGGAATGATAGCCGCAATTTTAATGCGAGATCAATTTTCTGAGCAAGCACGTTTGCTTTTCAGCCCTGAAAATTGCTGCAATTTTTGGCCGGCTTTTTTGCAGCAGGCGCTCTTTTTCGGAATTGTATTTCTATTAGGTCTCACAGCCGTAGGAATCCCGCTTCTGCCGCTTTATCCGCTTTATAAAGGATTTTCCTTAGGGCTTATAGTGGCTCTCGCCATTCTTCTTCATGGCCCCAAAGGATTATTGGTAGGATTTCCGGCATTCTTTTTTCAGAATTTTTTATATGCTTTTCTTGGTTATTTTGTATGTTATTCTTCTGCAAGATTATCTTTGTCGTTATTTGAATTGATTCGAGGCAGGGGAAAGCATAGTGCTACATACCGCGAATTAATCCATCATATTTATTGCATTCTTCCTATATTGCCCGCCATTTCAATCGGTGCTTTATGGGAATGGAAAGTTGTCCCAATCATTTTGAATTTCATTTAAGAAGGAGGTGAGCAGATTGGAACGGACCTATATAAACTTTTGCAATTATCTTATGACTAAAAAGGGAACGTCCGCCAATACGCTCGCTTCCTATCAAAGAGATTTGCGTCAATTAATGATCTTTTTGCAGACTAAAAGCATCAGTAATTGGGCGCAAGTGAATGATGAGATTTTGACGGAATATTTTGATTCTCTCAAGCGCGCAAAAAAGAGTGATGCTACTATTTCTCGTTCTATGTCTACAATGCGTTGCTTTTATAAATATCTTCTTTCCAAGAAAATCGTTTCTTTGAATCCCATGACGGGGATCAAAGGGCAGCGCAGTGTCTCCCGCCCTCCTGAGATTTTGACAGGGGATGAGGTATCCCTCTTGCTTTGGCAGCCGGATATTCAGACCTGCAAAGGGATTCGAGATAAAGCGATGCTCGAGGTATTATATGCCTCCGGCATCCGCGCAAGCGAGCTTTTGAATCTTAAACTTGCCGATATTAATCTGGAGATCGGCTATATCATGATGAATCATCATGACGATAACGAAAGAATCATTCCCCTTTATTCTTTGGCGGTACAAGCCCTAAAAAGCTATATTAACGAAAGCAGACCCCTGCTTTGCGCCAATTCCAAAGAAACAACCCTTTTCTTAAACACCAACGGACAACCCATGACGCGTCAAGGTTTCTGGAAATTGGTTAAGGGCTATACTGCCGCAGCAAAAATCGAAAAGGATATCACCCCAAAAACTTTGCGCCATTCCTTTGCGGCCCACCTTTTAGAAAATGGAGCCGATATCAATATGGTAAAAGATATGATGGGCCATTCTTCCATCAATTCTACCAAAGTATATGCAAAGCTTTTGAAGAATAAATACTTAACCACATATGAGCATTGCCATCCCCGCGCAGTGAAAGCAGGTGAATAAATGGGTCTTTTCAATAATTATCTTAAAGAGGGGAAGGGCGTAAGCAAGGAGCAAAATACCCCTCGCTTAATTCTCTTTTTCCAAATTTATTTTCGTAAATTTTGGAATCTGATCAGCCTGAACCTTCTTTATATTGCATTTTGCATTCCGATTATTACAATCGGACCCGCCACTGCAGCGATGACAAAAATTCTTAGAAATTATGCCAGAGAAGAGCACGCCTTCCTTTGGGGTGATTTTTTAGAAACCTTCAAGAAGAATTTTAAGCAAGGCTTTTTATATTGGCTTCTCGATCTTTTTGTAACCGTATTTTTAATATTTGATTTAATGTGCGTAGCAGCGCTCCCGAATAAAATGCTGATCACCATCTGCACAGCAGGAATTCTCTTTGCGTTGGTTGTTACCGCTTTTATGCGCTATTATGTCTATAGCATGATGGTAACCTTCAAGCTGAACCTTCGCCAATTATTAAAAAACGCTTTTATCTTCTGCTGGGCGGCATTCTTCAAAAATATCCTTCTGACCGCGTTGATTATCATCATCACATGGCTGATGGTATTTAAGATGAATTTCTTCCTGCTCTTGTTCTTGGTTGCAACTCTATATTTTTCAACCTTCGGTCTTTTAATCAATTTTATGGTTAATCCCACCATAAAAAAATATATGATCGACGGTTATGATCCGCAAACAGGCGAAAAGCTGGAAGAAGAAAAGTATGAAGGCTTTGATGAGCCGATTCCGGATGAATTAGATTAAAAAAAACGTAATGCTTCTCAAATGGAAGCATTACGTTTTTTATTTCGTTTAGATCATGTGTCTGTCTGCGGTTCAAAATCAATTTGATTCATTTTGGCATATTGATGTGCATAAGAGCCGGAAGGCCCATTGATGACAGCATGATTTGAATTATCAAAAAGTTCTTTTCCGATGGTTGAAACTTTTTCGGTAAAGATTACTTTATCCAATTCATTGCAGGCGGCAAAAGCATAGTCTCCGATATTGGTTACCGTATCAGGCAGAGTGATGGTTTTAATATTCTGGCAATGCACAAAGCATTGTTCAGCAATGGCCGCTACAGGTACACCATTGATCTCCGCCGGTATCGTAACATGCTCCTCTTTGGTCATGGGGTTGCAGTTGATAATCGCGCAATAAGGCTTATTTTTATGATAATAAACGCTGTATAGGAAATTTTCGTAGTCCTTCTCATAAACTTCTTTAGAATAATCGGGCCTCTCGTTTGAAACGGGAGCCGGCGCATAATAATCATAGGGAATTTCTTTTTCTTTTGCGTATTTTTCAGCATAGGATCCTTCTTCAACATACATTATAAAATGCTCTGTCCCTGCAAATGCATCTTTATGAATTTCTTTTACACTTGCAGGAATGTAAATCTCCTTAAGCTCCTTGCAATTCATAAATGCCTTTTTATCAATCGCCGCAATAGTTGGAGGAAGAGTTACCTTTTTAAGTCCGGAACATTCAGAATATGCGCTTTCTTCAACTCTCAATATTTTGATATCTTCATAATAAGCAGGAGGTTCTGATTCATCCAAGACAAATCCCTTGCCAATGAAATAGCTGATGGTTCCTGTTTTTTCTCCCTTTTCATTGGGAGCGAAACCGATATAGTACAACCCGTCCGGAGAGCGTTTTGACTTATATTCTTCATCATAATTCATCTCGTCAATACGATCTTGAATCACCGTTCTGTTTGCATAGTAGCAAGCAGCCATCAATAAAGCCAAGACGACAGCAACGGCGATCCAACCCTTATTGGTAAGCAGTTTACTTTTCATTCAATCTTCCCTCCGCAACATAAAGAATCCGATCGCACATTTCATTAAGATCCTCCGCATGATGAGTCGCGATAATGACCAGCGCGCCTCGATCTCTCTCCTCGCGAATCAGCTGATAGATCTGCTGAACTCCCTCCTGATCCAAAGCATTAGTGGGCTCATCCAAAAGAATAATGTTTTGCTTTTCAAAGATTGCCTGCGCAATATTCAGGCGTTGCTTCATTCCAAGAGAATATTTTCGCACCTTTAGCTTTGAATCCAGCCCCACTCGCTTCAATGTATCATTTATCTCTTTATCTCCCGCGATCTTTCTTAAATCTGCAATTAATTTCAGATTATCAAAGGCTGTATATTGGGGGAGAAGAGTCATATTTTCGATAACGATTCCTGCATTAGGCGGAAAGGAAATCTCTTTATGAAGGACTTTACCATCGATGATTACTTCACCACTGTCCGGGACAATTAATCCACAGATGGCTCGCAGCAGCATGGTCTTTCCCGAACCGTTTGGTCCGCAAAGCCCATATACTTTTCCATACTCAAAGGTATAGTTAATATTATCCAACACTTTTCTTTTGCTCAGGGTTTTATTTACATTTTTAAGTTCAATCATTTTATCACCTCAAAAAATATCTGTTTTTCTAAATTTGATCAGTCCGATGATCAGCAGCGTAATATTGAGAAGCACTGCTGCTGTCAGGTATAAAGAATAAATTTCTTTGTTGTCAATCGCACCGTTTTCCATCCCGAAAAGGAGGCAGGGGAACAGGATTATTTTAACAATAGGATGTTGGGTCATGATATGGGCAGTGAAATAAGAAGCAAAGCTGAAAATAAAAATTCCGATATTGGCAATATGGGGTTGCATATAAAGCTCCAGCACTGATTGCAAAAGGATGATCCCGTGCAGAATCAGAAAATAGAGAAGAACAGATCGCCCCACACCCTGCTCAATCGGGAGAAACAAATCATTAAAAAAATAATAAACGATCACCTGTAATCCTGTCGCACCTGCCGCAATAAGAATATTTTTATATGTATTTTTCAAAAATAGCTTGCTCTTAGAATAGTTTCTGATGATCCATAATTTTCCATATCCATCGGTCAGTTTGCTGATAGATCCGCTGATTAAAAATATAATAAACAATAGCGGAAGTAATACACAAATCAATTCGGTCCCTGCATCCGGCCTTGTATATTCAGCGCTATATCCAATAGAAAAGCCATATTCATAATAATAAGGCGAGCCGCGAAAATAATAAATCTGCAAAAAAATGGATAATGCAAAAAGGAATGTAAGGAATACTTTATCTCTTTTCATTTTGGATCATATCCTTTTTCATAAATAGGCGGCGAGCAAGCCAGATCAATGCCAAATTCATGGTGATCCCCCGCAAAACCATGGGAATCACGCCCCAAGGGGAAAGATCTCCTGCAATCAAATTTGTTATGGCCACAGCATCCTTGTATGGCAACCATGCTGAATAGAGAAACGGGAAAATATCTGTTGAGAAATATTCCGAGAAATAAAGAGCAAACGCGATAAATGGAGCAATTTTTTTATTGAAGATGATGCCGGTAATAAAAAGAATCAAGCCTGTCCGCATATAGAATAAAAATTCTGTAAAGAAATCGAGAACCGAATAGAAAATAAGATTAGATTCCAATACGATCTCAGCGTCAAATAGCGCAAATGAAAAGGTGATATTTATAACCTCGATCAGAAGAGAGAAGGAAAAGGCGATGAGTACAATATCCCATAAATGTTTATTTACGTAGTCATCCCTGCTTTTCAAGCGGACAATAAAACCGGGCTTATCCTTAAAAAAGATGAAAAATAACGCAAATATAACCGCAAAAACATACAGCACCATTATGCTATTGGGGTGAAGATAATTACCGTTCGTTCCTTGAATCGAATGAAAGACTTGCTGCTCAGTAATATCGATAAGATCATTGGTCCTTAAATTTTTCATAATAAAGAGAGTGGGAAAAAGCCATGAGAGGATCAATCCAAGGGTCATAAATAGCAAAATAATAAGATATGTATTTCGTTTAGACCTGTTCATACTTGATCTCCTTGATATAGGCAAATGCAACCGCCGCAAGATTGATCCCAACTGCAAATATAATGCTGGGCACGCAATCCTGAATGGTATATTCCGAAAAGGGGTCTACCGCAAGCATAATCGGTCTTTCAAAGGTTGAGGATGGGATATACCACATGGAAAATACAATGGGATATACTAATAGCCGATTGCGCAATGCCATACCCATAGCAACCGCCCCCATAGATACGATTCCTGCGATCAACGCCAGCAGAAGAATACATTCTATATTTCGCAAAAATGGATGTTCGAAAGCAACTCTCAAACTATCAAGTGTCTCAATCGTCTCTGAATCAAAGCCGATGTCAGTGCCGCCGGCAAAAGCGATTTGCGTCAAAATTAAATTCAGGGAGAGGGATGTCAAAATAGCGAAGAAGCCGATGAGAAAGCCTTTGATGATGTTGGTTCTGAAATATGATCTTTTTCCCCACTTGGCAACCAAAAGATTTTTATAGCCCAGTTTATGATCTTCAATGCAATCATCTGCTGCAAGAATTAAGAAGTAGAGCGGCAGATACCAAAGCAAAAGAATTTGCGCAGAATTAAAGATGCTGCTGGATAGGAACGAGGCTATATTAGGATCCAATGCGGTTTGACCTTTTCCGATCTCTTTTATGATCATATAAATATCATAAATTGGGAATGCCATAATCAATAGAAAGACCCCAAGCTTTATTTTGTTATTAATGATGCGTTTGAAATAATATTTCATCTTCATTACTTTGATTTCCTTTCATATTTTTGAGACCTCATGATCCCATTATAATGTTCATTTGAAAAAAATGTAAAATTCGGGACAAACGGCATCGTTTTAGGGATAAATAGTAAAGAACGCTTGATTTTGAAATAATCAAGCGTTCTTTTAAGCTATTATATTAATGGCAGCATAATATGGGCGCAAAACATATGATCTTCTTCAAAAAATTCTAAGGAACCACCGTATTTTTCCATGGTTTCTGCGACGGAACGTATGCCGAAACCATGATCTTCCTTTTCGTTCTTCTTTGTATGGAGCAGAGGATTATTTTTTAATACCGATTGATTAATGGTATTTTTGCAAACAACATTTTGATGATTTCCTTTAATATAAAAATGCAGTTCAATATCTGCATGATTGATCTCTTTGGTAGCTTCCAATGCATTATCCAAAATATTCCCCAAAACAATCGATAAATCTATGTCTTTCATCCTGCACATTCCCGATGCATCGCCGGA
>JAFSCX010000007.1 GCA_017436525.1 Clostridia bacterium | reverse complement strand
TAGTTTATCGAAGGTTTGTAGGCGACAGCCTTACAAACTTCTCTGCACCAAAAATCATCTGAAATTCTGCTCATTTTAAGGTCGAAGAATTTTAAGGGAGCGGATTTTTGGGTTTGCAAGGCATAAAACGCAGTTAATCCTGCCGGATTAACGAGTATTTTAACATGGCAAAGGCGAAAATCCGCCCCTTAAAATCAGGTTCGGATTATTCGTGTTTGCTTAACCCTGACGGCACGAAATCGAAACTTTCAAACAATTTTTCCAATCCCTCCGGTTTCTGCTCAAGATACAGAAGGGATGTTAAAATTGCCTGAAACCGCAAAGGGCAAGGAAAAAAAGAATTTTTAAGAATTTCTCTTGAAAATAAATTTTAGAGACGACTAATAAAAGGAAGAAACCTATTGCAGGAGCAATAGGTTTCTTCCTTTGTTGTTATTCTTCGAGGGTCAGATGCCCTGTCTTGATCATAGAGGATCCCTCGCTTCCGCAAAGGACAATATGATCCAGCAAAGTGATGCCCACTTCCTTGAGTTTTTTCTGAATAAAGGTGGTGGCGGCCACATCTTGAACAGAGGGCAGCGCGTGGTTGAAATGATTATGAGCCAGCACCACATAGCGGCTGTTGAGCCTTAGCGCCGTCTTCAAAAGGCGGCCGGCGCTGATTTCTACCATATGGGCGTTGCCCTCATAGAGTAGGCCACATTGGATCAGCCGTTTATTTTGGTCTAAATAAGCGGCATAGACACATTCGTTCTCCCGATCAATCATTCGCGCAGCAAAGAAGGGGATGGTCTCATCGGGGGTGATCAGCTTTAAGCAGGATTCGGTCTTTTGCTCATAATAGCGGCGGGAAAAGGCAGGAAGAAGCTTCAGCAGAAAGGCGGCCTTGGGGCCAACGCCTTCTATGCGGGCAAGCTCTTCCTTTTCTGCATCCAGAACTCCTTGGAGAGAGCCGAAAGAATCGATCAGCAAATGGGCAAGGTCGTTGGTATCTTTTTGGACAATGACATAAGTGAGGATCAGCTCCAGCAGCTCATGATCGCTGAATCCTTCTGCTCCTGTGGCCTCAAAGCGCTCCCGAAGGCGGGCGCGATGGCCTTCATGGCGATGCTCCATCAATTTTCAGGCACCTCGCCCACTCCGTTTAGGATATAGCGGGGGCAATAGGGGAAGCGATGGAGATCTTCCTTGGCGGTAACGCCGCTGAGCACCAAGACCGTATCGATCTCCGATTCCACACCTGCCACAATATCGGTATCCATCCGATCTCCGATAATGGCGATATCTTCTTCCTTGCAGCCTAAAAGATCCAAGCCGCAGCGCATCATCAAGGGATTGGGCTTGCCCAGATAGTAGGCTTGCTTGCCGGTTGTCAGTTCAATAGGGCTGACCAAGGCCTTGCAGGCAGGCACAATCATGCCACCGTTGCCGGGGCCGGTCAGATCGGGGTTGGTGCCGATCAGCTTTGCGCCGTTATGAAGCAGCTCTACCGCTTTGATAATAGACGTATAGTTATAATTGCTGGTCTCGCCAACCACTACATAGTCGGGGTTGACATCGTTCATGGAGATGCCCGCATCATATAAGGCGTTCATCAGCCCCGGCTCGCCGATCACATAGGCGGTGCAGCCCGGTTTTTGCTTGGCCAAAAAGGCGGCGGTAGCAAGGGCAGAGGTATAGAAATGCGATTCATCAATATCCAGCCCCAATCGCTTCATCTTCAGCTGCAGCTCCTTGGGGGAGCGCTCGGAACTATTGGTCAGGAACAAGAATTTTTTATTTTCTTTATATAACCATTCTACAAACTCTTTTACGCCGGGCAGCAGTTCGTTCTGATAATAGATGACGCCGTCCATATCGCAGATAAAGCCTTTTTTATCTTTTAAGCTCATAGCAACCTTCCTCTTAATCTAAATAGTCCATGGGATCAATGCCCATCATCGGCATCAAGCGGGTCAGCAGCAGGCGATAGCGCATATAGGGATGATAGCGCATGGCGTCTTTCATAAATTCATCGCTTACCCCGACCTCATCGGGCGTAATGGGCGCCCCTGCAATGTTCATCATCTCGATGAGCTTTTCGTTGGTGGGCAGGGTCTCTTGAATGATCTTGCGGATGGTGGGCCATGCCTCCTCCAGCTTTTTGGGGTCTACAAGATCGGTAATGGTGGGATCATTGAGCTTCTTGACATCGGCATGAAGGCTCTCATGATAATGGGCATAGACATCTTCCCAATCTGTAGGATCCTTGGTGCAGGAGATGGTCTCCAAGCGATCCGCCATATTCCGATAGATGCGGTTACAATAGACAGTGGCAACTCCCACCTTGCGGCCGTGATAATCCGGCCAGATGCCCTTGATGACTTTATGGCATTCCAGATAATGGGAGACCACATGCTCGGCGCCGCTTGCGGGGCGGGAGCAGCCTGCCAGCTTCATGGCAAGGCCGGTCATGATCAGCGCTTCCATGATGGCGCCGGCCGTTTCTTCATCATCTGCCAGGACGGAATCGGCCAAAGCGGCGATGCGATCAGTTGCGTCGCGGGTGATGGCGGCGATTTTATCGCAGTAATATTCATCAATCAGAAGCTGCGCCAGCTGCCAATCCACAAGCCCGATATATTTTGCCATCATATCGCCGAAGCCGGAGGATTTTAAGATATTGGGCGCCTTGGCCAAGATCTTGGTATCGCCGATGATGACCATGGGCTGCTCTGCCTGCCAGGAGGATTTGAAATTATTCTCGACAATGGGAGCAGTATCGGAGGCAAAGCCATCCATAGAGGGGGCGGTGGCAAAGATGCAGAAAGCCTTTTCCTTCTCATAAGCGGCCACGCGGCAGATATCGTTAAGAGAGCCGGTGCCCACGGAGATCAGGCCGTCCACATCCAAAAGCAAAGCCTCTACCTCGCGGACCTGCTCTACCTTGGCATATTTCATATCCTCATAGATCAGCTGCTTGATGGTAAAGCCTGCATCGGTCAGGCTCTCCAAAATGCCTTCGCTGACCCCTAAGGTATTGCGGTCTGCCACCAAAAGGATCTTTTCGGGGAAGCCTGCATCCTTCAAAATTTTGCCGGTCTTGGCGGTAAGGCCGGAGCCGATCTCTACCACCTTGGTGGCAAAAGTATGTTCTTTGCCGCAGGGGCAGTCTTTTAATTGATCTAAGATTTTTTGAAGATTCATTTTGATTTCCTTTCTATTATAGATTTTATTTATTTTATCATTATTTTCCATAAAATTCAAGGGGTCATTCAAGGACGGCAAAAAAGAAAAGCGGAGTATTGCACTCCGCTTTTCTTTGCATATGAAAAATTCTTATTTCTTGTAGAGGGGGCCGTAGGTGGCGCAGGCGCGATAATCCTGCCCTTCCTTATCCATGCCGAAAGCATTCCAGCAAGCAGGACGATAGATTTCCTCTTCGGGAACGTTATGCATGCATACGGGGATGCGGAGCATGGAGCACATGGTAATAAGATCAGCACCGATATGGCCGTAGCTGATGGCACCGTGGTTGGCGCCCCAGTTCATCATGACCTCGTAGGCGGTCTTGAAGGCAGAGCCCTCTTTCCCGTCGCAGCGGGGAGCAAACCAAGTGCAGGGCCAAGTGGGATTGGTGCGCTCCATCAAGGTATCGGATACCTCATCGGGGAGCTTCACCGTCCAGCCCTCGGCGATCTGCAGGACAGGGCCGATGCCCTTTACAAGGTTCAGGCGGATCATGGTGCAGGGCATCTCTGCCTTGGTGGTATAATGGCTGGAGAAGCCGCCGCCGCGGAAATTATCGAAGCCGGCCTCGCACCATACGGTTGCATCGGTCATCTTCTTGATATCTTCCTCGGTAACCTCCCACCATCTCTTCATGATGGCGTTGCCGTTCTCGTCGGTGCACTCGCCGCAGGCATCGAGGCATGCAGCGCCGGAATTGAGCAGGTGGATAATACCGTTGGATTCAGCGGCCTTCCCTTCTAGCTTATAGCCGGTTACCCGCTCGGTGGCCTCCGAGGACCAATAGGTGCGGACATCGGCGAAAATCTGAGCCCGATGGGTCAGCAGCCGCATCATCAGCATGCCCATGCCGTTGAGGATATCATTTTCGGTGGCAAGGGTATAGGGCTCTCTTGCGCCCTGATAATCAAAGGTGGAGCTGAGCAAGGCTTCGGGATAATCGCAGTTGGGCCAATGATCGGTCCACTGGCGCTGGCCTTGGAAGCCGCCTGCAATGGCATTATGGCCCGCTCTCTCCTCAATAAAGGCATCGGGAAGATTGGGGTTGCCTGCCATCAGATCCTTGATGATGCAATACATCTTGACGGTGAACTCCCATTGCTTCTCTTTCTCTTCGGGGGTGAATTTGATGCGGCGCTCTTCGCCCAAGAATTGCACGCTCTCGGGGTTATCATCGCGCCCTTCTTTGCAATGCTCTTTGGTCCAAGCAAGGGCCTTCTGATATTCTTCTTCGTTGTAGATCCCCTCTTCCATGCGGCGGAGGATCTCTACCTCATCTACAGACTCTACCCGCATGCCGAAATATTCTTCCATCATATCCTGATCCATGATGGAGCCGGCAATACCCATGCACTGAGAGCCGATCTGCAGATAGGATTTGCCCCGCATGGTGGCAACAGCCACTGCGGCACGGCCGAAGCGCAAAAGCTTTTCTTTTACATCCTCAGGCACACCATTCACCTGATCCAGATCCTGCACCTCATGGCCGTAGATGCCGAAGGCGGGCAGACCTTTTTGGGCATGGCCTGCCAATACAGCGGCCAGATAGACAGCGCCGGGGCGCTCGGTACCATTAAAGCCCCATACGCCCTTGATGGTCTGGGGATCCATATCCATGGTCTCGGAGCCATAGCACCAGCAAGAAGTAACGGAAAGGGTGATGGATACCCCTTCTTTTCTGAACTTATCGGCGCAGGCAGCAGCCTCATTGACTCTGCCGATGCAGCTATCTGCCAGCACGACCTTTACCGGCTCGCCGTTGGAATAAAATAAATTCTCTTCAAATAATTTCTTGGCAGCCTCTGCCATCGCCCAAACAGTGGGCTCCAAGGATTCTCTCAGCATCATGGGGCCGCGGCGGCCGTCGATGCAGGGGCGGATTCCGATAACGGGATAATCGCCTACGTATCTGTTGTTTGCCATGTGATTAGCCTCCTTCAAATATGAATAACTTCTCTCAAAAGGGCCTCTCCCTTGACAAGGGAAAGGATCTTCCTTATAATTGTATTATATTGCGAAAACCTCCTTTTTTCTTGGGATATACTGCGATATATTTGGAATATATTAAGATTTGGAGAAAAATCATGAATGAAATGGCCTTCCATGAAAATTTGCGGCGGGGCTCCCATGCCTTCCCTGCCTCCTTTTATCGGGTTTCGGCGGAGCATCCTCGCTATGAGATGCCCCTCCATTGGCATATGGAGGAGGAGCTGATCTGGGTGGAAGAGGGGCAGCTGACCCTTTGGATCGATCAGGAGCAGATTCTTTTATCGGAAGGGGAAGCGGCCTTGGTGGCGGGCGGTGCGTTGCATAGCGGAAAGCCCCGAGATTGCATTTATCATTGCTTGGTTTTCGATAATGGCCTGCTTTTTCCGCGGATCCCCGGCGGGGAGGAGGCAAAGGCCCTCTTGGAGCATCGCATAGAGCCGCGCCAGCCCTTTTTGAAGGAGAGCGGGCCTGCAAGGCGGGCCAAGGAGATTTTTACCCAATGGCATACCTTGCGCGAGGAGCGGGAATTTATGGCCATCGGCAGTCTTTGGCAATTTTGGGGGAGCATCTTGGCAGAAGGGCTTTATGATCGGCCTCTTTATGCGGAGCAAAAAAGCCATCGCAAGCGGGAAGCGGTCAAAAATGCGTTGCGGCGGATCCATATGGATTATGCCCGCCCCCTTACTCTGGGAGAGCTTGCGGAGGAGGCGCGGATGAATCCCCATTATTTCTGCTCGGTTTTTCGGGAGGCGGTCGGGCAGACGCCGGTGAAATATCTTTGCAATTTTCGCTTGGAGGTGGCAGCAGAGCGATTGCGCTCCACCCGAGAGACGGTTACCGATATTGCGCTGGAGAGCGGATTTGGGGATTTGAGCTATTTCACCAAGGCTTTTACCAAAAAGATGGGTCAATCTCCCGGCAGTTATCGTAGAGCAAGCGGAGAATAAAATTGACATCCTCTTTGGATTATGATAAAGTATTAGGAAGAAAACAAGCATTATTATAGTTATTAAAGATAGGAAGAAAAATGTCGAAAAAGAAAACCGTTTTCGGCGCGGCGGTCATTGTCATGGCGGTGGTTCTGGGCTCTAAAGTCTTGGGCTTTTTGAGGCAGGTCATTATCGCTTCGGCCTACGGCGCCAATTTTGAGACCGATATTTTCTTTATGTCCAGCGAGTTTATGACCGGCCTTTCCAGCGCCCTCATCGCCTCGCTGATCACCGCCTTGGTTACGGTGTATATTGATGTATCGGTAAAGAAAAGTAAAAAAGAGGCCAATGGGGTAGCATCTAAAATGCTGATCCTCTTTTTGCTGATCAGCGGAGCTTTGGTGCTGCTTACCAATCTATTTGCTCCGCAAATCGCCAAAATTTTAGCACCCACCTTCTCTGAAGAGCATATTGCGATCTTGATCCGCTATCTTCGGCTTTTCTCGGTGGCATTTATTTTCACTGCGATCCAATCGGTCTTTATTGCAGTGCTCAATGCCAATGATTCCTTTGCTCCCAGCAAATTTTACGGGCTTCTTTATAACCCGATCGCCATTACGCTGGTGCTGCTTTTTAATCAGCAGCTTGGCATCAATGCGCTGGTCATTGCCTTTTTTGCCGCCAACATTTGCCAGACAGCGCTGGTCTATTTTCTTTCCAGAAAAGAATTTCGCTTTATTCCTTCCTTCTCCTTTAAGGATGGGTATGTGCGGCAGCTGATCTTTCTTTCCCTGCCTCTTTTGATGGGCAATATCTTTATTCAGCTGAATGTGATTATTGATAAGGCTATCTGCTCCACTTTAGGAGAGGGCGTGGCATCCAATTATTCTTATGCCAATTCCCTGGAGCAGTTTGTAACAACGACGATTACCACAACCCTCAGCCTGATCCTGCTTTCCAAATATGCCACCCTTGTAGCAAAAGGGGATGGGGCCATGGTGATGAAAACCTTCCGGCGCTCCCTTTCCGGCTTGATTTTGCTGCTGATTCCCGTAGTGGCGGTGGTGGCAGTAATGGCGGGGGATATTGTAGGGATTGTCTACCTGCGAGGGGAATTTGATCTTACCGCCGCAAAGCAGACTGCCTATGCCTTGATCGGCTTTGCGCCGGGGCTGGTGCTGGTGGCCATCCGCGAGATGTATATCCGATTGCATTTTTCTTATCAGGATACCAAAATGCCGATGATCGCAAGCCTTCTTTCCTGCGTGATGAATGTGGTGTTAAGTTTTCTTTTGGCGCAGTGGGTCGGCGTGATCGGCGTCTCCCTTGCGACCAGCCTTTCGGTGGTGCTGACCATTGTGATGCTGAATCGGAGCATTAAGAACTATCTGCCCGATTTTCGATTCTTCTCGATGGCGCCTTTCTTGATCAAAGCATTGATTGCAGGTCTCTTGGGCGGTATGAGCGCCTATTTTGCCTGCGGTATGATGGAAGGGCTGCCTATGATCCTGCGCTTCGGCTGCGGCACGCTGATCTGCGGCGGGGTATATCTTGGCGCTTTGTGCTTGATGAGATGCGAAGATTTATTCGTCTTTATAAAAGAATTATTGGAGTTGCTGAAAGCAAAATTAAAAAGGGGCTGTAAAAAAGTCTGAACCGCAAAAGGCAAGAAAAATACAGGCTCTAAACCAAATTTCTTCGCCAAAAAGTAAAAGAGGAAGAAAAAATATTGCTGCACTGCAATATTTTTTCTTTTTTATCAGTGCCTTTTGCTACCTCCAAATCGAGCCACTCGGCGTATCACATACGCCTTCGGGTATCCCGTAACCTTTGGTTACGGCTCGATTTACGAAGGTTTCAAACATTTTTTCCTATCCCCCAAAAAGGGGCTGTAAAAAATCAAAATGATTTTTTACAGCCCCTTTTTTTATGATTCAAAATCAGAAGAGTAATTCCGCCCGAAAGCAGCAGGAAACCTAAAATGGAAAAGAGCAGGAGCTTGGCGGAGGTGATGCAGAGATAGATGCAGCAAAGGCTTCCGCCAATCATCAAAAGGCTCAGCACCGTAAGGCCCCCTGCCCGCAAAGAAAGGCGGGAGAGCTCCTCGCTGCTATGGGCGGGAAGGAGCCCCATTCTGGAAAAGAAAGGGAGCACCGCGCCGAAAAAGACCGCCAGCAGCAAGACCTCGAAGGGCAAAAGGAGGGTGTTTTTAATCAGGCTGTTCCAAAAATAATAGAGATAGCCTTTTCCCATCAGCAGGGAGGACCAAAGGGAATTGAGCAGAAGATGGGCAAGAAAATTGGTGCAAACTTTAGCAAAAAAGAGCCGATAGACGGTAATTTTGCGCCGATAGAGAAAAAAGCAATAGAAAAGAGAGACGACGATCTCTGTAATCATATAGCCGGGGAAATAGGCAAAGCCGGTAGAAAAGAGGAAAAAGCTCATGGTATCGACCACGATGGCGATCAGCACCGCCGCAACCGGTCCGTAGACCGCGCAACCCAGCGCAATAATAATGAAGGTGCATTTAATCTCCAAGGAGCCGGGAATCAAGGGGATTCTTGCCAGACCGTCCAGCGCGACTGTCAGGGCGCAGACCAGAGCGGCAAAGGCAAGGCGCTTGAGACTCTTAAGCTCTTTTGCGGCGGTTTTCCAATATTCTTTGGTAAAAATTTCCATAAAAAATCCTCCTCTCGACAAAAAGTGCCACATAGAGGAGGATGGTTCTCCGATATGCAACAGCGGGATGCGAAAACAGCACGGCAAAAGAATCTTTTTTCGTTCCAAGGACAACTCCCCGTCCCTTGGACACGTAACCCGCTGCTTTCTACTCTGTCGATTGTTTATTTCATTGTTTTTATATTATCATCCTTTTTGCAAGATTGCAAGGTATAAATTTTCTCTGAGAGGGAGAAAATAGGGAAAGCAATCAAAAAGGAGGCGCCTTATGAGCAAGCAACCCCGTTCTTTATGGCAGGAAACCTATTCTCCGCCTACCTTCAAGCCGCTCCATTGGGGCGAGAAGACCAAGGTTTTGATCATCGGCGGCGGAATCGCAGGGATTCTGACCGCTTATCGGCTTCATCAGGCAGGGGTTCCCTATATTCTTTTGGAGCAGGGGCGGATCCTGCAGGGAACCACCGCCCATACCACCGCCAAAATCACCTCTCAGCATGGTCTGCTTTATCAAAAGTTGCTGCGTAGAGAGGGCATGGCGCGGGCTAGGCAATATCTTTCGGCCAATGAATGGGCGGTGGGGGAATATGAGCGCCTTAGCAGGGAGTATCCATGCGATTTTCGGGCGGAGCCTCATTTTGTCTATTCCCAAAAGGATGAAAATAGGCTCAAGCGAGAGATGGATGCCTTGGCCGCTTTAGGCTTTGAGGCAGAATTTTGCAGAGAACTTCCCTTGCCGATCAAGACAATGGGTGCGGTATGCTTCCCCCATCAAGCCTCCTTTCATCCCCTGAAATTTTTGGGAGAGCTGGCAAGGGATCTTAATATTCGGGAGAATACCCATGTATTAGAGCTGCAAGGGACCAATGCCATTACCGAGCGGGGCGGGGTCCATGCAGAGAAAATCATTGTGGCCACTCATTTTCCATTCATCAATCGCCATGGGGGATATTTTCTGCGGCTTTATCAGCATCGCTCCTATTTGATGGCCCTCTCGGGGGTAAAGCCAATGGAAGGGATGTATTTGGATGAGGATCCCTTGGGGATGACCTTTCGCTCTTATAAAGACCTTCTGCTGATCGGAGGCGGCGGCCACCGCACCGGAAAAGAGGGCGGAAATTGGGCGGAATTGCGCGCCTTTGCGGCCGCTCATTACCCCGCCGCAAAAGAAGAATATTTCTGGGCGGCGCAGGATTGCATGAGCTTGGATCAGATGCCCTATATCGGGCAATATGGGGCCCATACCGAGGAATTATTGGTGGCAAGCGGATTCAATAAATGGGGCATGACCGGTGCCATGATCGCCTCCCGCTTGCTGGCAGATCGGGTGATGGGGAAAGAAAATGAATTTCAAGCCCTTTTTGAGCCAAAGGGCAGGCTTCTGCGCCCCAAGCTGATTCTCAATGCCCTCTCCAGCGCCGCAGGGCTTTTGAATCCTTCGCCAAAGCGCTGCCCCCATTTGGGCTGCGCTTTGAAATGGAATAAAGCAGAGCATAGCTGGGATTGCCCCTGCCATGGCTCTCGCTTCTCCTCGAAAGGGGAATGTTTGAATAATCCCGCCAATGAGGATCTTTATCATTAAAACAGGCTGTAAAAAAAGAGTGCAGATTTCGTCGATCTGTTCTCGTCGGCGTACATAGGTACGGTAGAGAGCAGATCGGCGGAAAGCAGAAAATTTTATTCAAAATCCGCATCATCATGCGGATTTTTTCCTTATAATAAGAAAGCAAGGAAAAAGAGTGTGCTTTCTTTTCTCTTGCTAATTTATAGAATCGACAGAATTCTTTAATTCTCTTATTTTCTGCGGTCTGTGCCTTTTTTGACAGTCTGAAGAAGGTTCGGCATTCGCCGAACCTTCTTTTAATTTTAAGCAAGGGCTTGCGCAATCAGAGTTGCTGCCGCTTCTCTGGTGATCACTGTGGTGGGATTGATCTTTTTATCATTGGTGCCGTTTACATATCCAAAATAAATCGCAGTATATGTACCCGGTTTGGCCCAATTTGCCACTTTTCCCGCATCCTTAAAGCCTTTTGCTTTTACAAATGCATTAATTTTAGCCTTATTCGCTTCATAGTAGGAATTAATATCACCTAAATATTCAGGAGCAATATCTCCGATTACAACGTTCATAAACAAGCGGAAAAATTCATTTCTTGTTGCAGTATTTTTACCCCTGAATTCATACGCCACTTTTTTATTGGAAAGCTTTACTTCATAGCCCTTAATCAAGCCAAGCTTATATGCAGCCTTCACATAATTCAAAGCCCACGAAGGAATCTTATCGATGAATGGATTTTCGCAATTTTTGAAGAGATCCTTATTCGTCCCCTGCAAGCGAAGCAATACAGCCGCCATCTCATAGCGATTGAGGCCTTTCTTGCCATTAAATCTACCGTGCTCATCTCCCTTAAATAAACCGAGCCCAGTTTGATTTAATTTTTCAATATAAGGCTTTGCCCAATTGGTCAATTTATCGGTATAAGCAGAATATTGAGGAGAATGAATCTCAATTTCATACTTTTGAAGTGTGCCATTCTTATTAGGTGCTAATGCATAAAGCTTTGTAATACCGCCATCCAGTTTAATATCAGTGTTGTTGGCAACCAAAATTTTGCGTTCAGCATCCGCATAAACCTTAACCGCTCCATTGGGTGAATAGGTCTTAAGGGTATAAATCGAAGCACCATTAAGAGATATAGAAAGGAGATTCTTTCCCTTCAGTTCAGCCATATCGAGAGCAATGTTTGCATCGCCGCCCATATATGCTGTTCCAAGCTTCTCGGCAGGATAAATGTAAAAATTGAAATCGATGGAACCGGTATAATTGCCTTTTCCATGCAAAGTACCTGTAGCTTCCCCGACATTTACATTGTTTTTATAGGTGCAATAAAGATTTTCCCAACTAATTTCTTCCCCATTGCTCAGGACAACGAAATTGATCGGATTATGAGCATATCCGTTATAAGGATAAAGGACGCTGAAATCCTTAAAAGTAACATTAGTTAAAGGTTTGGGTGTAACAACATATTGTGCAATATTTGTCCCCGCAAAGCGGCCGATACCTTTAATCTCAATATAATGGGAATCCGCATAGCTACCATCGGAAAAATATATATAGGTATAATCGACATTTTCCTTCAGTTTCTCGCCCTCATAGGTTACGCTGGTAATCTTAGGCTTATGAGTCTTGCCATCATATTGAATTTCAGTATATTCCAAAGTTACATCCGCATTATTGATATCTTTTGCTTCTTCAGAATAGTTTTCAATTGTCTTTGCGCCGCATCTTGTACATTTGTAGCGGAACGTTTTATGAAACTCTGTCTGATGTATAATCTCTTCTCCTATTTGATGCCCGTCTACGCAAATAAATTCCGAAATATCTTTGAAAGTAAAGTTATTTTCATTTGCGCAGGTTTCAGCAAGTGTATTTTTCTTGCCATAAATCGTCAATGCATCGCAAGGATGGAAAAGATTATATTCCAACATTTCCGCAACACTTTCAGGAATAATCACACTCATCAGCATATTACATTCCCAAAATACATATTTTGCCATATGTGTAGTCCCATTAGGAATGGTAACATGCGTCAGCCCCGCACAGCCGGAAAACGCAGAATTTTCAATTTTTCTCAAACTATTCGGCAACGATATTTTCCTAAGATCCTTTGCATCAGAAAAAGCACCAACCTCAAGGGAGGTAATCCCCTCGGGAACTATAAAACTATCCCCTTTATGCAAAGCAGGATATCGAATCAGCTTCGTATCGGTGCGAAGAGCACCATTTTCGATTCTATATATCGGGTTTTCGGGATCGACAGTAATACTCTCCAAATAAGAAACATCTGTGCCAAAAGCATCCGGCATAATCTCAGTAACCGATGCCGGAATATGGAGTGATTTCACCTTGGTTGCTGTCAGAAAAAATTGGCCGATGGTTTGGCAAGAATTTGAGATTCTGATTTCTTCCAAATCATAGCAGGCTGTAAAGCTCCAAAACCAAATTCTCTCTACAGAATCAGTCATGGTAACCTTCTTAAGATGAATACAATCACTTACCGAATTATTGCCGATTTCAACAACTCCATCCGGAATCTGCAGTTCACTTTTGGGATAAAGAGCAGGACAAAGCAGCAGGGTATTCATATCATTGGTATAAAGGATTCCATCAACTATTTTGATATAGGGATTCCCCTCCGCCACAGTAATTTTCTCTAAAACAAAGTTATTGATCGGAACGTCTGTATAACTCCTGGAACCATAATCCTTCAGATTCATCGTAGAAGGAAAATGAATTGATTTCAGAGCATGGCAATATTCAACCGCCTGCGGATATAAGGAGGCAATTCCCTCGCTGAAGGTAATGCTTGTAACTGTATTATTTTGATAAAATGCACCATTATCTACGGAAATTACAGGGATATTGTTCACCTTAGCGGGGACAACAACATCGCCGCCTTCTCCCTTATATTTGGTAATAATTGCGTTTCTTGAATTCTTATAATATTCATAGTCGCCGAATGTATGAGGACCGTCATAGATATCGATATCCATTCCTTTTTGAGGGATCGGATAGCGATCATTAAATTCTTGTGAATTAAATTCAGACTCATTGCTATGACTAAGAAAATCAGTACTCCCCTTCAAATACCAAGCATAAGCAGAACCGGGCTCACGTTCTGCATCCCAAGTTGCATCGAGATAATAATAGTAATCGCCAAGCTTTACAATGTTCCAAGCATGGTTTGCATCTCTGCCCGTGCCGCCAACACCGGTAATCACACGAGCATCCAAGCCACATTCTTCTGCCAAACGATAGAAGAGTACCGCATACCCCTCGCAAACTGCCTTTTTATTCAATAATGCAGCATAGGCCGTAAACTGCAGCCAGTAATCGTTTTGATTAAGATGATCATAGTCATATTTGACTTTATCGGTGATATACTCATAAATTCTATCAACCTTATAACGATCATCAGTAAAAGAAGAAAAACCAAATGAATCAACCAAATCATCTACTGCTTCCGATAATTCCGCCTCCTGCTGAGCCGTAGTATAATAAGAAATTTCGAACGTAAGATCATTGTAATATTTATTTGCAACCAGATAATATCCATAGGAAGTCTTGCGCCTTGAGTAGCAATAGCGCAAAGAATCCCCTTCTGTCGGCTGATCGGTCTCGGTAAAAGCCAATTCCATCAATGCCTCAATTCCCGGCTTTGTCAATTCGTAATCACTGCAATATTGGACTGTAAAAATTTCCTGCCGTGCTTCCATAGCGTCTCTGATTTGCGCAGCAGCTGCATCAAGGCCAACATAATTTTCAGGATCAAAAGACTCTTGGCTCCCGCTTTTATAGGTCTTGGCATATGTAACCTGAGGAACCTTAACATCTCCCAACATCGGGTTCACAACCTCATGGGAGAAAACATCAGAAACATAAGGGACATGCTCTTCTGCAAATGCAACCGGAAGGTTGGTAATCAGCAGCAAAGCTATTAACATGATTGAAAAAATACGATAGATGCTCTTCTTCAAAAACAACACCTCATTTCGTGCTTTATGAATTATTTGCTTTTTCCAAGATAAGCTTCCTTAACGCTCTCATTTGCCAAAAGCTCTGCTCCGGTACCTTCCAAAGTAATTACACCGGTCTCCATAACATAAGCTTTATGGGCAATTTTCAGCGCCATATTAGCGTTTTGCTCAATCAACAGCACAGTGATGCCTTGGCTATTAATTGTCTTTATAATATCAAAAATATCACGAACAACCAAAGGTGCAAGCCCCAAAGAAGGCTCATCCATCATAATAATGCGAGGCTTGCTCATCAAGGCGCGAGCCACTGCCAACATCTGCTGCTCACCGCCGGAAAGGGTACCTGCAAGCTGCCATTCCCGCTCCTTCAAACGAGGAAACAGGCTATATACATAGTCGAGATCCGCTTTAATGCTATCCTTGCGAAGATAGGCGCCCATCTTGAGATTTTCCAAGACAGTCAGATTAGCAAATACCCTTCTTCCTTCCGGCACCAAAGTAATGCCGGCGCTGACAATCTGATCCGGACTCTTGCCGCAAATCTCCATGCCCTCCAGCAGAATAGAGGCGCTCTTTGGCTTCACAACACCTGCGATGGATTTCAGCGTAGTGCTCTTGCCTGCTCCGTTGGAGCCGATCAAGGTTACAATCTGCCCCTCCGGCACATCCATGGAGATCCCTTTTACCGCTTCAATTCCACCATAGGATACAACGAGATCTTTAATTTCAAGAATATTACTCATCCTCAGCCACCCCCAAATATGCATCAATCACACGCTGATTATTCTGAATCTCTTCGGGGTTACCGGAGGCGATCAGCTTGCCAAAATCAATAACATAAATCCAATCAGAAATATCCATTACCAGATTCATATGATGCTCAATTAAAAGGACAGTGAGATCAAAATCATCTCTGATCTTACGAATCAGCGCAGTAAGTTCTTCTGTCTCCTGCGGATTCATGCCTGCTGCAGGCTCATCCAAAAGAAGCAAGGAGGGATTGGTCGCCAAAGCTCTTGCAATCTCCAGATGGCGCTGCTTCCCATAAGGCAAGGAAGAAGCAATTTCATTTTGCTGATCATATAGATCCACAATCTTCAAAAGTGCAAGAGCATCCTCTCGCATCTTTTGCTCCTCCTTATAATTGATCATAAATGTATCGGTAAAAAGATTGCCCCTCAAGCGCATGTGCATTGCAATCAATACATTATCCAATACCGAAAGTTCCTTAAAAAGGCGAATATTCTGGAAGGTACGCCCCATTCCCATCTTCGCAATTTTATCCGGAGTATTCTTTTTGATCTTATGATAAAGATCGGCATTTTCCCCGGCATAAAGCTTCTTCATTTTGCCGGTCGGATGGCTCTCTAAAATCACATCACCATTAAAGACAACGCGGCCGTTGGTCGCCTGATAAACGCCGGTGATTGCATTAAAGGCGGTCGTCTTACCTGCACCGTTGGGCCCGATCAAAGAAACAATCTCGCCTTTACGAACCTTCATGGAAAGATTATTTACTGCAACTACACCGCCAAATTGGACCGTGATATTTTCAATAGAAAGGACAGCATCATTCATTGGTTATTCCCTCCCCTTTCTTATTTTTTCTGCTTACAAGGCCGAAAGGATCCCTGAAGAATTTTCCTATAGCATCCCATGAGAATTCTTTATTGCCCATAATGCCTTTCCGCCAGAAGAGCACAATGATCATAATGATGACAGAAAAGACCACCATACGGAATCCTGTCCGCATCAGCGGAAGCTTTACACCGCCCAGATACTGAACTTGGTCTAAGAAACGCAGCCACCACTCCATGCAGCATACAAAAAGGAACGAAGCGATGATACTACCGGTAATGGAGCCGATCCCGCCAATAACAACAATCAAAAGAATCTCATAAGTCATAGCAGAGGTGAAGCCTTTTGCCTGCACACTGGCCTGAAACATTGCTAAAAGCGCACCGCCTACCCCTGCAAAGAAAGAGCTGATGACAAAGCTCATCATCTTATGCTTAAAGAGATTAACCCCCATCGCCTCAGCAGCAATCTCATCCTCGCGAATAGCCTTGAAAGCGCGCCCATAGGAAGAGCGAATCAAAAGCACAATCATTGCAATGCAAATCGCCGAAATAATAAACGGGAAGAGAATACTATTGTAGGTGGGAAATGCACGCAGCATATTGGAGCCGTTGGTCAAAGGTGCAATTTGCTGCCACTGAATCAATGCACGCAAAATCTCGGCAAAGCCCAAAGTAGCAATCGCCAGATAATCGCTCTTTAATTTCAACACAGGCAAACCGATCAACGCAGCAAAGCAAGCCGCAAGAACACCTGCAATGATAATCGCGGGTATGACGGGAATTGCAAACTGCACGATTCCGCCTTCAAAATACTGATATACCGATGCACGTGCAGCTACGGGAATGGTAAGAATACCATAAGTATATGCACCAATCAGCATAAAGCCTGCTTGCCCCAAAGAAAAGAGGCCGGTAAATCCATTCAGCAGGTTCATGGAAACTGCAACCAACGCATAGATCGCACCTTTTTGCAAGCAGGTGGAAAGCATAGAGGATTTCAAAGGGCTGTTATCAATCAAGATCAATACCGTGAGGAATGCCGCTGCAAGGATCAGCGACGCTAAAATTTTTGTTCTCTTTTTCATCGCTTACACCTTCTCCGACAATTTTTCTCCGAATAATCCATTCGGCTTACAAATCAAAATCACAATAAGTAATATAAATGTAAATGCATTGCTAAGATCAGCAATAGCAGGATAGCTCTTAATCAGATTCTCGCAAATACCGATGATATAAGCACCGATTACCGCGCCGGGAATAGAGCCAATACCGCCAAATACTGCCGCCACAAAGGATTTCAATCCGGGCATAGCGCCGATGGTGGGGCTAACCTGCTCATAGTATGAGAAATACATAATCGAGCCGATGGCAGCAAGAAAAGAGCCAATGATAAAGGTCATACTGATTACGCTATTGATTTTAATACCCATCAGCTGAGAGGTCTCAAAGTCTTTGGATACCGCTCTCATGGCCATGCCGATCTTGGTGAATTTAATCAATGCAACCAAGGCAAGGACCAATACAATGGTGAGGATCGGCGTAACAATAGTGATCAATTTAGTCGTAACGCCAAATATTTCAATTTCATTGCTGATCCAAGGAATGGGCGGATATGCTTGCGCAAGGCCACCGGTAAAGTAGGTAGCAAAATTCTGCAAAAGATAAGATACGCCGATTGCAGAAATCATAACCGACATTCTGGGCGCAGAGCGCAACGGCTTATAGGCGCATCGCTCAATCATAAAGCCGAGAAGCACTGTCAGCAAGATTGTAATAATCAAAGCGAGCCAAATCGGCATATGAGGTACAGCTGCAATATAAATCAGGAAAAATCCCGAAATCATAAACATATCACCATGGGCAAAGTTAATCAACCGCAGGATACCGTATACCATGGTGTAACCAATGGCAATCAATGCATACAAGCTGCCGACCGCTATACCCGAAAGCAGCAGTTGGACATAGTTGTTCATAAGTATTCCTCCAAAGAAATTTTCAGCCGAGTGACTGAAGCTTCGGCTCAATTCCGCTTAAGCCGCAGCTTCAATCACCCGCACAAACACTAAAAGTAGCAGGGAGCAAATGCTCCCTACTACCCTTTAGTAACAGTTTGAAATTACTCAGCGATGGTTTGGGTCTTCAGGAACTTGAAGCACTCATTCTCCACATCGATGGTCTTAATGTATGCCATGTTCTTATTGGCATCGCCCTTCTCATCGAAGGAAAGATCGCCGGTAACGCCGGTCATCTCTACATCCTTCAAAGCATCGCGAATAGCAGTACCATCGGTAGAATCTGCAGCCTTAATTGCCTCGATAGCAGCCATATAAGCATCATAGCCCAAAGCGGAAACTGCAGCAACAGTATCGTCGCCACCGTTATTGTTGAGGTTAGCAGAATCGCTGTTCAACCATTTCTTATAGCCATCAACAAACTCTTTGCTCTTGGTGTTGCTATCGTCATTCTCATCAAAGAAGGTGGAGAAGTAAACGTTGGTAGCAGCATCCCCTGCATTCTCGATGATCTTACCATTCTCCCAAGTATCGCTGGCGAGGATCAAGCAATCCTTATTTACAGCGCGAAGCTGCTTAATGATCAGCGGACCGGTCTCAATGGAAGAAGGTGCAAATACAGCATCACAATCCTTAAAGTTTGCAACAATGGCGCTAAAGTCGGTCTCACCGGTCTGGAAGCTTGCGGGCACTACAGTACCGCCGGCATTCTTAAATGCTTCGGTGAAATAGTTGCCAAGGCCAACAGAATAGTCATCACCGGCCTGAGTCAGCACGCCAACCTTCTTGCAATTCTGCTCAAGGGCAAGATTTGCCATAACAGTCCCTTGGAAGGGATCCAGGAAGCATACACGGAAGTAATAATCATTACCCTCGGTAACCTGAGGATTGGTGCAAGAACAGCCGATTGCGGGAGTCTTATTCTGAGCAAAGATAGAGCCTGCTGCAATTGCGCAAGCAGAGCCATAAGTACCCAAAACAACAGAAACCTTAGCAGAAATCAACTGCTGAGCAGCAGAAGGAGCTTTGGTAGCATCGGATTGATTATCAACCTCAACCAGCTCGATCTTATAAGTCTCACCGCCGATTTCAATCTCGGGAACCAAAGAATGAGCATAACGGATACCAAGAACTTCTTGCTTACCGCCGCCGGCATTTTCACCGGTGCCCGGCTCAAAGATACCGATCTTGATTACCTTACCTTTTTCGGCGCCACAGCCCGCAAGCATCCCTACTGCAAGCACCAGCACCATCAACAATGCAATGATTTTATGCATTCTTTTCATAACAATTCCTCCTATACAGAATGTTGTAATAATTATACTACTTTATGTGGTTTTTTTCAAGAAATCAACCGAAATTCCTCAAACATTGTTGATTTCGACAAATCTTCAAACTTTTATTCGTTAAATCGAAAAAGTTTTTATGCATTTTGACAACATATGTCCGCACACAGTGGACACATTTTAATCCCTCATCGTCATAGATCGGTTTTCAAAAATATATTGAATTTTTGACATTATTATGATACAATATTCTAAATTTTGTTGAAAGAAGATGTAAAATCATGGAATTAATTGAAATTAAAAGTTTATTCCGCAATACAAAAGAATATGCCGATAAGACCATTACGGTAGGCGGTTGGGTTCGTTCCAATCGTGCCTCTAAAAATTTCGGTTTCTTGGTAATTAATGACGGTACTTTTTTCGAGCCTCTTCAAGTGGTATATGCAGATGCTCTCCCCAACTTTGCAGAAATCTCTAAAATTAATGTGGGCGCTGCGCTGATTGTTACCGGAAAATTGGTAGAAACCCCCGATTCCAAGCAGCCTTTCGAGATTCAGGCAGAGTCTGTGGAAATCGAAGGCGCCTCTATGCCCGATTATCCCTTGCAGAAAAAGCGGCACAGCCTTGAATATTTGAGAACCATTCCGCATCTTCGTGCTCGTACCAACACCTTCCAAGCAGTCTTCCGCATTCGCTCTTTGGCAGCATATGCCATTCATAAATTCTTTAATGAGCGCAATTTCATTTATGTGCATACTCCCCTGATTACCGGCAGCGATTGCGAAGGTGCAGGCGAAATGTTCCGCGTAACCACCCTTGATCTCAATAATCTGCCCCTTACGGATGACGGAAAAGTTGATAACACGCAGGATTTCTTTAATAAAGTAACCAACCTGACTGTATCCGGTCAGCTCAACGGCGAAACCTATGCGCAGGCCTTCAAAAATATCTATACCTTCGGCCCCACCTTCCGCGCCGAAAATTCCAATACCACCCGCCATGCAGCAGAGTTTTGGATGATTGAGCCGGAGATTGCCTTTGCGGATTTGAAAGACGATATGATGCTGGCTGAAAGCATGCTGAAATATGTCATTCGCTATGTGATGGAAAACGCTCCCGAAGAGATGAATTTCTTCAATCAGTTTATTGATAAAGGGCTGATTGAGCGTCTTGAAAATGTTGTCAACAACGAATTTGCCCATGCTACTTATACAGAAGCCATTGAGATTCTTGAGAAGAACAATGACGCTTTTGATTATAAGGCATATTGGGGATGCGATCTGCAGACAGAGCATGAAAGATATCTTACCGAGCAAGTATTCAAGCGCCCTGTATTTGTAACCGATTATCCCAAGGAAATCAAGGCTTTCTATATGAAGCTGAATGAAGATGGGAAAACAGTTGCAGCCATGGATTGCTTGGTCCCCGGTATTGGAGAAATCATCGGCGGTAGCCAGCGTGAGGATAATCTTGAGATTTTGGAGGATCGTATTAAAGAGTTGGGCCTTTCTCCCGAAGATTATGATTTCTATCTGGATCTTCGCAGATACGGCTCCACCCGCCATGCAGGCTTTGGCCTTGGTTTTGAGCGGTGCATCATGTATCTCACCGGCATGGGTAACATCCGCGATGTAATCCCCTTCCCCAGAACAGTTAACAATTGTGAGCTTTAATAGCAAAAATCCCTTGCCGATCAATCGGCAAGGGATTTTTTATACGTTTCTATATTTATGATAGTAGTAGATAGGAATCGCCGCCCAACCATGGCAAAGGCTTCCTGCATTATGGAAATCCCAATGGCCTTTCTCTGTTTCATAGAAGGTCGTAGCACCATTGAAAAGCATATTTCCCCATACTTTTGCAATGTTATCCATTACCCAATCAACATTTTGGGGATCTGAAAGAATTGCATCATACTTAAAAATATTATAACTGAGTGTAATAGGATAAAGACCATTCTTGCTCATAAGCAGCGCACGAAGATCAGCACGATATTCTTCGGGGCATATACCACTGCATATCATCAACACTTGCGTCAATTCAGCTTGATGATATTTTTCATTCCCTTTAATCGTACAATAACTATCATAGCAATGACCATTCCAAAACATTCTATGGCTATTTAGATTCAATTTTTGCCAAAATGCATGGTATTCATCCGCTTTGGAAGACTCACCAATGGTGCGATAAATCTTCTCCATGGATTGAAATGCCATCGAGACAAACCCACAAAGAGGAGCATCATAAGTCGGCTCGGTACGCCCCTCAAAAACGCGACCGTTCAAACCATCCTGCCATTCATAAAAATTCCAATATTTTTTATCGGTATAAGACGGCAACACACCAAGTTCAGGGTCGATCCTCTGCTTAAAAGCCATTGCAATTTTTTCTGCATAAGGCAGCATTTCTTTAATAAATTCGATATCTTCAGAATATTCCAAATAATCCCAAAGCTGCATTAAATATGCGGCTGTAAAGGATGGAATCGTTCTTGAAACGCGAGCGGGAGCACAAAGCTCCACCATCCCATCATCCCGCACTGAAAGACCAATCAAACGCAAAGAGGCTTTGGCAAAATCGGCATCTTTATATACGGCATAAGTGCAAAGCATCTGATTTCGAGAATCCATTGTATAAAGCCCTTGCTCGCGCCAAGGGCAATCCTCATAATGATCATGCATGCAATGGTGAAGCGTTGCGATCGAGGTTTCATAAATTTTGCGATGCAGCAGATCATTGATATGAATCGGATGCAGATCATGGGGATAATCCGTCGGCCGAATTCCTGCATAATAAACCCGAGCAGAAGGTGCATAGATATGAAGTTGCAGATACCGTAGGCCTAATCGGCGAAAGGGCATCATAAATTGATTACGCCCCGCTTTTGCTTGATATGAAAAGACAAAATTTCTACCGCCAATAAAGCTGCGAACCCGAAGATCTTGAAGATGCTCCCCCCATCCGCAAAGGATAAGGGCGTCCTCAGGGAGTTCCAGATCAAAATCCGCAAATCCCACCATCTCTTTTCCAAGATCAAAGATTAAATAAATCCCATCTTCTCCGTTTTGGGAAAATACAGTACCGTTTTGCTGATCCCATATGCTATCAGGCCCCCAATATCTTGGCGAAAGAGCCGCATTTTGCATCCGCTGTCCGAAATATTCATAGGGGCGCTCCTTAAAAGAGCCATAATTATTAATCTTAGAAACAGCGCGCTCACCGATCATAAGCTTTTGAATTGGCCGCTCAACAAGTGCGGCTTCTTTTTCGATTATCTTTGCGGCATGAAATACTTCCTTCCCCTCCTCTTTCGCATTATAGAGAAAGGTAAATCCAAGCTGCTCGGTAATGTTGGGTACTTCTCCGCTTTGAAAAGCACTATTTTCAGCGCATAAGGTTTTCTCATCGCTGGCAGCAATCAAATTGTTGCCGCTATAGAGCACATAAATCAAACCTGCAGCTTCAGCGCGATAAGAAAAATGATCAACACCCGGCCACCATACACGAATCAACAATTCATTTGCGCCATCTTTAAGAAATTCTTTCAGATTGAGGCAATCGTAAACCTTATATTCGGGATAATCGGGATATTGCCCGCTATCAACAAAGTGATCATTTAAGTAGAGCGCATAATTTCCGTCAACACTGAGCTCAATTTCAAGCTCCTGCCCTGCCCGGGCATCAAAGCTTCGCTTAAAATCCATATAGGAGTTGATTTTCTCACCGGCATCATTCCAGATCCATTTGCCATGCTTGATCATTTCGATACGCCTCCTTTTTCAATATTTTATCATCATTTTATCGATGAAGGAATATCATTTTCGACTGAATTTTTATACTTTTCGGTGTGTATTAATCAATTTTGGATTTCAAATGCAGATAAAGCCTTGCGCAAGCTTCTGCGTCGCACCATGCACGGTGCGCATCATTCAAAGGAATCCCTAAAAGAGCAGTCAATACACCCAGCTTATAAGAGGGTTGCTTGGGCAGCACCCGCCGAGCAAAGCCAAGGGTATCAAAAATCTCATTATCAAAAAAATAGCCTGCCGCTTCTGATTCCCGTTGCAAAAAGCGGCAATCAAACGAAGCATTATGAGCCACCATCGGTAAATCTTCGCAAAACGCATGAAAAGAGGGCATCAACGCATCAATGGTCGGTTTTCCTTCCACCATTTCATTGGTAATGCCCGTAATACCGGTAATCATTGGTTCAATCACAATTTCCGGATCCACTAAAGTAGAATAGCGGGACACCATATAGCCGTCCCGCACCTTTACAGCACCAATCTCGATGATTTTTGAAGATGCATCAAGACCGGTTGTCTCAAAATCAAAAGCAACAAAAGATCTAAAATCCGCTTCTTTTTTCTTAATCATTTTCCTTCAGCAGGCATACCGCATGGCAAGCCATTCCCTTTTCTTCGCCGGTAAATCCAAGCCTCTCTTCGGTTGTTGCCTTCACATTGATCTGAGAGATCGGGCAACCGATAATATTTGAAAGATTTTCCTCCATCGCCTTGATATAAGGAGAAATTTTGGGCTTTTGGGCAATAAGAGTGATATCTGCATTCCCAAAAGAAAGCCCATGATCCTTCAGGAGCAGGCATACATGCTTTAATAGCTCCAAGCTGCTGATCCCGCGATATTGCTCATCCGTATCAGGAAAATGCCGCCCTATATCCCCAAGGCCTGCTGCCCCAAGCATCGCATCCATCAAGGCATGGGTCAGCACATCTGCATCCGAATGGCCAAGAAGGCCCTTTTCATAAGGAATGGATACACCCCCAAGGATGAGATCTCTTCCCTCAACCAATTTATGAACATCATAGCCATGCCCAATTCTCATTTTCTTTCCTCCATAATGGCTTTCAGAATTGCAATATCCTCCGGGACGGTGATCTTCAGATTATCGCGCCGCCCTTCTACAAAAGTAACGCGCTTTCCGAACTTTTCATAGATGGATGCATCATCGGTAAAATTCGTTGATAGCTTTTTTGCCGCAGTGGCGCAAATGAGATACTCTTCTCGCTCAAAAACTTGGGGTGTTTGCATTGCCGCAAGATCTTCTCTGGGGACGGTCTTCAAAATGGAATTTTCCCTTACCTTCTTAATGGTATCGGTTACAGTTGCGCCAAGTACAGCAGCACCATCCTTAAAAGCGGCTTTAATCGTCTTTTCGATCTCTTCGCAGCGAATCAACGGACGTGCTCCATCTGCAATGGCTACATGCGTAAAACGATTCGGCACTCGGCGGACACCGTTGACTACCGAATCCATCCGTTCTTTTCCGCCCGCTACGATCGCATAAGGAATATCATTTCCGAATCGACGAAGAAGCGCATCATATTCCTCCATCATCGAATCGCGGGTTACCAATACGATATAATCAATTGATGGGCTTTTGGCATAGGCCTCTATTACATAAGAGACAACCGGCCTGCCGCAAAGATCCAGCATCAGCTTATCACCACAGTTCTCCCCCATGCGCTTGCCGCTACCTGCACACACCAATACCGCCGCGCATTTATTTTTGCTCAACACCCATCACCTCATCATCGATTATTTCCTGCAAATGTCTTTGAAGATCTGAAATTTCACGCCCAAGTGCAATCGATAACTCCGAACAAAGTATATTTTTGGATAACACCAAAATCTGCCGGTCGCCGGTAGAAAGCCCCGCTTCTTTTTCACGTATCATCAGCGATTTTATAACTTCAACCGCCTCAAGGGGATCTCCGCTTTTCAACCGCTCTAAATTTTCTTTATAGCGCTTTCCCCAAGGAGCATTTCGATCTATCTTGCAATCCTTAAAGTATGCAAGGATCTTTTCCGCCTGCTTCGTATCTATTATATTGCGAAGAGAAATCTTCACACTATCTGTCGGTACCATCACACTTATATTTCCGCACAACAGTTTCACTATGTAGTATTCCCGCATTTGACCTGCAATCATCTTTGGTTCTATATTCTCAATCATTCCCGCGCCATGCATGGGATAAAAAATTCGGTCGCCAATTTTATACACAATCTTGCATCCTTTCTGCAAATTTCTATTATATTATACAATAAAATCAACTTTTTGGGAATGAAAAAGTTTAACAAAAATCCTTTACATTTTCCATTGTTATGTTATTATAATTATACAAGGAGAAGCAGTATGAAGCAAGAAGATAAAAAATATATAGCAAGAAATAAAAAAGCGAATTTTGATTATTTTGTTTTATCCACCTATGAGGCCGGTATTGCTTTGCGGGGTACGGAAATCAAATCCATCCGCCAAGGCAGAGCCAATCTCAAAGATAGCTATTGCGAATTCGATAATGGCGAGCTTTATGTGCATGGAATGCATATCTCTCCCTATGAGCAAGGTAATATTTTCAACCATGATCCCATGCGCCTAAAGAAATTATTAATGCATAAAAGAGAAATTATGTCCCTCTTCGGCAAAACCAAGCAAGATGGCCTGACGCTCATTCCCCTCTCCCTTTATTTCAATGGTCCGAGAGTTAAAGTAGAGCTGGGTCTTTGCCGAGGAAAGAAAAATTATGATAAGCGGGAAACCATTGCCAAAAAGCAAGCCGCCCGCGAAATGGAAGTAAGATTAAAGCAAAGAAATCAATAAAGGAGTACTACTCATGGAAGCATTCAAATTCAATCTGAATTTAGACTATGAAGGATTAAATCTCGGAGGCGGCCATCGTGCCTATATCAATTGCCTGCTCCCCTCTAATTTTAATGAATATTCCAAAGATCGCAAACGCCCTGCCATCCTTGTCATTCCCGGCGGCGGATATAGCATGCGGTCCGAGCGCGAAGCGGAGCCTATTGCTCTTCAATTCATTGCAGAAGACATGGCCGCTTTCATTCTGCATTATTCTGTAAAAGAAGACTGCGGCTTCCCCCGCTGCCTCTTAGAAGCACTATGCGCCGTCAAAACCATTCGTGAGCATGCAGAGGATTGGAATATCGACCCCCAAAGAATTGGGGTAATCGGCTTTTCAGCAGGCGGTCATCTGGCCGCATCGGTAGGCGCTTTTTGGAATCACAAATTTGTAAAAGACGCATTGGGTGATAATGAAATTTTGCGTCCGAACGCTGCCATTCTTTCCTATCCCGTTATTACCTCCGGAACCTTTGCCCATCGAGGTTCCTTCAATAATTTAGTCGGAGTAGATGCAGATCAAGAGCGATTGGACTTTGTATCTATTGAAAAGCAGGTTACTTCCGATTATCCCCCCACATTTCTTTGGCATACTGCCAGCGACGAAGTAGTGCCTGTAGAAAATTCTCTTATGATGGCATCTGCTCTTTCTAAGGCAAAAATTCCTTTTGAACTGCATATTTTCCCCGCCGGCGTTCACGGCCTTGCTCTTTGCGACGAACGCACCACGGCAAAAGATGATACCGGCAATTATAAAACCAAATATATGGAATCAAGGCCCATCATCTGGGTTGAAGAATGTATTAAATTCTTAAAAGAGACTGCATTCCGATAATTTTTCAAAATTCCTTTATTTTTTAAGATCTTTATGATAAACTAATAAAGATCTTCATGGGGGCGTAAAGGTTTCGACGGGGATCTTGAAGCATGATAAGCGCGTGGTGGCGCACAACCACCTTAAAATGTGTAACTTAAAAATAAACGCTAACAATAATAAATTAGCTTACGCTGCTTAATTAAAGCGGCGTCATCCCGAGGCGAAGGACCACGAGCGCCTTTTGGGGTGTCATTTTTAGTGGTGAACGTTTGCGGCTAAGCTTTGCCCCGTAAATGTAAAATGAAGCTACCGAAGTCGTCAGCCTGTTTACCGGCGGATGGCCGAGGGAATCTTAATAGATAAACTACACGCGTAGAAAGTTGTGTGAATGGGTTTTCGGACAGGGGTTCGACTCCCCTCGCCTCCACCATCTAAAGACACCATTGAAATCTGAACCCCCAAGTTCAGACTCAATGGTGTTTTTATTATAAAACCCAGTATTTATGCGGCTTTTCGAGGTCGCATTTTCTTTTTGCCAGCTGGACTAAAAACAGAAAATCTTAAATTTTGCAATTAGAAGATTAAAAAACAAACCTTTTCGAACCCATCAGTCTATCTGCACGTGTCTTATAAACCCGCGTCCTTCAAGGCATATTCCTCTTCTTTCTGTTCGGGAGTCTTGTATTGCAGTTTCTTGTGCGGGCGTTTCGTATTGTAGAAAATTATGTACTTGTCTACCGCACTTCGGAAGTCTGCCTCCGAACGATACTTCGTCCGATACAATTCCTCGCGCTTCAAAGAAGCAAAGAACGATTCCATTACAGAATTGTCATACGGCACGTGCGCTCTTGAAAAGGAGTGCGTGATGTGCAGTGACCGCATATAGTCGTTCATCGTCTTGGAACGGTAGTTACCGCCACGGTCGGTGTGGAAGATCAAGTTCGAATCCGGCTGACGTGCTTTATAGGCAATCTGAAAAGTCGACTTTACAAGCTGCGTGCTGTTCGTCTTTCCAATTTTATAGCCCACGACCATACGGGAATACAAGTCGATAATCACGCAAATGTAATAAGCGTTTTCGCCGTACTTGAAATAGGTAACATCACTAACCCACACTTCGTTCGGCTTGCACGTGTCAAACTCTTGGTTAAGATGATTTTTATACTTGCGGCCTTCATCTTCGTACAGCTTTTTGGCTGACTGGCGAATGCTTACTAACCCCATATCACGCATAAGCGTGCGTACCATTTCGTTACTGACTTTGAACCCTTCGCTTTTCATAACTGCCGCAATTTTAGCAGCACCGAAGATCTGATTGCTTTCGTCGTAGATCTCCTGTATGCGAAGCCGTAGTTCCTCCCGACGTTTCGCATACCACGTGTTGTCTTTCTTGTTGCGGAGAACGTGGTTATAAAACGTTCCTCGCGGAATGTCAAATGCATCGCAGATCACGTGCACGTTGTATTTTCCGTAAAGTTGCTCGGCGGCATATAATCGCTGTTTTAATGGTGACTTCGGCGTGCAAGTCGCGGATTTCAGAATTTCAACGAGGCATTCCAAGCGTGCGACTTTGTTTTCGAGCAAATGAAAATTGCGGACATTGACCACCTTGCGTTTGCCCGCTTCCAGTTCGTCACGGTAAGCACGCACCCAGCCATAAAATGTACTTTTGGGTATACCGGTGTCAGCAAGGATATGTGCCGACGGTTCACCGGATATAACACGGTCAATGACCGCTTGTTTTTCTTCTTTAGTATAAGTTCTCATATTTTCAACTCCTTTTGAGAATTATAGCATCTCCACCATTGATTATAAGATTTTTTGGATTATTCGAAAAAATCTTA
>JAFSCX010000048.1 GCA_017436525.1 Clostridia bacterium | reverse complement strand
TTCGACCTGTCAAATGAAGAATTTTTTGAGAGAGTGAAGCTGAAGAACGCAGTAATACTGCCGTATTACAAGTGATGAAGCAAGATAAAACGAAAAATTATTATTTGACAGGCGTGGTAGGTTCGACTCTTGCCACCCTAACCAAAACGAAAGAGGTCCGCGTTGCACGAACCTCCTTGTTATTCAATCTATTAGTAGTATAGCATATTCATTTTAATAATGCAAGCATTTTTTGAAAATTACCATTCCAGCTCGATGGTCTCCCCATCATAGAGATGCTGCGCATTCTCCAAAATGAGGTCCACATACTGGGTATTGACCAGAAAACGATCATTGCCTTTGATCTTGCAGCAACATTTCAGATCGCTTACGGGATAGAATTCCATGGTTTCTACCCCACCGTCTTTCAAGGTGAACTCCACCTTCACATAAGGGGTATCCTCCTTGGGTTTCTCATCCATACCGGTAATGGCAATATTCAGAATATGCATATAAAAATCGGAGAATAATTCGCTGTCTACCGCGCGGTTATTGATATTGACCGCCATATTGCCCGCCTCATCCTTTTCTCCGATGCGGATGATATAGCTCTTTTCCTTGCCCTTGATCTCGATTTTGGAAAGCTCATCGGCGGCGCGGGTATAAATCATATCCTCGCAATAATCCAGAAGCGGAGCCTCCAGCAGCGCGGCAGAAGACGCGCTCACTGCATGGACAAATTTTCCGCCTTCCCGATAGCAATACTGCATTTCGCTCTCGTTCACACCGCCGAAATGCATGATCTCCTGCTTGCCGTTCATGGTTACGCGAAGGGTTGATACCGGCTGATCCAAGCCGAATTTTTTCAACCCTGCCGCAGAGGTATCATCCCCTACTACGCTGCTATTGGAAAGATCGGTCAGCAACGCTGCAATCCGATCCACCATCGCAAAAGAGACTGCATGCTTGATGGGCGCGGTCATGATATAGCTAACTCCCGCCTCCTCCTCAGCAAGTTCGTCATTGAACTTGATCTTCACCGTCTCTTCCCGATTTTTACTCTCCACGATAATATTGGTAAGCCCGCCCTGCTCCGACACACTATCGGTATATGCGGTAATGATATCGGAATAGAATTGATGGCGGGAAAGCAGCATGAGATCGGGCAAGCTTGCATTGACGAGATATACGCTCTCCTCCCCATCCTTTTGGAAATAATAATTTCCGGAAGCGGAAGGGGCACCGATATAGAAGCGATAGACCTTCTCATCATCGGTTACCTTAAAGGTGGCCGCAGGATCCGAAAGGCCGTAATCCTTCAGCTGATCCTCGCTGGGATGATCCACCACTTTTTTCACCGCAGTAAGGCTGCCGATCTGCTCCAGCAGAGAGACCACACTTCCGCTGTTGATCGGGTAGTCTTTCTTTCCTTCTATATAATACTTACCGATGGCGGCTTTGATCAGCTTATACCGGCCGAAGGAATTCTCCACCTCAAGGAAATCTGCTTCGGTAAGATCCGCGTCCATCAATACGACCGCATTGCCCTTTTCGGCGCCTGCCTCATCCTTCGGCAAGACAAACGCCACCAATACCCAAAGCAAAATCCCAAGCACTACCGCCGCAGAAGCCAAGATCAAAAGGGGCTTTACTCTTTTTATCATAGATATCTCCTCCGGATATATACCACAAGCCCGATGATCAGGAAAATACCGGGGATGACGCCGATAAAAATAATCGAAGTCCAGCGAACGGCGGCGGTGCTGAGGGTCATACCGGTGATAGCGGTGCTCTTTACAGCCCCATCAATCTCCAGCTCATCCTCGCCTACCATCATTTGATAGATCTTATAAAGATAGTTGCCGTTGCCATTATAATTAAGGTAGTATTCATTCAGCATATCCACCGAGCCGGCTGCAAAAATATGGCTATAGATGGGGACATTATCCTGATATTTATAGCGGGTGGAAAGCACTGCCACATTGAAGGGGCCTTCCCCGTCGCCCTTTTCCTTATCATAGCCGGAATTGACCGAAGCACTGTCCTTGGCATAAGAATCCTCCGAGGTTACCAATAAGGGGAAGGTCTCGGTAATTCCGTCTGCCTCGAAAAGCAGCGAAACAGAGCTTGCATTGGGCACAACGCTCAGATAATCGGCGCCAAGCTTTTGGCCGTTGATCTCTTCCTCGGAATAAGAGGGGATCAGGTAGAGGCCGGCTGTCCCGCCGGCGGCATAAGCAGAAGCACTGTTTTCATCCGATTCCAGCACCACATCATGATTGATCTGAATCCCCCATTCAGCCAAAAAGCCATCCAGATGGGGAAGATCGGGGCTCTCGGGATCGGAGAAATAAAAGAGATTGCGCTCATAATTATAATCGTTGGCAAGGAAATCCTGCAGCTTGCGGATCTCGCTTTCGGAATAATCCATGGTGGGGCCGCAGATGACTACGCAGCGGGCCTGCTCATCAAATTCCTTCAGCTGGCTCAGCCGCACTTCCTCCACATCCGAGCCATTATTGGCAAAGAGATTCAGCAAGGATTCATATCCCGATTCTCCATGGCCGGTGAGGAAGTAAATCAGAGGAATTTCCTCTTTGGTTACATAGAGCATCGCTGCCGCCAGGCTTTCCTCCGTCTTATAAGAAACTGCGCCGGTCTCATTGTCGGTCTTATAAAGGTCCTCAAAAGGCACCACGCGGATCCGATCCTTGCTCTGCACGACAATAGAACCTTCTTCGATGCTATATTCACTCCCATAGGAAGTGAGAGCAGAAGGATTGACATCCACATCGATAAAGGTACATTCGATTTTATCGGAAAGATTGGCAAACCGCTTGATGACCTCGCGGAATTGCTCGGGATATTCCTCCTCTTTATACATGACCGTAAAGGTAACGGTATGATCCTTGGTCAGGGAGCGGACAATCTGCTTGGTATTATCGGAAATACTATAGAGATCATAAGAGGTCATATCCAGTTTCCAAGAATAGGTATCCGCCAGCAGGGTGAAGATGACATTCACAATGATTACCACTGCCACAAATGCGATCGTAAGGCCGGTAGAGAGAGAGCCGTATTTGAATTTTCTGCTCTTAAAGAAGGAAGTCTTCTTTTCCATCAGCTCCACCTCCTTTTATCAATGATGCGAATAATTAAAAAGAGAAATACCGTGGTAATACTCAGAAAATAGAAAATCGCCGAGAAATCGAAAAGGCCTGTGGATAGCTTTTGGAAGCGGGAGGTGATGGAGATCACATTCACCAGCTTGGTTACAAAGCTATTATTGATCACCGTACTGATCACATCGCAGATGGCAAAGATCAGCAAGGTGAAAAAGCCCATCATAAAAGCGATAATCTGGCTTTCGGTAATGCAGGCCATCAGCATGGCAATGGCAATATAAGCCGCACCTGCAAGCAGAATAGCGATATAGTTGCCTGCAAGAATCCCGCCCTCAATATAGCCGTTGACCGCCAAAAATCCTACTGCGAATACGCTGGGAATCAGGCTGATCAAAAACATGGAATAGGCGGCAAAGAATTTGCCCAAAACCATTTGGGTAATGCTGATCGGCGCTGTAATTAAAATCTGATCCGTCTTATTGCGCCGCTCTTCCGGAAAGAGCTTCATGGTGAGAATCGGCACCACCAGAATCAAGACATAGCAGCTATAGTAGAAATAATAGCTGACCTCGGAATTATATCTTGCCACATTGAAAATGCTGAAGCAAGCGCCCATGATAATCAGATACAAAAACAAATAGACATATCCTACCGGAGATTTCAGATAAGAGCGCAGCTCTCTTTTCCATACTGCGATCATTCTTCAGCGCCTCCTTCCCCTGTAATCAAATTGACAAAGACATCCTCCAAGGACATATCCATGGATTTCAGCCCCATCAATACCCAGCCCCGCTCTGCCAGCATACGGAAGAGGGGCTTGCGGATATCCACCGAAGGCTGCGCCTCGATCAAAAATTCATAGGTGCCTTTTTCCTTTTGCGGAAGTTCATCAATAAAAAGCACCCCGTCCATCCCGCGGATGGCTTTTTTAATTTCTGCCTTTCCGCCTGCAATCCGCGCGACCAAGCGGCGGTTGCCTGCGGTATTATAAGTAAGGGTATCGGCATCGCCATCGGCTACCACGCGCCCTTTATTGATGACAATGATCCGATCGCATACCGACTGCACCTCCTGCAGAATATGGGTCGAGAGGATCACCGTATGCTTCTTGCCCAAGCGGCTGATCAGATTGCGAATTTCAATGATCTGCCGCGGATCCAAGCCCACAGTAGGCTCATCCAGAATCAGCACCGGCGGATTGCCCACCAGCGCCTGCGCAAAGCCTACTCTCTGCCGATAACCTTTGGAAAGGTTTTTGATCATGCGGTCGTATACATCCTGAATTTTGATCAGCTCGCAAATTTCCCGAAGATGCTCCTTCCGCGGGAATTTACAGCCCTTCAAATCATATACAAAATTCAGATATTCCCTTACCGTCATATCCATATAAAGGGGCGGCTGCTCCGGCAAAAAGCCGATCATCCGCTTGGCGGCGGTAGGATCCTCCAGAATATCCACACCGTCGATCACAGCGGTGCCGCTATTAGCGGAAAGATAGCCCGTAAGGATATTCATGGTGGTGGATTTCCCCGCACCGTTGGGGCCCAAAAAGCCTACGATCTCGCCGGTCTCCACCTTGAAGGAAACATCGTTTACTGCGCATTTATCGCCGTATTTTTTAACGATATTTTTTACCTCGATCATGGATTTTCTCCTTATAATTTCATCTTTTACGCTTTTATTTTATCATAGCGCATCCTTTTATGCTATGAACGATTTGTAAATTTACTGCTCTTCCTTGATGATAGCAATCCCCAACTCCCGAAGCTGCTCTTCGGATACATTGGAGGGGCATTCGCTCATCAGCTCGGATGCGTTCTGCACCTTGGGGAAGGGCACCACATCCCGCAGATTCTTGAGGCCCAGCATCTGCATCACCAGCCGATCCAAGCCGATGCCCATCCCGCCGTGGGGAGGTGCACCATATTGGAATGCATCGGTCAGGAAGCCGAATTTCTGATGGGCTTCTTCGGGAGAGAGGCCCAGCATCTTAAACATTCTGCTCTGCAGATCGGGATCGGTAATACGGATCGAGCCGCTTGCCAGCTCCACCCCATTGAGCACCAGATCATAAGCCTTGGCCCGCACCTTGGATTTATCCTCCTCCAGATAGGGAAGGCATTCATCCAAAGGAGAGGTGAAGGGATGGTGCATGGCCACCCAGCAATTCTGATCCTCATCCCAATCGAAGAAGGGGAATTCGGTGATCCAAAGGAGGGCATAGCCCTTCTTCTCCACTTCCAATTTATCCGCTACAATGGTACGCAAAGCGCCCAAAGTGCCAAATACAATGCTATTTTTGCCATCTGCCACAAAGAGAATGGCATCCCCCTCTTCTGCGCCCGCACGGGTCAGAATGGCCTGCAGCTCTTGCTCGCTCAAGAATTTAGAGAAGGGGCAGGTAATGCCCTCGGCCGTCCAGCGGATAAAGGCAAGGCCCTTAGCGCCGATGCCCTTGGCATGCTCGGTCAGCTTATCAATCTCTTTTCGGGTCAGCTTGGCGGCGCCGCCCTTGGCGTTAATACCCCGCACGCTACCGCCGGCCTCTACTGCGCCGCTGAATACAGAGAAGCCGCAATCCTTAGCAATATCGCTGATATCAAAAAGCTCCATCCCGAAGCGCACATCCGGCTTATCGGAGCCATAGCGCTCCATGGCCTCTTTATAGGTAAGGCGAGGCAGGGGCAGAGGAATTTCCACGCCCAAAGCTTCTTTGAAGAGGCGGCTCATATAGCCCTCTCCGATCGCCAAGACATCTTCCATATCCACAAAAGACATCTCCAGATCAATCTGGGTAAATTCCGGCTGCCGATCGGCCCGCAGATCCTCATCACGGAAGCAGCGCGCGATCTGCATATAGCGATCAAAGCCTGCTACCATGGAAAGCTGCTTATAGATCTGGGGAGATTGGGGCAGGGCATAGAAGGTGCCCGGATGGATGCGGCTGGGGACCAGATAGTCTCTTGCCCCCTCAGGGGTCGATTTCATCAGAATAGGGGTCTCAATCTCGATGAAGCCGTTTTCATCAAAATAGTCTCTGGTTACCTTGGTGATCCGATGGCGCATCAAAATATTGCCCTGCAGATCGGGGCGGCGAAGGTCCAGATAGCGGTATTTCAGCCGCAGCTCTTCGTTTACATTGCTATTCTCTACAATTTCAAAGGGAGGGGTCTTGGCCTTGGACCATACCTTCACTGTATCGGCGATGATCTCCAGCGCACCGGTCTTCAGATTCTGATTGACCGCTCCGCCCCGCTTTGCGACAGTGCCGCAAACCTCCAAGACATACTCACTGCGCACGCCGAAAGCAATCTCAAAGGCTTCCTTATTGACAGACTCATCAAACTGCAGCTGCACCAAGCCGGTGCGGTCTCTCAAATCGATAAAGATCAGGCCGCCCAAATCTCTTTGGCGCTGCACCCAACCGCATACCGTTACCTTTTTTCCAATATGAGCCTCGGTGATCTCACCGCAATAATCGGTTCTTCTCATCTTAAAAATTCCTCCAACCATTCTGCGTTCAGCGCTTCAAGGGAGATCTCCTCCTGCGCGCCGTCGGCCATTCTCTTGATTCTTGCTATGCCTTGCTCCAGCTCACTATCGCCCAATACCATAGTGGCGGCTGCGCCGATCTTATCGGCATATTTCATCTGCGCCTTTACCGAGCGGCTGATTAAATCATATTGAGCGCCCATTCCGCCATCCAGCAGGCGGCTTGCGATTTTCACCGCCTCCTTTTTGGCGCTCTCGCCCAAGGGGATGATAAAGAGATCGCAATCCTGAGGCTTCGGTGCTTCAATTCCTGCCTGCTCCAATACCAGCATGAATCGCTCCAGCCCCATGGCAAAGCCGATTCCCGATTGGCTGGCGCCGCCGAACTGCTCGGTCATGCCGTCGTAACGGCCGCCGCCGCAGACCGTCCCTTGCGCACCGATCTCGTTGCTGACAAATTCAAATACAGTGCGGTTATAATAATCCAATCCCCGCACAATCCGAGGATTGATTTTATATTCAATGTCCAGCGCGTCCAGATATTCCTGCACCGCCTTAAAATGGGCCTCACATTCCTCGCAGAGGAAATCGGTAATCAAAGGAGCATCCTTGGATACCTCTTTGCAGACCTCACTCTTGCAATCGAGAATCCGCATGGGATTCTTCTCCAATCGCTCAAGGCAGGTGCCGCAAAGGCGCTCTTGATCTTTTTCAAAATAGGCAATCAACGCTTCTCTGTATTTTGCACGGCATTCCTTGCAGCCGATGGAATTCAGCTCCAAGGAGATTCCCTTGAGCCCTACCTCCTTAAAGAGGCGATAAGGCAAGGAAATCACTGTGGCATCGGTAATGGGATCGGGCGCGCCGAAAAGCTCAATACCGAATTGATTGAATTGGCGCAGCCGCCCTTTTTGAGGCCGCTCATAGCGGAAGCACTGAATCAGATAAAAAAGCTTGGCGGGCAGAGCGTCATTAAAGAGCCCGTTTTCCACAAAAGCCCGCACGATTCCGGCGGTCCCCTCCGGGCGAAGGGTAACCGAGCGGCCGCCCTTATCCTCAAAAGTATACATTTCTTTGGTTACCACATCGGTGGTCTCCCCTACGCCCCGTACAAAGACTTCCGTATGCTCAAAGACGGGGGTACGGATCTCCTTAAAGCCGTACTGAGCGCATAAATTTCTGATCATTCCTTCGATCCATTGCCAGCGGTAGCTATCCCGCGGCAGCAGATCCTGCGTGCCCTTAGGGGCGGTAATCTGAGCCATTTCTTATTCCTCACTTTAACGATCTACTTTGGTTTTTTGCCGATTTTACGCAAGAAATCCTCACTCCCCAAAAGAGAGCGAGGATAAAATTTATTCTCTATCAATCTCCCGCCAATCGAGGTCGCCTCGATCAAGGGCCATGATAATCACCTCTGCAGTGGCAATATTGGTCGCATAAGGGACATTATGCACATCGCACTGGCGGAAAATATTCAACTCCTCCCGCTCTCTGGTGGTGGGGGTAAGAGAATCCCGAAAGAATAGCAGAGCATCGATTTCCCCGCAGGAAATCCGCGCTGCGATCTGATCCTCGCCGCCATGAGACCCGCTCAATACTTTATTGATCTGCAGGCCGGTTGCATCCACAATCAGATTGCCGGTGGTGGCGGTAGCGCAAAGATTATGCTTAGCAAGAATCCCTGCATAGGCAATACAAAACTGCACCATCAATTCCTTTTTCTTTTCATGGGCAATTAAAGCAATATTCATTCTTTCGATTTGACCTCCTTATTTCTTTCTCCAGAAAGACGCCAGCGGAATATCCTCCCCCTGCAGGCGCCCTGCGATATTGATCAATGCACGGCCGATCACACTCTTCTTTCCCGCCAATACTTCCCCTTGATTGGCGCTGATCACTGCCGCCTCATCATGGGGCACAAGGCCGATCAGCGGAAGCGCCACCGAATCCATCACCTGATCCACATTCTGCAGATAGCCTTTTTTAATCATCTGCTTACGGACCTTATTGATGATCAGCTCCACTCTCATCTTCCGCTCCGCCAAAATAATAGCGGCGGTGCGGGATGCATCCCGGACAGCGGTAAGATCGGGGGTGGAGACCACAATGCAGCGATGGGCGCAGAAGACGGCATCTTTGAAGCCTTCGCCCACCCCTGCAGGGGCATCGATCAGGACATATTCATAATGATCTGCCAGATAGCGGCAAAGCTTGCGAAAAGCGCCGCGATCGATTTTTGCGTTATAATCATCTGCACCCGAGATGAAATGCAGATTGGGATATAAATCATGAGCGCTGATGCCTTTACTGATGGGGCAACGCTCTTCCAGAATATCCAGAAGATCGTAAGCGCTCTTATCCTCCATCCGAAGAAGGATATCTAAATTGCGAAGGCCCATATCACCATCGATGGCGATCACTGTACGCCCGCTTTGAGCCAATGCAAAGGCCAGATTGGCGCAAATGGTGGTCTTGCCGACGCCGCCTTTGCCGGAAACGATACTGATGACGGTCCCCATTTTTCCCTCCTCGATCAAATTTTAATATTGGTATTTTATCATATTCTTTTTTATTAGTAAAGATTTTTTACAAAAAAACTATCAAATTCTGTATGTTTCACCCTATAAATTCCACTTTTTTGGGAAGATGCAACGGCCCCATTTCCCGCCGACAACGCTGAATCAGCGCGGCGCCCAGCTGCTGATCCCCCTTCTTCTGAGGCATAATCTGCAAAATAAAGCCGCCCTGATAGGGAAGGCATCGGCATTTTTCAATACCATCGAAATTCGATACAGCTGCCGCCACATCCGCAAGCCGCACCCCGAAATCGCCCATAAAGCATAGCGGCTCTTTGCCGATTTTCAGCTCTGCCGCACTTTCCGAAAAGCATCCTTTTCCGCCCATCTTCTCCAAAGCGCGCGGCGCATATTTTCTCATCAGCGGGCTGACTGCTCTGCCCATCTGAATTCCGCCCTGCAGATTCTTCCATCGGCCGCGAAATTCCCCTGCCCTCTGCCGAAGCAGCCAAAAAAGCTCTTCGGTGGCCACAATCAGATCGGGCTGATTGTGCTTCAAAAGCGCCACTGCCTCCTCCTTGCCCCAAAGGATGGTTTTCCCGGAGCAAAGGGCGCTGTGCGCAGCAAGAAAGCCTCCTTCAAAAGCAAAAGAATGCTCGATATATACGCTCTTTGCAGCCTCATTTTTGCCATAAAACAGTTGGGATTTCTCATAAAGCTCAGCAGGCAAATATTCCACAGGCTTTACCTGCAAAAAGCTGCTGCTTCCGAAAAGAATCGCCGCCGGCTGGGATGGATCAAGATAGGCCGCATCCCCTGCGTGGTAGCGATTTTTCTCCATCTGCTGATCCAAAAAATCCAGCTCAAATAAATCCTCGGAAGCGGGATTTTTTTGCCGATAAAGCCGCAACACCTTCCCCTTCATCTCCCGCTCAGGGCGGCATATGCTGATCTTTCCCGCCCCCAAAGGCCCTGCATAGCTGCAAAAGGCCTCGTAATTTTGCGCAGTGGTGATCAAGCGGGCGGCACCCGTCGCCTCCATCTGCTTGATCACCTCCGCAGGAGCCGCATCGGGATGGGCAAAAACTCCTATTGCGCCCATGCGGGAGAGCCCATAAAAAATGCGCAGCAGATCGGGGCAATTAGGCAGCCACAGGCAAACCCTCTCTCGGGGTTCTATACCCATCTGGCGAAAGGTATTATAAGCCTGCTCCGCCCCTGAGAGCAGCTCTCCGTAGGTGAAGCTTTTTCCCCCGAAAATGAGGGCAGTTTCATATTTATTGCGATAGGCGCAGGTGCGATAGGCCCGATAAGCAGAGCCTTCCCTTTTCAGATCCATCATCATACCAAAAGAGAGCGGTTGCTCCGCTCTCTTATTCCTTACTTATTTTGATCCAAAGTCTCATCCACCAAGGTGCAGGAGACATATTGATAATCGGTAACCGTATCAGCCGCCTCCTCTTCTGCAGCAGGATTAGAGACCATCTCCACCGGCCGCAAGACAATGGAAAGCCGCTTGGCAAAGCGGGTGGCATCCTGCGTTACATCCGTCTCGGTCAAAGGATCGCTGTAATAGCAATCGACCAGCAGCGTATAATAGCCGGTCTTCTCATCCTTCTTCACTTCCAGAATGCTGGGAACCAAGTATTCCTCATCCATCACCTCATTGCTGACTTTATAGCATCGGCTGAGCTTATCATAGGTGAATTTCCCGCAGATATCTACCGTCTTATGCTTAATCTTACCTGCGTAATTAAAATTATAAAGGCCGTATTTTTCCACATCCGCTCTCGGCACTAAGAATGTATCATTATTGCGGAAGGAATAAACCCCCTGCCCATTGACCTTGATCGCCTGCCAAAGACCATAGGAGATAAAATAATCGGGATTCAGGCCCACAGGATCGGAAAAATTAGGAAAATCCTGCGCCACAAAATTTGCGATATATTGGGTAAAGAATTCCTTTGTCCCCTCTTCAAGGCCTGCGTCTCTCAGCTCGTCAAAGGCGGCTCCGGCAGAAATGAGATCGGGATCCACCCCTTCTTCATAAATATGAGCGGGGCGAAACCGATGATAGACGCGGATTCCGCCCATGACCACGCCGCCTGCACAGACGGAAAGAAAGACAAGCCCAATGGTGAAGGTGAGAATCTTGTGGCCGTATTTACGAAAAAAAACGGTAATTTTATTCATTCCTCTTGCTCCAAACTAATATTAATGGTTCTATTTTAACCTTTTTTCTCCTAATAGTCAAGTTGGTGTTGAAATATTCCGCGGATTTTTATATAATATAAAGCAAACAAGAACCCAAAAGGAGGTGGAAGGATGGAGCTTTTAGCACCTGCAGGTAATTTTGAAGCGGCTGTCAGCGCCGTTCGCAACGGAGCGGATGCCATCTATTTGGGCGGAAAGACCCTCAATGCCCGCCGCGCTGCTTGCGGCTTTGATGGAGACGCGCTCAAAGAGATCGTGGCCTATTGCCATCTGAGGAAGGTGAAGGTCTATGTAACCGTCAATACACTGGTGCGGGAAGAGGAGATGGAAGAGCTTTATGCCCTCGCTGAAGATATTGCAAAAAGCGGCGCCGATGCTGCCATTGTCTCGGATCTCGGCGCAGCAAAAGTGCTTCATGAGCTCTGCCCTTCTTTGCCCCTTCATGCCTCCACTCAAATGAATATTCATAGCGAAAGCGGCATCCTCTTTTTGAAAGAGCTGGGTTTTTCGCGGGTGGTGCTGGCAAGAGAATTGCCTCTTGAGCAGATTGCCTCTCTTTGCAAATGCGGATTGGAAATTGAGGTCTTTGCCCATGGAGCGCTCTGCATGAGCTGCAGCGGAAATTGTCTGTTTTCCGCAGTGGCAGGCCAAAAAAGCGGCAATCGTGGCCTTTGCGCGCAGCCCTGCCGCCTGCCTTATGAAGGGGGGCAATATCCCTTGAGCCTCAAGGATCTTTGCACCCTTGAGCATCTTTCCGCCCTCAAAGAGGCGGGCGTTGCTTCTCTGAAAATTGAAGGAAGATTAAAATCTCCCGAATATGTAGGCAGCGTTACCGCCGCCTATCGAAATTGCATCGACGGTGCCCCCGCCACCCAAGAAACCATCACCCAATTGGCGCACATTTTTGCAAGGGGCGGATTTACGGCCGGCTATCTGACCGGCCGCTTGGGCCCCCAAATGTTCGGCACCAAGACCAAGACGGAGTACGCCGATTATAAAGCGGCGGTTGCCGCCGTATCCAAGACCTTGGAGGAAGGCTATGAGCCTAAAAAAAGAGGGGTCTCTTTCTATCTCATCATGCGAGAGGGCTACTGCCGATTGGAGACCACCTGCGATGGCTATACCTTCTCCATGGAGCCGGAAGCTCCCGCCCCCGCCCTTAAGCGAGAGATCACCGAAGAAGACGCCGCACGCTCTTTGGGCAAGCTGGGCGGCACCCCCTTCTACCTTGAAAAATTCACGGCGCGCATCGAGCATGATCTCTTTTATTCTGCCGCCGCTTTTAATGCCTTGCGCAGAGAGGCCCTCTCCCGCCTGACTGCCCATTTTGCGCCTAAAGCCCATCCCTTTATCCCCCAAGGAGTCTCTCCCGTTCCCAAGGCCGATCATCAAGGAGAGCCGCGGCTGGAAGGATGGTATCATCGCCCTGAGAATTTGCGTAGCGATGCCCTTGCCCGCCTTGATTTTTGCTGGCTCAACGCCGCAAAGCCGGAGCAATGCATCCCCTTTGGCAAAGAGCCGAAATGCGGGGTCTTCTTCCCTGCATTTATCAGCGAAAAAGAGTTGCTCTCGCTGGCAAGCACCCTCTATGGCGCCGGCTTTCGCCATGGGCTGATCCGCAATATAGGGCAGATCCTGCCCCTTCAAAAAATGGGCTTTACGCTCCACGGAGATTACGGGCTTAACCTTGCCAACGGCCATAGCCTTCGCACCCTTGCCGGCCATCTCTCGGAAGCAACCCTTTCTTTTGAGCTGACCCTCAAGCAGCTCCGGCAGATTCCAAAGCCCCTCCCTGCGGGAATCATCGTCTATGGGCGGCTGCCCTTGATGGAGACGGTCAATTGCATCCTCAAAAATGTCGGCCCCTGCCGCAAAGGCGCAGGCGGCACCATCACCGACCGCACCGGCCGCCGCTTCCCCATCGCCTGCGGCCACCGTTGCACCAACACCCTCTTTAATAATGCGCCCCTTTTCCTTGCCGACCGTAATCGGGAATGGCAATCGGCGGGAGTCGCCTTCGGGCGGCTTCTTTTTACGGATGAGCGGCCCGATGAAATCATGAAGATCATCCTTCAATATCGCAAGGGCGCGAAAGAAACACCGGAAGAATATACAAGGGGGCTTTATTATAGAGGCGTATGGTAAGGCGAATTCCATTCGCCTTACAGTGATATTGCGTCTTACGACGCAGTGGTATTGCGTCTGGCGACGCAGTGATATTTTTGCTTCGCAAAAGTGATATGGCCCGCCAAAGGCGGGCCGTTAAGAAAAAAACTCGACCCCCATGGGTCGAGTTTTTTGATTCAAAGTTTTTCAATCCAAGAGGTGCTAAAATGGATGGATTTTTTCGTTTCTTCAGCTGAAGGCGTATGCCGATACGGCGAAGATGAAAAAAGGAAAAAGGCACCATTTTTGCGCCTCTCACCCCAGCAAATCCGCAAGGGCGATGCAGATCGGCATGGTAATGACAGATAAGACACTTGTAAATCCGGAGACTTTGGAGGCAACGCCGGTATCCTGCCCGTATTTCGCGGCAAACATGACCGTATTATTGGCAGTGGGTGCGCTGCAGAGGACCACGGCGGTGAGCAAAAGAGTCCCCCTTACGCCGACCAGCCAAAGGATTCCCAAGGTGCAAAGGGGCATCACCAATAATTTCAAAAGAGCCACAAAATAATTCTCTTTTTTGCGAAACATTCCCAAAAGATCGGTATTAGCAAGATAAGTGCCGAACATCAGCATGGCAAGGGGGGTATTAAGGCTGCCCAGATAAGTGATGGGCGTTGCCAAAAGGGCCGGCAATTCTACCCGCAGCAAAAAAAGCGGTATGCCGATAATAATACCGATGGAGCCGGGGTTCAAAAGTAATTTCTTCAGTTGGAAGCCCGCCTGCTCCCGATCCATCAGGCGGATGCCGTAGGTGAAGGCGAAAATATTAAAAACGGCGACACCTGCGCTGGCATAAAAGACGCCCAAATCCCCGGCCACCGCCTTTGCAAGAGGCAGGCCCATATAGCCCACATTGCCAAACATGGTGGCATAGCGGAAGATGGCCCGATGCTCCCCCGCTTTCTTATAAAGAGGGCGGACCAGAAGGGCCGCCGCACCATGAAAGACCCCAAAGATCAAAAAGGCCGCCAAAAAAGAAAGGGCGCTTTCCTGCTCGAATTTCACATTCAAAAAGGAATCAATGATTACCGCAGGCGTTATAATATAAAATAAAAGATCGTTGCAGCTGCGGGATACCGATTGGGTATAAAGCTTGGTTTTATCGCAGATAAAGCCCACAATGACCAGCACCGCAAGGATTGCCACCTGCCCGAAGGCGGCAGCCATATAATTAAAAAATTCCATTATTTTCACCTCATTCGGAATTCTATTATAATATTTTCCCCAAAGCATGTCAAATATTATCTTGAAATATCAAAAAGAATCTATTATAATAGAATAATAATAACTAAGGGGAGGACAATATCATGGGGAGAAATAAGATCAGCATCTCCGTTGCAGGCAATGAATTTGTTGTCATGACCGAAGAATCCCGCGAATATACTTTAGGCCTTGCAGCGGCATTGGATGAAAAGATCCGCACCCTTTTGAAAAGCAACAGCAAGCTCAGCCTCAGCACCGCATCCATTCTTTGCGCGCTGGACTTTTGCGATGAAAATGAAAAAAACAAAGCTTCCTGCGCCCGTCTTCGGGAGGAGATCCGCCGCTATCTTTATCAATTAGAGCATGCCGGCACCTCTCCCGCCGAAGCAAAAGAGCTGCAGGAGCAGATCAATCATCTGAAAGAGGAAAACGAGCTTCTGCGTGCCCGCCTGAGCCAATATGAGCTGGGGCAAGGCGGATTAAGCGAATGAAAATTCTGCTGGCCTCCCAATCGCCGAGAAGGCGGCAAATCTTAGAGGAGATGGGCCATCAGGTGGAAGCGGTACACCCCACCTTTGATGAGCAGCAGGTGCCATTCAACGCACCGCCTGCCTATGTGGAGACCCTTGCGGCAGGCAAAGGCCGCAGCATTAAAGGGGAAAAAGATCGGTTGCTGGTAGCCGCCGATACGATTGTCTGCTTAGACGGCGTCATATTAGGCAAGCCATCGGATGAGAAGGAAGCCTTTGAGATGCTTCGCTCCTTGAGCGGCCGCACCCATCATGTCTACACCGGCGTCTATCTGCGCTATTTAGGGGAAGAGCAGATCTTTACCGACTGTACGGCTGTGCATTTTCGTCCCCTATCCCAAGAGGAAATCCGCCGCTATATTGCCACCGGCTCTCCGATGGATAAAGCAGGCGCCTACGGGATTCAAGATAGTGATTTTGCAGCGTTTATCGAAGGAAGCTTCACCAATGTGGTAGGCTTTCCCGCCGAGCGCTTTGAAGCATATTTGCAAGAAATACAAGAGAGAGGTAAAAAATGAAAAAGACCAATTTTTTAACAAAGCTGAGCGCCTTGAAATTTTTGAATTATACAGATATCGGCATTGATCTTGGCACCGCCAATACCATTGTCTATCGCAGCGGCAAGGGCATCATTTTAAGAGAGCCCAGCGTTGTCGCCATCGATACCATCAATGATCGGGTGGTAGCGGTAGGCCAAGAGGCCAAGGAGATGATCGGCAGAACGCCCGACAGTATTCGTGCCGTACGCCCTCTGAAGGAAGGGGTTATCGCCGATTTTGAGAGCGGTGCTGCCATGCTGCGCTTTTTCCTGAAAAAGACCATGGGCAATACCCCTCTTACCAAAAAGCGGATCCTCATCTGCATCCCCTTCGGCGTAACAGATGTGGAGCATCGGGCAGTTGAAAATGCAGCCTACGAAACCGGCGCAAAAGATGTAAGAATCATTGAAGAGCCTCTGGCGGCTGCCATCGGCGCAGGGCTTCCTGTAGGCGAGCCCACCGGAAGCATGGTGGTTGATATCGGCGGCGGCACCTCTGAGGTGGCAGTCATTTCTTTGGGCGGCATTGTATCCTCCCGCTCGGTAAGAGTAGCAGGAGATGCCTTTGATTCCGCCATTGTTGCCTATGTAAAAAAGCACTTCAATCTTTTGATCGGCGATCGTACCGCCGAGGAAATCAAATTCCAGATCGGCTCTGCCTACCCTTATACCGGAGAGAGCTCAATGAATGTGCGCGGCCGCGATCTGATTTCCGGCCTGCCTAAGAATATTGATATCAGTGCCGCTCATGTAAGAGAAGCATTGGCAGAGAATGTGCAGATCGTGATCGACGCCATTAAGCAGACCTTGGAGGATACGCCTCCCGAGCTTGCCGCAGATATCATTGACCACGGCATCACCCTCACCGGCGGCGGTGCGCTTCTTCGAGGCTTGGATGCATTGATTAATAAAGAAACCGGCATGCCTGTATATATTGCCGATGAGCCTTTGGATTGCGTCGCTCTGGGTACCGGTAAGAGTTTGGAGAACCCCCTTCTCTGGGCCTCCCTTGCCCGATAAGCGATGAAGGCATTTTTGAAAACAAAATCTTTCATAGCAGCCTGTATTGTGGCGGTTTTGCTCCTGGGCATGATGGTGCTGGACACTGCGGCCCACGGGCACCTGACCTTTTTTGAGAATCTGGCAGGCTCTCTCATTACGCCGGTGCAAAATTTCTGCTCCACCGCCATCCGCTACGGCGGTAATTTGGTGCGGGCTTATACAGAGTATGATGCGCTTTTAGAGGAAAATAATAAGCTTAAAAATGAGCTTGCCAGCATCAGCCAGCTGCTGCGGGATGCCGAAGCCTATGCCAATGAGAATCAGAATCTCAAGGCGATGCTGGGCATCGCCGAGGAGCATAAGGACTTTGATTTTGCCCCCTGCTTGGTGGTGGGCAGCGATCAAAACGGCTATTCTCATACTCTGACCCTCAATAAGGGCTCGGCAGACGGGCTGGCCGAAAAGGACCTTGTAATGACGGCCGACGGAGTAGTAGGATACATTAATGAGCTTGGCCTTTCTTGGAGCAAGGTAACCACCATTCTGGATTCTTCCTGCGAGATGGGCGCGATTGTAACCCGCACGCAGGATGTGGGGGTATTGGATTGGGATTATTCCCTCTCGGAGCAAAACCTCCTTCGGATGGCTTATCTCAATACCGATGTGGTCCTTCAAAGCGGCGACGCTGTGGAAACCAGCGGTGTAGGCGGAATTTTCCCCAAGGGGATTCTTTTAGGCCGCGTAAAAGAGCTCAAAACCGAAAGCCACGGCATCTCCCAATATGCCGTATTGGAGCCTGCGGTGCAGGTAGATCAAGTAAGCACCGTATTCGTTATTACCAATTTTGAAAGTGAGCGCTAATGTTTAGTAGGCCTCGTAGTTATCGAAAAATCATTGAATATACCATTCTGACGCTGGTATGCTTTCTTTTGCAAAGTGTACCGGCTTTCGGCGTGCGCTTTTTAGGGTGCGCGCCTTCTCTTTTGCTGCTGCTCACCATCGGAGTAGCCTTTTTCGAGACTGCGGATTTCGCCCTTTGGTTTGGCCTCGGTGCGGGCTTGCTCTCGCAGATGGTAACCTCCTCCTTTGTCGGGATGGATGGAATCCTTTTTATGTTTATCGCCTATTTCACCGCTGCCGCCTTGGCCCTCTTTCTTCAGCGAAAATTTATCAGCTTCATCTATGTGGCTTTGATTGCTTTATTCCTGCAGCAGGCGGTGGATTTTCTTTTCCATCTGCTTTTATGGGAGCGCATTTCCTTGGGGACCGCGCTTCTCCAACGTATTCTGCCCACTTTTTTCTTCTCCGGAATTTTTGCTTTTCCCCTCTACGGTATCCTCTATTATTTCGACCGTAAATTCCGCAAAGAGGAGGATGAGCTACTATGACTTCTCTTAAAAACAGTAAATACCGTTATCCCATCGTGATCGGGGTAGTCTTTGTGGTCTTTATCAGTTATGTATTCACCCTGATCCGCCTTCAGCTGGTCAACGGAGACTATTATAAAGAGCAATCCACCCAAAAAATTTATTCCACCGAAAATCTGACCGCCTCGCGGGGCAGCATCTTCGATTGCAACGGAGTCAGCCTTGTAACCAATACCACCGGTTATTGTGTCCGCTTCACCCGTGCCCTGATGCCCAAGGCCGAGCAAAACGACATTATTCTTTCGCTGATCTCCTTATTGGAGGAGCATAAAACCGCCTATCATGATCGCCTTCCTCTCACCAAGGAAGAACCTTTTTCTTATACCACTTCGGATAAGAAGGATGCTGCGCTTACCCGCCTATGGAAGACGGCTAAATTGAGCGGCACCCCTTCGGCCGAAGAGAGCTTCTCCGCGCTGGTGGAAAAATACGACCTTTCCGGCTATACCAAGGCGGAGCAGCGCAAGATCGCAGGAGTACGCTATGAAATGGAGATCAGCGCCTTTTCCCTTTCTACGCCTTATGAATTTGCAGAAAATGTCAGCGTAGATGTTGTGGCCACCATCAAGCAGCTTTCCGATCTCTATAAGGGCGTTGATATTGATACCCGCCCCATCCGCTATTATACCGATCCCTCCATTGCCCCTCATCTTTTGGGCTATGTGGATAAAATCTATGCCGAAGAATATCAAGAGCTTGCGGAAAAAGGCTATAAAATGAACGATTCTGTCGGGAAAAGCGGCATTGAAAAAGCCATGGAAGAAACCCTAAAGGGTACCGACGGTACCCGTGTGATTGAGCGGGATTCCAACGGCAAGGTGCTGAATGTAACGGTCCTTAAAGAGCCTCAGGGCGGCAACAATGTGGTATTGACCATTGATAGCAAGCTGCAAAAGGTCCTGCAGGATTCGCTGAAGGATTGCATCGAAACCATCGCCCGCAGAGCCCATGAGCCGGGGCGGGACGGCGAAGATGCCGATGCAGGCGCCGCAGTGGTCATTGATGTCAATAGCGGCGCCATTTTGGCCAGCGCCACCTATCCCACCTATACGCAGGATGAATATGAAAATAAGTATTCCGATCTTGCCACCGATAAAAAGCTTCCCCTCTTTAATCGGGCATTTTTAGGCACCTACGCCCCCGGCTCTACCTTTAAGATGGCCACCGGCATTGCCGCGCTGGAAGAGGAGAAGGTGGGGCGTTATGAAAAGATCAACGATGTGGGCAAATATGTAAAATATGAAGGCTATAGCCCCCGCTGCTGGATCTATTCTCAATATGGCCGCGGCCATGGCCCTCAAGGGATTGAGGATGCCTTAAAGAATTCCTGCAACTATTATTTCTATGAATCGGCCGATCGCTTGGGGATTGATGCCCTCAACCGCTATTGTATCAAATTAGGGCTTGGCATCAAGACGGGGGTGGAAATCGGAGAAGCCACCGGCATTTTAGCAGGGCCGAAATACCGCGCCTCCATTGATGAGGCTTGGTATCCCGGCGATACCCTGCAGGCGGCCATCGGCCAATCGGATAATCTTTTCACCCCTCTGCAGCTTGCCAATTATGTAGCAACCATTGTAAACGGCGGCACCCGCTATAATACCCATCTGGTAAAAGGAATCTATGATGCGGTCTCCGGCGTTTGCTTGGAGGAAGAAAAAATCAAGGTGGCCGATAATCTCAAAATGAAGGAAGAGAATTTCAACGCCATCATCGACGGGATGATCGCCTGCGCGCAGCGGGGTACTGCCGCCGGCGTATTCGGCGCCTCCTATTCCATCTCCGCCGGTGCCAAGACCGGCACCGCCTCGGTGCCTGAAGGCTCGGCCAATGGTGTATTTGTAGCCTTTGCGCCTGCTGAAAATCCCAAAATTGCGGTCAGTGTCATTGTGGAGCATGGGGCCCACGGTAATTATGTCGGATCCGTCGCAAGAGATGTATTTGATTCATATTTTTCAAAAGTATCGGTCGGAGATCAGCTGACCGAAGAAAACACGCTCCTCCCTTGATCAATCAAAAAATTTCAATATTAACTATAGGAGGTATTATGATCAAGCAAATTTTATTTGATTGCGGCGGGGTCTTTGTAGATGTGCGCTTTCGCGAATTATTTGAAGAGATCACCGGCGACAGTGCTTTTGCCGCCGATGTTATGAAGCGTTTTTTTGCCGCAGACTCTCCTTGGCATCTCTATGACCGCGGTGATTATAAAAGAGATGAAATCGGCAAGCTGATGCGCGAATATATGCTGGATATTCCCGAGATGGTCTTTGATACGTTCTTGGAAAAATGGCCCTATGCCCTCCCCCTCTTCCCTGAAATGGAAGATATTGTAGACCGCCTTCATGAGGCCGGCTATCCTTGCTATCTGCTCTCCAATTTCTCGGAGCAATTTGATGATTTTGCCCCCTCCTGCCCGCCCCTTGCAAAGATGGATGGCCTTGCCATTTCCTCCCGCATGGGTTTGATCAAGCCCCATGCCGATATCTTTATGGAGACAGCGCGCCGCTTCCATTTCAAGCCGGAGGAAACCCTTTTTGTGGACGATACCTTGGTGAATATCGAGGGTGCTCAAAAATGCGGCTATCAAACCCATCACTTTTCCACACCCGAAAAATTCTTTGTTTTTTTGGCTGAGAATGGAATTCTTCCTAATAATAAATAAACAATTTTTCCGCCCTTTTGCACGGGGCGGAATTTTTTTGATTTTTTTGTAAAAAAGCCTTGACTTTAGCGCTTTTATGTGTTAAAGTCTTAAACAACAAAAGGAATTCATTCCTGCGATATTGTTATATAAAAGGAGAACATTAAAATGAAAGCAAAAAGACTGATTGCCGCTCTGCTGGCACTTGTAATGATGGCCACCGCCATGGTATCGCTCACCTCCTGCGGGGAGGCCACCGACGATAAATACACCATCGGCGTATGCCAGCTGGTAACCCATGATGCGCTGGACGCCGCCACCAAAGGCTTTAAGGATGCGGTCATCGCAGGCCTTGGCGAAGAGAATGTAACTTTCTTAGATGGGAACGGTGCAGGCGAGAATAATACCTGCGTAACCATCGTAAACGATTTTGTCTCCAAAAATGTAGATCTGATCATGGCAAATGCAACCGGCGCTCTGCAGGCGGCCGCCAACGCCACTTTGGAGATTCCCATCTTGGGCACCTCTGTTACCGAATATGGTGTTGCGCTGGAGATTGATGATTTTAGCGGCACTGTCGGCGGAAATATTTCCGGCACCTCCGACCTTGCTCCTCTCACCGAGCAGGCCGAGATGATCCTTGAGCTGGTTCCCAATGCCAAGACGGTCGGTATGCTTTATTGCTCCGCAGAGCCCAACTCTGCTTATCAGGTAAAGGTTGTGAAAGAGTATCTGCAAAAGAAGGGCCTGAAGGTAGAGGATTATTCCTTCTCCGCCTCCAACGATGTAGCCAACATTGCTGCTGCAGCTGCTGCAAAATGCGATGTAATCTACATCCCCACCGATAATACCGCTGCATCCTGCACCGAGACCATCAACAATGCTGTATTGCCCACCAAGACCCCCATCATTGCAGGGGAGGCCGGCATCTGCGGCGGTTGCGGAATCGCTACTCTTTCCATTGACTATTATAATTTGGGCAAAAAGACCGGCGAGATGGCAGTTGAGATTTTGAAGGACGGAAAGGATATTTCCGAAATGCCCATCGCTTATGACGAGGCTCCTGTAAAGAAGTATAACGCAGATATCTGCAAAACGCTCGGAATCACTCCTCCCGAAGGCTATACCGCTCTGGATTAATCCTTGCGTTTTCATAAAAAATAACTTATAATAAATATACCGCCGCGCAAGCGGCGGCATATTTTTGATTTGGAGGGTTTCCCTATCATGAACTTTCTTGAAATGCTGATGCAATACGGCAATACCCTGCCCGGCGCTGCCGCCCAAGGCTTGATATGGGGTATTATGGCGATCGGCGTCTATATCACCTTTAAGATTTTAGATCTTGCCGATCTTACCGTCGATGGCTCTATGGTAACCGGCATGGCAGTATGCGCCATGCTGATGGCGGCAGGCTGGAATGTATGGCCGGCCATGGGCATTGCCACGCTGGCAGGCATGGCCTGCGGCCTTATTACCGGCCTTTTCCATACGCTGATGGGAATCCCCGCCATTTTGGCGGGAATCTTAACCCAGCTGATCCTTTGGTCGGTCAATCTGAAGATCATGGGCAAAGCCAATCAGGCCCTGCCCGCAAGAAGCTTCAAGGTGCTGATCAGCCAGCTTGAAAAATACCACGCTTTGGTGGTGCTTGCTCTTTTCTGCATCGCCCTTGTGGTGGTGCTCTATTGGTTCTTCGGCACCAAATTCGGCTCTGCCATGCGCGCCACCGGCTGCAATGAAAAAATGGCAAGAGCCCAAGGGATCAATACAGATTTTCATAAAATGATCGGCCTCACCCTCTCCAATGGTGTTGTGGCCCTTTCCGGCGCCTTGATGGCCCAATATTCCGGCAAAGCCGATATCAACGACGGCCGCGGCGCGATTGTAATCGGCTTGGCAGCCGTCATCATCGGGGAGGCTTTGATTTCCAAGCTGCCCAAGAACTTTATTGTGCGGCTCTCCGGTGTCATTGTGGGCGGCATTGTCTACTATCTGGTTTACCAGACGGTCGTCTTCCTCGGTTTGGATACCGACCTTCTGAAGATGCTTTCGGCATTGGTCGTTGCAGTCTTCTTGGCTGTCCCGTATCTGAAGAAGCGCTATTTCACCAAAGCCAAGAGAAAGGAGGAGGGCAACCATGCTTGAGCTGAAAAATATTACAAAGATTTTCAATCCCGATACCATCAACGAAAAGGTCGCATTGAATGATGTCTCTCTTACCTTAAACGATGGCGATTTTGTAACGGTAATCGGCGGCAACGGCGCAGGTAAATCCACCCTTCTCAATGCCATTGCCGGCACCTATCCGGTGGATGAAGGGCAGATCATTATTGATGATCAGGATATCACCCGCCTTCCCGAGCATAAGCGGGCTAAATTCATCGGCCGCGTATTTCAGGACCCCATGACCGGCACCGCCGCAGATATGTGGATCGAGGAGAATATGTCGCTGGCCCTCAATCGAGGCAAGCCCCGCGGCTTTTCTTGGGCCATTCAGGAATCCGACCGTAAAGCGTTCAAAAAAATGCTGATGCGCTTGGATCTTGGGTTGGAGGAGCGGCTCTCTACCAAAGTAGGCCTTCTTTCCGGCGGTCAGCGGCAGGCCATCACCCTGCTGATGGCTTCCATGAACAGCCCCAAACTTTTCCTATTGGATGAGCATACTGCTGCCTTGGATCCCAAGACAGCCGCCAAGGTCCTCTCCATTACCCGAGAGCTTGTCGAGGAGCATCAGCTCACCACCTTGATGATCACCCATAATATGCAGGATGCCATCGACAATGGCAACCGCCTGATTATGATGAATGCGGGCAAGATCATTCTGGATATCAGCGGAGAAGAAAAGAAGAAGCTGACTGTTGAAACGCTGCTGCAGGCCTTTAAGGAGACCAGCGGCGCCGCCTTTGCCAGCGATCGTGCGCTGCTTAGTTAGGGTGCGCAATCAAACTCGAAAATCTGCCCCTTAAAATCAGGTTTGGATTACTCGTGTTTGCTTAAAAAATACTTGACACTTTTTTCAAACTGTGATATATTGATTTCAATAAATAAACCTTTGATTAAGAAGAGTAGGATCTCTAAGAAACTTTAAGAGAGCCGCCGATGGTGGGATGGCGGTAGCGGAAGGAGATCTGAATGGGCTTATGAGGGCAACCGAAAGCAAAAAGGATTTTTTTGCAAGTAGCAGTTGACGGGGCGCGCCCGTTATCGTCGCGAGCCGCATGATCGTGCGGAGCAAAGCGGATGAGATTCATCAATTTGGGTGGCACCGCAGAAAATTTTGTTTTCTGTCCCAAGTATTCCTTTTTGGAATACTTGGGATTTTTATTTTGGCAAAAAGGAGAGTATTTCCATGAAATTCAACGGCATTGATTTCGACACTTATTTCAAAAACTATCCCGATAAAAACGGCTTTTTCGGCCCCTATGGCGGCGCCTTTGTAGATGAGGGGCTCTTAAAGGCCATGCAGGAGATCAATGATGCGTATTTTACCATCTGTAAATCCCGCAAATTCATTGATGAGCTGCGCCGTATCCGCAAAGAATTCCAAGGCCGCCCCACCCCCATCACCCATCTGGAGCGGCTCTCCAATCAGATCGGCACCGGCGTGCAGCTTTATGCCAAGCGGGAGGATCTCAATCATACCGGCGCCCATAAATTGAATCACTGCATGGGCGAGGCGCTCCTTGCTAAATATATGGGCAAAAAGAAGCTGATCGCCGAGACGGGCGCAGGCCAGCATGGCGTTGCCATCGCAACCGCCGCCGCTTATTTCGGGCTGGAATGTGATGTCTATATGGGCACTGTTGATATTAAAAAGCAAGCGCCCAATGTGGCCAGAATGAAAATCCTCGGCGCCAATGTGGTAGAGGTTACCCACGGCCTTGCCACTTTGAAGGAGGCGGTGGATGCGGCCTTTGATGCCTATGCCAAGGATTATCAAAACAGCATCTATTGCATCGGCTCAGTCGTAGGCCCCCATCCCTTCCCCATGATGGTAAGAGATTTCCAGAGCGTGGTCGGCATCGAGGCAAGAGAGCAATTTAAGGAAATGACGGGCGAACTTCCCGATTCCATCGTGGCTTGCGTGGGCGGCGGTTCCAATTCCGCCGGCTTCTTTGCAGGCTTCTTAAATGACCCTGTTGATATCTATGGCATTGAGCCTTTGGGCCGCGGCACCAAAATGGGCGACCATGCCGCAAGCCTGCAATACGGCACTGAGGGCGTTATGCACGGATTCAATAGCATCATGCTCAAGGATGAGAACGGCGAGCCTGCTCCCGTCTATTCGGTAGCAAGCGGCTTGGATTATCCTTCTTCCGGCCCTGAGCACGCATTCCTTCGGGATTTAGGCCGCGTAAAATATGATGTCATCAATGATGAGGAGACCATTGATGCCTTCTTCCGCCTTTCCCGCATGGAGGGCATTATTCCCGCCATTGAAAGCTCCCACGCCGTAGCCTACGGCATTAAGCTGGCGGAGAAGATGGGCAAGGGATCTGTCCTCATCTGCCTCTCCGGCCGCGGCGATAAGGATATGGACTATATCATTGAAAACTACGGAATCAGATAAAAAAATGAACCCCTGATGGGGTTCATTTTTTATTTGAAATTAAAGATTTTTCATAAAATCAGCGCTCTGCTTCATGCTCCACATGACATCGCCGCCCAGGCAAGCATCCTGCTCCACTACATAATATTTGATGCCGACCTTTTGAGCAACCTCACAGATCTTCTTCCAATTAAGATTTCCGTTGCCTACCTCGGTCATATGATGATAGCCATAATTCTCATCCTTATGGGGCAGGCGAAGCATATCCTTCAGGTGGAGAATATCTACGCGGCCGGCCAGTTTCTCCAGCCATTCATAAATATCCGCGCCGCCATGCTGCAGCCAATAAGTATCCAATACAAAAGAGGTATTTTCAGGATCCAGGCCCTCTACCAGCATATCCATTGCCCGCTTACCGTTTTCTAATTTCACAAACTCATGGCTATGATGATGATAGGTAAATTTCATGCCGATCTCGCCGCACTTTTTCGCAACCACATTGGCTCTCTGAATAAAATCCTCCCAAGCCTCAACCGTCTGCTCCTTCAAAAAGTAGCCGCCGATTCCCATATTGGTAGTGCCGAGAAGCCTATGATTGGCTACTGCCTGCTCAAAATCTTCTTCCATCATCTGGAAATTTTCATGGGTACCTACAATCTCCAGCCCTTCTTCACGGGCGATGCGGCCGTATTGCTCATAGGGAATGGCGCAACCGGCTGTCTGGATCTGGGTATAACCCATCTCTCTTAATGCCTTGAAGGTGGCGCGGGTGGCTTCTACCGTCTCCATCTCGGAACGAACGCTGAAAACCTGCAAACCGAATTCTTTCATTTTCTGCTCTCCTTTAGTATTTTTTTATAATATAGCACCCTATTTTGCAAAAAACAATGAAAAAAACCTTTTATTATTTATATTTTTTTATTATAATAAGGAAAAGGAACGAAACGAGGAACATAAAGAAAATGAAAATTGCAGTAATCACCGGAGCCAGCTCCGGCATGGGGCAGGAATTTGCCCGCCAATTAAAAAAGCAGGAACGCTTTGATGAAATGTGGGTCATCGCCCGCCGAGAGGATCGCCTTTTTACCCTCAAGGAAGAGCTTGGAATTCCCATGCGGATTCTCCCCATGGATCTTACCCAAAAAGAAAGCTTTGCTCAATATAAGGAATTGCTGAAAAAAGAGCAGCCCACCATCTCTCTGCTGATCAATGCCAGCGGATTCGGGCGGTTCGGCCGCTATGATGCCATCTCCATAGAAGATTCCTTAGAGATGATTGATCTCAACTGCAAGGCGGTGGTTGCCATCACAGAGCTCTCCCTTCCCTATATAGAAGAGGGCGGCCGCATCCTGCAGGTGGATTCTCTTTCCGCTTTTCAGCCGGTGCCCTATCTCAATGTATACGGCTCCACCAAGGCCTTTATTTTAAGCTACTCCAGAGCCTTAAAGGCAGAATTGAAGGATCGCAAGATCCATGTAATGGCCTTCTGCCCCGGCTGGGTGCAGACCGAGTTTTTCAATCGTGCCGAAGCGGCCGAAAAAAAGGTGATCACCTATTTCAATAAAATCTTCACCGCCCAGGAGGTGGTGGCCTGCGCACTAAAGGATCTCAAAAAGAAACGGAGCGTTTGCGTCCCTTCTTGGCAAAATAAATTGCAGGTATTGGGCGTCAAACTGCTGCCTACTGCTTTGGTACTCAAAATCTGGATGAAGCAGCAAAAATTCGATTAAAAAAAGAGCCAAATGGCTCTTTTTTTAATCGATATGAAAGATTTCTTTGATTTCATCGTGGATCTTTTGGGGCGGCTGCTCCAGCAGCTCCGGATGCTTCATATAATTGCGGAAGGCATGGAATGCCATAGCAAAATCACTGCCGCTGGCGATTCGCTCATCCATCACCAACCCCAAGGGCATGCATTTTTCAAATACAACCCCATCCCCACTCTTGCGAGCGACCTCTTTGGAATTTCCGATGGCCATGGCCACAGAGGTGCTGCCGAATTCATAGATATGATGATAAATGGCATCGGTGCGGATGCTGGCAAGATCGGTAACCAGCAAGGAAGCATGGAAGGGGCTCATATCAATCACCGCCTTGGGCAGCAGGCCCCATTTATCCAGCCAACGCAAAAATTCCACCGCCACCTTCAAAAGGCCGGGGGCCCTCATCAGCACCTTCATGATCTTCTCTGTCCCGTTATCGGGATCTTCTTTCCGATTTTCCTCGATATAAGCAGAAAGCCGCTCCTGCACTTTATAGAGATCATCGGTAGGCTGAAAATAAATTTTACTCATGGTGCCGCCATCATCCATGGCGCCGCCTTTCAGGACCACCATGCTCACCGCCAGCTCATTGCGGGCATAGGGCTTGGAGTTTATGATAAAATGATTGAGCTTGGGATACTCGCAAAGGACGCGGATATAGGCCGCCAAAACCACTGCCAAGCGAGAGATCTTCACCCCATCCTCCCGTAGCTTTTTACGGGTAAATTGCAGCATGGGCTCCAAGGGAATCTCCAAGCTGATCATATTCATGGAATCAATTCGCTTATTCATGACATAAGCGGCGATTTGATACATGGGATCGACCTTTTTAATGCGTTTTCCGTCTCTTCTGTTCATAAAAATCCCTTTCCGTCTTTTTAATGCACTATAATTCTACAATATTTTCTCTCATCTTTCAAGTACATTGACAAATTTCTCATGAAATCTTAAGAATCCCTATTGATTTTTATTCTTCAAAAATGGTATTATTACTATAATTTCCATTTAAGAGGTATTCTATGAATCGATTAAGAACCACCCTTTTACCCATCATCGCCGCCTTTTTATGGGGCACCACCTTTGTGGCCCAAAATATTGCGGCCGACTATATGCCCCCCATGGCTTTTAATGCCGCCCGCTCCTTCATCGCAACCTTTGCTTTGCTGGGCGTGGTATGGGTCCTCTCCAAAATCAAAAAAGAGCCCTTTATCCCCAAAAAAGAAGAACGCAAGCCATTGGCTTTAGGCGGGCTTTTCTGCGGCATTGCGCTGACCATCGCCGCCAATCTTCAGCAAGCAGGCCTTGCCGATACCGACGCAGGCAAGGCAGGCTTTATTACCGCGCTCTACATTGTCTTGGTGCCTATTGCAGGCATCTTCTTCAAGGAAAAAGCGCCGCTTACAGTATGGATCGCCGTCGTCATTGCGGCGGCAGGCCTTTATTTCCTTTGCATCAAAGAGGATTTTACCATCCAATTCAGCGATTTTTTGGTATTTCTCTGCGCTGTCGCCTTTACTGCCCACATTCTGGTCATTGATCATTATACCCAGATCGTAGACGGAGTGCGGCTCTCCTGCATGCAATTTTTTGTAACCGCCATCCTTTCCTCTGCCCTCTCCCTTCTTTTTGAGAAGATGATTTGGGCCCACCTGCAGGCCTGCATTTTCCCCATCCTCTATGCGGGAATTCTTTCCAGCAGCGTAGCCTATACCCTGCAGATTATTGCGCAGAAGGATGCCAATCCCACCGTCGTCTCCCTGCTGATGAGCTTAGAATCGGTCTTTGCCGTATTGGCGGCGATTGTGGTGCAAAAGGCAATCCCCACCGATAAGGAATGGCTGGGCTGCGCACTGATGCTGATCGCTGTCGTTTTCGCGCAGCTTCCCGCTAAAAAACGGAGCAAAAGCCGCCTCTCTTGACAAACGGCGGGAAATAGTGTAATATTACACTGGAGTTTCCCCGCAAATCATGCAGAGAGGAGAAGCCTATGACCCGTGATGCTTTTATCACCCTATGCGACCGCAAGGAAAAGCTGGTTCGCAACGAAGTGGGCTATAGTCAGCAAAAAATGAGCGAAATCCTCGGTCTTTCCAAAAAGACCTTGGTAGAAATTGAAAAGTGGCGTTCCTCCTTGGGCTGGCAAGGGGCAGTAACCCTATGCACCCTTTTCCGCAATACCAAGGAAATCACCCTCACCTTTGGGCCGGATGTGGAAGAATTTATCCGCGCCCTCACCGAAGAGGAAGGCTTGCGAGCGCCCTTCGATTCCCCCTATGCGCTTTGGAATACCATCCTTACCCCCGATGGTTATACCATTCAGCAAAATACCGCCGGTCAGATCTATCGCCTGCGCAAGGGCGATCAAACCCTTGCCGCATCCTTTGATCTTGCCGATCTGAGAAGGAGGATCCCCAATGAATAAGATCATCTATCTCTTTAAGCGGATTATCGGCCTTGATTTTAAGGGCCTTTGGGATCGGGTGGAGCAGGTAAGAGAGCTTACCGGCATGCATCATCTTGCCATTCTTTGGGATATGCTGCTTTGCGGCATTCGCTATGAGGCGGGCTACATTGATTATACCATCTTCGGCATGTATGATATGACCGATGAGCAGCGCGCCACCATCCTGACCCGCGGAAAAAATACCCGCTACGTGCGGGCCCTCAATAATCGGGAAGATTATCATTACTTTAATAATAAGACAGAATTTTTGGCTCTTTTTGAAAAAGAATGCGGCAGAGAATTTTTAGATCTCTCCCAATCCGATCCGGATACCTTTGCAGATTTTGTCATCCAGCATCCCATCTTCATTGCAAAGCCGCAGGATGGCCTTTGCGGCAAAGGAGTGGAAAAATGCTCCTTGGATCCGGAGGAGGGCCTGATGGGGCTCTACAATCGCTTAAAAACCGGCGGGCAGACCCTTCTGGAGCCGGTATTGGAGCAGCATGATAAGATCAATAAGATCTATGCAGGCTCCGTCAACACCTTGAGAATGGTTACCATGGTGGATGATGAGGGAAATCCCCATCTGCTTTATTCCGCGCTTCGAATCGGAAGCGGCGGGGCTGTGGTGGATAATTTCAATTCCGGCGGAATGGTCGTTCCGGTAGATCCCAAGACGGGTAAATTGGAAAAATATGCCGTCAATAAAGCAGGGCAGGCCTTCGAGCGCCATCCCGATACCGATATCCTCTTTGAGGGTTACGCCCTTCCCCTTTGGAAGCAATCCTTGCTGCTGGCCTATAACGCCTCTAAAAAAGTACCGGGCGTGCGGCTGGTGGGCTGGGATCTCTGCATCACCCCCGATGGCCCTGTCCTGGTAGAGGGAAATCATTATCCCGGCCATGATATTTATCGGCCGGTTCCCCAAAACCCCGAGAAAAAGGGCTTGCTGCCTGCCTTCAACGCAGTAGTCCCCTATTCTTCTTTGGAAGAGCGAATCAAAGAAAAGAATAAATAATTCAGTCAGATCATATAAAGGAGCAGAACCATGCTGGACATTAAATTTTTGAAAGAAAACCCCGAGCTTGTAAAAGAGAATATCCGCAAGAAATTCAAGGATCATAAGCTGCCCTTGGTGGATGAAGCCATCGCAGTCTATGATGAAAAGCTTGCCTCCAATAAGCGGGCCGATGATCTGCGGGCCAACCGCAACCGCCTGAGCAAGCAAATCGGCGGCTTGATGGCAAAGGGCCAAAGAGAAGAGGCCGAGGAGATTAAAAAGCAAGTAGGTGCGCAGGCAGCAGAGCTTGCCGAGCTGCAGGCGAAAGAGGGCGAGCTTGCTAAGCGGCTGCAGGAAATCATGATGCAGATTCCCAATATTGTAGACGATAGTGTCCCTGTGGGAAAAAATGACGAAGAGAATGTAGAGGTCTGCCAATACGGCGAGCAGACCAAGGTGGATTTTGAGATCCCCTATCATACCGATATTATGGCCCACTTTGCAGGCATCGATAAAGAGGCAGCAGGCAAGGTGGCAGGCGAGGGCTTCTATTATCTGATGGGCGATATTGCCCGCCTTCACAGCGCGGTCCTCTCCTATGCCAGAGATTTCATGATCAATAAGGGCTTTACCTATTGCGTGCCCCCCTTCATGATCCGCAGCAATGTGGTAACCGGCGTTATGAGCTTTGAGGAAATGGACGCCATGATGTATAAGATCGAGGGGGAAGATCTTTATCTGATCGGCACCAGCGAGCATTCCATGATCGGTAAATTCATCGATACCATCACCCCCGAAAGCGCTCTGCCCCTGACCTTAACCAGCTATTCGCCCTGCTTCCGCAAGGAGAAGGGTGCTCATGGTATCGAGGAGAGAGGCATCTATCGCATCCATCAATTCGAGAAGCAGGAAATGATTGTCATCTGCAAGCCCGAGGAGAGCATGGATTGGTTCAATAAAATGTGGAGCTATTCTGTAGAGCTCTTCCGCTCTCTGGATATCCCCGTACGCACCTTGGAGTGCTGCACCGGTGATCTGGCCGATCTGAAGGTGAAATCCTACGATGTGGAAGCTTGGTCTCCCAAGCAGGGCAAATATTTTGAAGTATGCTCCTGCTCCAATCTGGGCGATGCGCAGGCAAGAAGACTGGGCATTCGCGTCAAAGGGGAGGACGGCAAAAAGTATCTTGCCCATACCCTCAATAATACCGTCGTGGCTCCGCCCAGAATGTTGATCGCCTTCTTGGAGAATAATCTGGAATTCGATGGCGAGAATTATAGCGTAAGAATCCCTGAGGCGCTGCGGCCTTATATGGGCGGCATGGAGAAGATTGTACGGAAATAAATTTCCATACAATCAGTGAAATTTTCTGCCGTTCGGCAGAAAGTGAAATTCCGCCTTTCGGCGGAGTGAAATTTTGCTTTTCAAGCAAAGTGAAAGATTTTCCCTATCGGGAAAATGATAAGGAAAAAATCGGGAAGTGCAAAATGCACTTCCCGATTTTAATTTTAATTGAAATTTTTATACCGCTTTTCAAAATTCGCTGAAAACCGCTCAAAAGTGGTGCAGCTTTCGCTTTCTCCGATCGATAAGCGTATATCGATACGGCGAGAGCGGAAAGGCGGAAGAAGTGCCGCTTTTCAAAATTCGCTGAAAACCGCTCAAAAGTGGTGCAGCTTTCGCTTTCTCCGATCGATAAGCGTATATCGATACGGCGAGAGCAGAAAGGTGGAAGAAGTGCCGCTTTTCAAAATTCGCTGAAAACCGCTCAAAAGTGGTGCAGCTTTCGCTTTCTCCGATCGATAAGCGTATATCGATACGGCGAGAGCGGAAAGGCGGAAGAAGTGCCGCTTTTCAGCGGTTTTACTCAAATTGAGCATTATAAAGTTCCCGATAGAATCCACCTTGTTCCATCATTTCTTGATGGGTGCCCCGCTGGACAATCTCGCCGTCCTTTACCACCAAAATCAGATCGGCATCCAGGATGGTAGAGAGACGATGGGCTACAACAAAGCAGGTCTTCTCCTGCATCAAGCGGCGCATGGCCGCCTGCACCAGCTTTTCGGTGCGGGTATCCACATTGGAGGTAGCCTCATCCAAAATCAGCATGGAGCAATCCATCAGCATGGCGCGGGCAATGGTCAGCAGCTGCTTCTGGCCTTTGGAGATATTGGCGGCATCATCGGTGAGAATGGTTTGATAACCCTCGGGCAACGCCTCCACAAATCGATCTACCCCTGCGGCCTTTGCCGCTCTCATGACCTCCTCTTCGGTGGCATCGGGACGGCCGTAGGCAATATTATCATAAATCGTCCCATAGAAAAGCCAGGTATCCTGCAAAACCATGGAATAGGAAAGGCGCAAGCGATCCCTTGTAATCTCATGGATCTCCCGCTCATCCAGCAAAATCTTTCCGTTCTCCGCTTCATAAAACCGCATCAGCAAATTGATCAACGTGGTCTTTCCTGCGCCGGTGGGGCCCACGACTGCGATCAACTGGCCGGGGCGTGCTTCCAGTGAAAAATCATGAAGAATCTCCCGCTGAGGCGTATAACCAAAAGAGACCTTCTCTAATCGCACATCCCCTCTCACCTGCTCAGGCGCAATCGCTTGGGGCAGATCCGCCTCTTCCGGCTCCTCGTCCATCAACGAGAAGATCCGCTCGGCGGCGGCAAGAGCCGATTGCAACTCGCTGAAAATATTGGCAATCTCATGAATAGGGCCGGAGAATTTCCGGCTATAGATCACAAAGCTGGAAATCTTACCGATGGTAATGGCGGCGCCCCCGCTTCCGATATAAAGGATGGCGCCCAATACCGAGATCAGAGCAAGGGAAAGATTATTGATGACATTCATGGACGGGCCCATGGTGCTGCCGAAATATTCGGCCCGATAATAGGCTTCCACCACCGTCTCATCCACCGCATCGAATTCACAAAGCACATTCTCTTCCTGATTATAGGATTTCAAGGTCTTCTGCCCCGAGATTTTTTCTTCCACAAAATCATTCAATTCGCCCAGCTTTTTGCTCCGCGCCCGAAAGAGGGGGCGGGTTCGCTTGGTAATAAAGCGGGTTAGAAGGATGGAAAGCGGGATGGTAACAAGGAAAACCAGCATCATAGCAGGGCTGATCCGAAGCATCATGATAAGGGAGCCCACAATGGTTACAATCGCAGTAAAGATATGGACCACATCCGATGCCAATGTCTCGCTGATATTATCGGCATCATAGGAAATACGGCTCAAAATGTCCCCCGGCGGATGGCTATCGAAAAAGCGCACGGGCAGATCGGTCAGCCGCTCAAAGAGATCCTGCCGCAGCCGAAAGGTTACATTTCTTGCAATATGGATCATCACCACCTGCAAAAGATAAGAAAGGATGGCCGAGGCAAGATAAAGAAGCGCCATCCAGCCTGCATAGCGGAAAACCGCCTCAAAATCCACCTTCCCTGCCCCCACCGCCGCATCAATGGCCTTTCCCGAAAGATCGGGAGCAATCAATGCCAAAATATTGGCGGCAAGAGCCAAAAGAATGGCCACGCCTAAAAACCATTTATATTGGATCAGATAGCTTCCAAGGCGCAAAAGGGTGGAGCGAAATCGACGTTCTTTTTTCATGTTCTCGCCTCCTCCCCTGTCTGCAACCGATAAATCTCCCGATAAAGCGGGCAGTTCTCCATTAAATCCTCATGGGAGCCAAGGCCTGCCATTTTTCCCTCCTCCAATACCAAGATCTGATCGCAATCCCGCACTGCGCTTACCCGCTGGGCGATGAGGATGGCGGTGGTATCGGCATATTTTTCCCGCAAGACCTTGCGCAAGGCCGCATCGGTCTTGAAATCAAGGGCGCTGGAGGAATCATCCAGAATCAAAAATTCCGGCTTACCTGCCAAGGCTCTCGCAATCAAAAGGCGCTGCTTTTGCCCGCCGGAAAGATTGGAGGCCTTGGGCTCAATCATCGCCTCGATTCCGCCCTTTTCTGCTACAAATCCTTCCCCCTGCGCATCCTTCAATGCTTCAATGACTGCCTCCTCGGAAATCTCTCGCCCGATTCGCACATTCTCCCCAATGGTTGTGCGGAAAAGCTGATCATTTTGAAAGACCACCCCAAAAGCTTTTCGAATCTCCTGAGGGGGCATAGATCTAAGATCCTTGCCTTTGAGCAAAATCCGCCCCGCATCGGGATCATAGAAGCGCATCAGCAAAGAAGCGATGGTGCTTTTTCCCGCGCCGGTGGCGCCTAAGATTCCAAGGCGCTCCCCCTTTCCCAAGGAAAAGGAGATGGAATCCAGATTGTTTTTCTTTTTATGATAGGAGAAGCAGACATTCTCAAAGCGAATCGCCTCCTCTCTTGCGCCCCCTTGCTGCGCTTCCGGCTGCAAAACCGGCGGAAGCGCAAGCACCTCCCCGATCCGGCGAGCAGAAGCCAGCGAGCGGGAATACATGGTCAGCACACGGGTCAAGGTCAGCATGGCATTCAGAATGATGGTGAAATAGGATAAAAAGGCGGTAATGGTCCCTACGCCGGTTGCACCGATCTGGACCCGCCACGCGCCCACTGCCACTACCAATACCAACCCTAAATTCAAAATCAAATTCATAATGGGCGAATTGATGGCCATGATCCGATTGGCATGGGTCTCGGCTTGATATACCTTGCGGTTTACCTCAAAAAACCGATCTTTTTCATCCTTTTCCTTGGATAAGGCCTTGATGACGCGAATTCCGCCGATGCTCTCCCGCACCTTACGGACCAGCGCATCGTTTTTTTCCTGCAAGGCGGTATACAGAGGAACACCCGATTTGGAAATCCGATATACAATGATTCCCATGATCGGCAAAATCGCCATAAGGATTGCCGCCAATACCCAATCCAGCGTCCATGTAACCAGAATCCCACCCAGCAGCAAAATCGGTGCGCGGATTCCGATGCGCTGCATCATACCGATCATCCGATGGAGATTATAAGTATCGGTGGTCATCCGAGAAATGAGAGAAGGGATCGTCGCTTGATCTACCTGCGCATTGCCCAAAGAAAAGATCTTTTCAAAAAGATCATGGCGGATGGCAAAGATGGATTTTTTTGCCACCAAAGAAGCCATTCGATTGGCAATAATATTGGTGATCCATGCAACCGCCGCGCAAAGGATCATCAGAGCGCCCCACCATAGCACCGGAGCCATTTCCTTAAGGGGAATGACCTGATCAATGATATGGGCAAGGATATAGGGCAGAAATAGATCCATAATGGTGCCGAAAAATTTAATAACCAGCCCCAAGGACATCTGCTTCAAATAAGGACGTATATACCGAATGATCAATTTCATTGATCTTCCTCCAATTCAGAAAACCCATTTCTGCGTGCCTCTATCGCACGCTCCAGCAACCCCTCAAGGGTCTTCGCCAAAGCCTCTCTCTCCTCCTCGTTCATTTCCGAGAGCAACCATTCATAAAACCGCCCCGTCAGAGCAAGATCCTGCTCCCGCACTGCATCAGCCTTAGGGGTGGCAGAGATCAGCTTCTCCCGCCGATCCTCAGGATTGACGGTGCGGGTAAGATACCCTTCTTGCTCTAATTTTTTAACCAAACGGGTTACCTGAGATTTATCTACCCCCAACCGATCAGCAAGGAGCTGCTGGGTTGTTGTCTTCCGAAAGGAGATGATCCGCAAAGCATGGGCCTCTTGAGCGGTGAGCCCTTCTTCCATTTTAGAATTATAATAGCGCTGGGCAATTCTATGGATGCGAAAAAAGCTTTTTCTGAAAATGTCCATCTTAAAACTCCTCTCAATTAGTTGCATCTATCAACTAAATTATATTCCAAATTAGTTGAGTTGTCAACTAATTGAGGGTAAAAAATACGAGCGGCTTGCCGCTCGTATTTTTTAGTTTTAGTTATACTGTTTTCTTTTGGAAAACCTTGATCAGGGTCAATATTGCAATCAGCAATACCAAAGATACACCCAATACAATAAATACATTCTGCACAAAGCCTGCAATCAGATAACCCACCAAGCAAACTGCTGCAACGGTCAACGCATAAGGCAGCTGGGTCGATACATGGTTCACATGGTCGCTCTTGGCGCCTGCCGAAGCCATAATGGTGGTATCGGAGATGGGGGAGCAATGGTCGCCGCATACTGCGCCTGCAAGGCAAGCGGAGATGCAGATGATGACCATAGAGGGGATCGCACCGTTCTCGCCGATATTGGCCAGCTGATTCTCAAACACACCGGTAACAATGGGAATCAAGATCCCAAAGGTGCCCCAAGAGGTGCCGGTAGCGAAGGAAAGCAATACTGCAACCAAGAAAAGAATCAAGGGGAGCAGAATCTGCAGAGCGGTGGCGCCCTCTACCATGGCAGCTACAAAGGTGCTGGCATTGAGCAGACCGGTCATGGACTTTAAGCCCCAAGCGAAGGTCAGGATCAGGATGGCGGGAACCATCTGCTTAAAGCCTTCGGGGATCGAGGAAGTGCACTCCTTAAAGGTAAGCACTCTGCGGCAGATGAAATAGATCATATCGATGATCAGCGCTGCAATGGAGCCCATTGCAAGGCCGTAAGCCGCATCGCAATTGGCAAAAGCATTGATAAAGCTCTCGCCTGCAAAGAAGCCGCCGGTATAAACCATGCCGGCAACGCAAAGAACAATCAGAATGACCACCGGGATGATCAAATCAATGACACGGCCCTTGGAATTGCCCTTTTCATCAGCAGTCTCTGCAAATTGCTCACCGCCGGAGGTATGCAGATCGCCGTTGAGCGCATTCTGCTCAAAGCGGCGCATGGGGCCGTAATCCAAGCCGGTTACAGAAATAAAGATCACCATTGCAATGGTTAAAAGAGCATAAAGGTTATAGGGAATGGTCTGAATAAAGAGGGAAATTCCGTTAACCCCCTCAACCGTACCGGATACGGCGGCCGCCCAAGAAGAAATAGGAGCGATGATGCAGATGGGAGCAGCGGTGGCATCGATCAGATAAGCCAGCTTTGCGCGGGAAATCTTCTGCTTATCGGTAATAGGACGCATCACGCTGCCTACAGTAAGGCAGTTGAAATAATCGTCCACAAAGATCAAAGCGCCCAAACCAAAGGTTGCAAGATTTGCCCCTCTGCGGCTGTTGATCCGCTTGGAAGCCCAATCCCCATAAGCGCGGCTTCCGCCTGCGCGGTTCATCATAACCACAATGGCGCCCAGCACCACCAAGAAGATCAAAATACCCACATTCCATTCGTCCGCAAGGTTTACAATAAAGCCCTCATGGACAACGGCATTAAACATCGTCTCAAAATTGAATCCACCCTCGCCGATGGCATAGAGAATACCGCCGGAAAGAATTCCTACAAAAAGGGAAGAATATACCTCTTTGGTAATCAGCGCCAATACAATGGCAATCACCGGAGGCAAAAGCGCCCAAGGAGTGCTATCAAAAAGAGAGGTGTAAGCTTCCTCTTCCTCCTCAGCGACCTCTGCCGGCTCTTCTTCTACTACCTCTTCTTCCGCACCGGTGGCGGCAGTATCTTCTACTACTGCCCCATCAGTATCAGCGGGAGCCGATACAGAAGTGTCGCCATTCTCCAACACCAGATCGGCAAAGCAATGGACAGAGCCCAAAGCAAATACCAGCATCAGCACGCAACCCAGCGTAACCAATGCACGGCGATACTTGATCATCCGTTTCATCTTGAAAATCCTCCTAAAATACAAATATTTAACATTTTAACATATTAAAGCAAAATTTGTCAATAAATTCCGTAAATTTCTCTAAAAATCAAAGATAATCTTTCCGTCCTGCAGCCGCAAGATCGCATCAAAACTTTTTCCGTTTTTGGAAATAAAGCCGGAGAGCTTCTGGCTTCTGCCTACCGCAAGGAGGTTACGGGCGGCGCTTAAGGGGATGGTGCGCTGCAGGATGACACTGTTGATCCGGAATTTACAGCCCTCCTTATAAGCAAGGCATCCATAACCGTAGCGCCCCTTCACTACCTTCCCGCCGCAAAGAGGGCATGGGCCCACCTCATCACCGAAAAATCCGGTATCGGTATCGGTGGCGCGGGTCTGCTCCTTTTTGGTGAAGATCTCTTGAATCTCCGCTTGCGCAAGCGCCACGCTCTCTTCCACCTGCATTTCTCCCCGATAAACCTTTTTCAAGGCCTGCCCTAAGGTGCTGGTCTTATATTTATCCATGGCAATCCCCATCCGCTCCAGCTCCTCGATGAGATAGGCTCCATCGGGCAGCAGGCGGTAGGTATCCTTTTTCAGCTCAATATAACGGCTCTTGACCGCATTGCCGATAATGCCGGTGCGGGTAGCTTCGGTGCCCAGCTCAAGGCCCTCGAAGATGGCGCGGTATTCCTCGCTGTCATCCTGCTCCTCGGCGGCAGCCTTTTCCTCCCGAAAGGGATTCTTTAAGTAGTTGTTCAGCGTCTCAATGGTATAATGGCGGGGCGGAGAGGTCTCCTTTTCCTTGGGCGCAAATTCAATGGCCACCCGATCGCCTACCGCAAGATTGGGAAGCAGCTTATTCTTCTGCCCCCCATCATCATATTTCATCCAACCCTGCCGGCGAATGACCGTTCCTTTTAATTTGAATTCCTCGATCTCCCCGGCCTTGATGGTCATCTCTGTCTTTTCCGCGATGCACTCCTCCGCGCAAAAGACGGCGGCGAAGCGGCGGAAGATGGTCTGATAGACCAGCATCTGCTTTTCACTGAGATTTTCCTTTTTGGGGATTCGATGGGTGGGCGTGAGCGCTGAGTGGGATTCGATCTTGCTATCATCAAATACACCCTTATCCCCCCGAAAGGCCACCTCATAGCCCAAAGAGGCAATCTGCTCCAAAAGCTTTTTGATCTTCCCCTTTTCTTGAGTGGCCAGATATTCCGAGTTGGTTCTGGGATAGGTAATATAGCCCGCCTCATATAGCTCTTGGGTAAGCTTCAGGCTCTCTTCCATGGGCATTTTATATTTTTTGCCCAGAAGATTTTGCAGCTTGGAAAGGGAGAAAAGCTTGGAGGGCTTCAGGGTGGTCTTTCTCTGCTTCTTATCTGCCACCACCGCCTCTTGGCTATTCAAGAGAGCGGCATATTCTTCGGCTTTTTTCAGGCTGTTTTTATCAAATTTCTTGGAAGAGGTCAGTTCCACCGCTTCCCCGTTGGTTTCTTTATTGCTGATCAGGGCATAATAGATTTCGGGAATAAAATGCTCAATGGCCTTATCCCGATCATAAATGGCCTTTACGATAGGCACAATGACTCTGCCGACCCGCAGAAGAACCCCTGTCTTGAGGGTGGCATAGCGGGTCAGATTCACTCCGTAAAGCCAATCGACATAGGTGCGGGCAAAGCCTTCATCGGCAAGGGATTGATATTCCTTCTCCTCTTTCATTTCCAAAAGGGCCTGCGCCACCGTCTCGGGCGTCTGATCCGGCAGCCACAGCCGATAAAAAGGCTTCTCGCTTTCCAAGCCATGGCTTACGCAAAGGCGGATGATAATCTCCCCTTCCCGATCGGCGTCTCCTGCATTGACAATGCGATCCACATCCTCACGGTTGCAAAGATTTTTAATAATTTGAAACTGCCGCTCCACGCCGCTATCCACCTGCTTATCGGCGCCTTTTCTCAGCTGAAAGCGGAACTCTTTGGGGAAGCAGGGCAGATTCTCCATGGACCATCGCCCTTCGGCGGTAGGCCCTGTATAATCCTCGATATCGCAAAGGGAAAAGAGATGGCCGAAGGCCCAGGTGATCAAATATCCTTCCCCTTCCAGATAACCATCCCTTCGGGTGGTTTTGCCGATTCCCGCCGCGATATTTCGGGCAAGGCTTGGCTTCTCGGCAATAATCAAGGTCATTTCTTTTCCCTCCTTTCTTTTCGATATATTATTATAATTTTAACATACTCTTCACAGTATTTCCACAAGGAAATCTTTACTTTTTCGAAAAAAAGTGGTAAAATATAGAAAAATGATTGGCTTTTTTGAAATTCATATTAAAGGAGTGCCTTTATGAGCCATAAACCCACCCGCTTCAAGGGGCAATATTTTAATATTCCCAACCTGCTCAGCTATCTGCGGCTGGCGCTGATTCCCTTGATTATTTGGATCTATTGCTTTCAAAAAAATTATATGATCGCCGCATGGGTCATGCTCTTTTCTGCTATTACCGATATTGCAGACGGTATTATCGCAAGAAAATGCAATATGGTTACCGATTGGGGCAAGATCATCGACCCGATTGCGGACAAGCTGACCCAGATTGTCATCGCATTTTGCCTTGCATGGCGATACCCTCCCATGCGCATCATGCTGATCCTTCTGATTCTGAAGGAGGTCTATATGGGCATCATCGGGCTGATCTTCATTAAAAAGACCAATCAGGTGGAAGGCTCGGTATGGTATGGCAAGGCGACCACAGTCCTTTTCTTTATTGTGGCCCTTTCCTTGGTGCTCTTCCCCGCCATGCCCTCTCCCGTTGCCATTCTTTTGGTTGCATTGGAGAACAGCGCGATTATCCTCTCCATGATCCTTTATTCTCTTAGATACCTACGCATCTATAAGATCGTTAAAACCGAAACAAAAAATGAGCTGTAATCATACAGCTCATTTTTCTTATAGTATATAAAAGAATATTCCGAAAAATTGCAAGACGCTTCCCAATACCACAAATAAATGAAATACCGAATGAATATACCGCGCTTTTTTCTTTCCGCCGAACCCATAGAAGACGGCCCCTATCGTATAGGCCACGCCGCCCAGCAGCATCCAGAAAAAGCCCTCATAGGTCAGCGCCCGAATGGCTTCTTTCCCTGTAAAGACAATACACCAGCCCAGCAGGATATAAAAGATCATGGATAAGACATTATATCGCTTGAGATCAATAGCATTGAGGACAATTCCGAGAATCGATATCCCCCATACAAAGGCGAAGACGATCCATGCAATCAGCGGCGTCTGCTCCCTCATTCCGCTTAAGACCACCGGCGTATAAGTGCCGGCAATCAAAATGAAGATGGCGCAATGGTCAATAATCTGAAAGACCTTTTTGGCCGTCTGGGGCTTTAGCCCATGATACAGGCTGGACATGGTATACAGCACAATCATGGAGATTCCGTAGATCAGCGCGCTTGCAATCTCCCAGCCGCTCCCAAAAAGGCAGGCCTTCAGCAGGCAAGCCACCAAGGCGACCACACCAAGCCCTCCGCCCACAATATGAGAGACCATATTAAAGATTTCTTCTCCCCTTGTATAATCGGGAAGCAGACGGTCTTTTAATTTAATTCGGTTCATAATAGCATCTCCTTCGGGTAACAAGTACCTTATGCTATTATTTTATCACGAATTTCCCAAAAAGCACCTTAAGTTTATTTAATGCCCCTTTAATAAAAATTTAATAAAACAGGGGCTGTAAAAAAGTCCGAACCGCAAAAGGCCTAAAAAACGAAAGCTATATAATAAAATTCTTCGTAATGAAGAAAAAGGAAAGAAAAAATATTGCTGCTTAGCAATATTTTTTCTTTTTATTGATGCCTTTTGCTACCTCCAAATCAAGCCGCTCGGCGTATCATATACGCCTTCGGGTTCCCGTAACCTTTGGTTACGGCTCGATTTGAAGGTTTCAAACATTTTTCCTATCCCCTAAAAAAGTGGCTGTAAAAAAATCACTTTGATTTTTTTACAGCCACTTTATATAATTACAGTTCTTCCAAAAATTCGCCGATTCTTTTCAAAGCTTCCTTGATATGATCGGTCGAATAGCAATAAGAAGCGCGGACAAACCCTTCGCCGCCTCTTCCAAAAGCTGTGCCGGGCACTACTGCCACATGCTTTTTCCCCAAAAGCTGCCGGCAGAATTCCTCGCTGGAGAGGCCGCTCTTTTCAATGCAGGGGAATGCATAGAACGCGCCTTTGGGATTGCGGCAGGTCAGCCCCAATTTATTGAAGCCATCCACAATCATTCTGCGCCTTGCATCATATTCCTCCGCCATCTCTGCCACCACATCATCGCAAGAGGTCATGGCGGTGATGGCCGCATATTGGGAGGTGGTGGGGGCGCACATAATGGCATATTGATGAATCTTGGTAATCTGCTCCATGATCTCTTGGGGGCCGCAGGCATAGCCCAGGCGCCAGCCGGTCATGGAGAAGGCTTTGGAGAAGCCATTGACTACGACGGTACGCTCCTGCATTCCCTCAAGGGACGCAATGGATACATGGGCTTTTCCGCCAAAGGTCAGCTCCGCATAAATTTCATCGGAGATCACCAAAATCTCCTTATCCCGCAAAATTTCTGCGATTTTTTCCAAATCCTCCCGCTCCATAATGGCTCCGGTGGGATTGCAGGGATAGGGCATAATCAGCGCCTTGGTCTTAGGGCTGATGGCGGCAAGAAGATCTTCGGGCGTCAGCTTGAATTCATCCTCCGCCTTGGTCTCGATGATGACAGGCACCCCGCCGATCAGCTGCGTAATCGGCTCATAGCATACATAGCTGGGCTGCGGAATAATCACCTCATCACCGGGGCTGATCACCGCCCGCAAGCAAGCGTCGATTGCCTCGCTGCCGCCTACCGTAACCAAAATCTCGGCAAGAGGCTCATAGTTCAGCTGATATTTTCGGCTCATATAGCTTGCAATGGTCTCTCGAAGCTCTTGCAAGCCGCGATTGGAGGTATAGCGGGTTTTACTATCCTCCAAGGATTGGATTCCGGCCTTGCGGATCTGCCATGGGGTGGGAAAATCCGGCTCACCCACGCCCAGCGAGATCACCTCGCTCATGGTCTCCGCAATATCGAAAAATTTTCGAATACCGGAGGGTTTGATCTCCCTCACCCGAGGGGTGAGGATCTTACTGTAGTCCATCAAAATGAATACAGCCCCCGATCATCCTTCTTTTCATCGCAAAGCTCCACATCCAATTCCTTGTACCGCCGGAGTACAAAGTGGGTGGCAGTAGAGGTAACATGCTCCAAAGTAGAAAGCTCTTTGGCTACAAACATCGCTACCCCTTGGAAGGTCTTGCCCTTGACCATCACGCTCAAGTCATAGCCGCCGGACATCAGATATACGCTCTCTACCTCAGGATACTTCATTACCTTTTTGGCGACCTCCTCAAAGCCAAGGCCTGCCTTCGGGGTTACCTTCAGCTCGATCAGCGCGGATACATAGGTATCATCCAGCCGTTCCCAATCGATGACCGCTTTATAGCCGCGGATGACGCCTGCCTCTTCCATCTCCTTGATTTCCAAGACCAGATCTGCCTGATCCATCCCTGTCATGGTGGAAAGCTCTTCGATGGACATTCTGCCGTTTTTGCTCAAAAGCTTTAATAATTTCATATTCATGGGAGAATCCTCCTTTTATATTTCGTTATACTTCGCGATAGAGGGGAAATTTTTCGCAAAGGGCCATTACTTCCTTCTTAACCCGCTCTTTATTGCCTTCAAAATCGGCGATGCAATCCTTGATCCAGCCGCCGATCAGCTCCATCTCCGCTTCCTTGAAGCCGCGGGTGGTGCAGGCGGGAGTACCCAAGCGCACACCGCTGGTTACAAACGGCTTCTCGGGATCATTGGGGATGGCATTCTTATTGGCGGTGATATGCACCTCATCCAAGCGATGCTCCAGCTCCTTGCCGGTGATGCCGGTGCCCCGAAGATCCAGCAGCAAAAGATGATTATCTGTCCCGCCGGAGACCAGATTGAGGCCTTCTTCCACCAGTTTCTTTTCCAAAGCTTTCGCATTCTTGACCACCTGCGCCTGATAATCCTTAAAAGCAGGCTGCAGTGCCTCCCCGAAGCAAACTGCCTTGGCGGCAATGATATGCTCCAAGGGGCCGCCCTGGGTGCCGGGGAAGATGGCCTTATCAATCGCCTTGGCATATTCTTCTTTGCAAAGAATCATGCCGCCCCGAGGGCCTCTCAAGGTCTTATGGGTGGTGGTGGTTACAATATCGGCATAAGGCACGGGAGAGGGATGCTCCCCTGCCGCCACAAGCCCTGCAATATGCGCCATATCCACCATAAAGAGGGCGCCAACTTCCTTGGCAATCTTGGCGATCCGCTCAAAATCAATGATTCTGGGGTAAGCGGAAGCGCCTGCCACGATCAGCTTCGGGTGATGCTCCTTGGCCAGCCGCTCCAGTTCCTCATAATCGATGCAGCCGGTCTCGGGGCTGACCCCATAGGGGACAAAGTTGAAGAACGCACCGGACATATTGACCGGGCTTCCATGGGTCAGATGGCCGCCCTCGGCAAGGCTCATGCCCAATACGGTATCGCCGGGCTTTAAGAACGCAAAATAGACAGCGAGATTGGCCTGCGCGCCGCTATGAGGCTGCACATTGGCATGATCGGCGCCAAAAAGCTTGCAGGCGCGCGCTCTTGCAATATCCTCTACAACGTCTACACACTGGCATCCGCCGTAATAACGCTTGGTGGGGTAGCCTTCGGCATATTTATTGGTCAGTACAGTCCCCATCGCCGCAATCACTGCAGCAGAAGCCACATTCTCCGATGCGATCAGCTCAATGCCCTCCTGCTGGCGGCGATATTCCGCCTCAATGGCGGCGCCCACCTCGGCATCAAAGCTTTTGATAAATTCCATATCTTTTTCCAGTTTCATGTTCTTTGTCCTCCTTTTATTTTCCAAGTTCCATGGTTCTTTGATATGATTTGATAACAGCCTCTGCGGCGGCGGAGCGAAAGGCGCCCGCTTCCAGCGCATGAACCCCTTCAATGGTGCTGCCGCCGGGGCTGCAGACAGCGTCCTTCAGCTCGGCAGGATGGAGGCCGCTTTCAAGGACCATCTTCCCTGTCCCCATCACGACCCCTGCCGCAAGCTCCATCGCTTGCTCGCGCGGCAGCCCGCAGGCCACTCCGCCATCGGCCAGCGCCTCAATAAAGAGGCAGACAAATGCAGGCCCGCAGCCGGATACGGCAGTTCCCGCATCGATCAACTTTTCCTCCAATTCCATCAAAGCCCCTGCTTTTTCAAAAAGCTTCAAAAAGCCTTCGATTTGCTCCTTTTCTGCGCGAGCGCTGTAGAGAATTCGCCCTGCCCCGACGCCGACAGGCGTATTGGGCATCATCCGAATAAGCGGGTTTCCCTTCGCCAAAGAAGCAAGGCGCTGAAGGGTTACTCCCGCAGCCATGCTGACCAAAACCGCCTTTTCGGAAAGGGGCAGGCTTTGCATCAGATCCCCTAAATTCTGGGGCTTTACGCCCAATACAATATAATCACATTTTTTTGCAATCTCCTCGGCAGTTGCAACTTTTGCGCCCAATTCCCCGGAGAGGCTCTCGGCCTTCAGAAAATCGGCATCTGCAAGCCAAATATTTTCTCCGCCCACAGCCTTGGCCGCCGCTCTTGCCAGCGCACCGCCCATATTGCCGCAGCCGATAAATCCGTATTTCATTGTTTTGCTCCTTATCGAATCTGCCCGCTTCCGCGGATGATATATTTATAGGTGGTCAGTTCCCGAAGGCCCATCGGCCCTCTTGCATGAAGCTTCTGGGTAGAGATCCCCATCTCACAGCCCAGGCCGAACTCCCCGCCGTCGGTAAAGCGGGTGGATACATTGACATAGACCGCCGCGCTATCCACCTGCTGCTCAAAAGCGCGCGCATGTTCTTCGCTTTGGGTCAGAATGGCTTCGCTATGCCCTGTGGAATGGGCCGCAATGTGGGCGATGGCTTCTTCGGTATCGGCCACCACTTTGACCGCCATAATATAATCTAAAAATTCCGTATCGAAATCCTGCTCTCCCGCAGGGGGCCCGCCGATGATCGCATGCGCCTTCGGTGCACACCTCAGCTCCACCTGCGCAAGCCGCTCTTTTAAGCGGGGCAGAAATTCCTCTGCAATCTTTTGATGAACCAAGCAGACCTCCGCCGCATTGCAGACAGATGGGCGGCTGGTCTTGGCATTTTCAATAATATTCAGCGCTTGCTCCAAATCGGCGCTTTCGTCTACATAAATATGGCAGATGCCCGTGCCCGTCTGAATCACCGGCACCTTGGCATTGCTGACGCAAGCATTGATTAAACCGGGGCCGCCGCGGGGGATCAAAAGATCAATATAGCCCACCGCCTCCATCAGCTCTTTGGCGCTTTGGCGGGTGGTATCCTCAATCAATAGGACACAATCGGGGTCAAATCCGCCAGCCAAAAGCCCCGCTCTCAATGCGCCCACAATGGCGCTTGCGCTCTGCCAGGCCTCCTTGCCGCTTCGCAAGATGCAAGCATTTCCGCTCTTGAAGGCAAGGGCGGCGGCATCGCTTGTAACATTGGGGCGGCTCTCATAGATAATCGCCACTACCCCCATGGGCACCGCCGTCTTTTCAATCACCATGCCGTTGGGGCGGCTCACTCGCTCCAGAATTTCTCCCACAGGGTCGGGAAGTTTTGCCACCTCCCGCATCCCTTCGGCCATGCCGCAGATCCGCTCGGCGGTAAGGCGCAGGCGATCCTGCATCACCATCGTCATGGTGTCGCCGTATTTCAAAATGTCTTGGGCGTTGGCTTCAAGAATCTCTTGGGTCTTTTGCTCCAGCGCATCTGCCATCAAAAGGAGGGCGCGGTTTTTATCTTCGGTATTCAAGGCGGCCGCATGGGATTTTGCCCCCTTGGCAGCCCTTAAAATTTCTTGCGTGGTCATCATTATTCTCCTCGAATCAGCGTCCCTGCGGGGTTTCCCTCTAAAATATCATAGAGGATGGCAGGGTCTGCACCATTGGCAATGACAGTGGAGATCCCCTTCTCCTTGCAGGCCTTGGCCGCATGAAGCTTGGTGCTCATGCCGCCGGTCCCGAGGGCAGAGCCCTTCCCGCCTGCCAATGCCAGAATCTCCGGCGTGATCTCCTCTACCACGGGAATCAGCTTTGCTTCGGGATCCTTGCGGGGATCATCGGTATAAAGACCGTCGATATCGGTCAGCAGAATCAAAAGATCCGCATCCGCTCCGATGGCCACCAAAGCGCCGAGGCTGTCATTATCGCCCAGCGAGATCTCGGCGGTGGAGACCGTATCATTCTCGTTGATAATCGGCAACGCGGAAAGCTCCAAGAGCCGATGCAGGGTGTTGCGGAAATTTTCATAACGATCGGCATGATTCATATCCTCACCGGTCAGCAGAATCTGCGCCACCGTATGATTATATTCCGAAAACAAGCGATCATAAGTATACATCAGTTCGCATTGCCCCACCGCGGCCGCTGCCTGCTTGGTGGGCATATCCGAAGGGCGCTCCTTCAGAGAAAGCTTCCCTACCCCCATGCCGATGGCACCGGAGGAGACCAAAATCACCTCATGGCCTGCATTTTTCAGATCGGAGAGCACCTTGCAAAGGGTCTCGATATGGCGAATATTCAAATGTCCCGTAGAATGGGTGAGGGTGGAGGTCCCCACCTTGACAACAACGCGCATTTTTTCTTTTGCTCCTATAAATTATAATATATCATTCTAATTATAATAGATTTATATTGCGTTTTCAATAAATATTTCAAAAAAAACAGGCCGTGGAATCCACGGCCTGTTTTATACAGCGTGTCAAAAAATTCCTGCGGAGGTTTTTGACACGCTGGGAGACTCTCAAAAAAGAGTGCAGATTTCGTCGATCTGTTCTCGTCGGCGTACACAGGTACGGCAGAGAGCAGATCGGCGGAAAGCAGAAAATTTTAATCAAAAATCCGCATGATGATGC
>JAFSCX010000047.1 GCA_017436525.1 Clostridia bacterium | reverse complement strand
TACGCCGACGAGAACAGATCGACGAAATCTGCACTCTTTTTTGAGAGTCTCCCAGCGTGACAAAAACCTCCGCAGGAGTTTTTTGACACGCTGAAAAATCCCGTAATGCTGACGCATTACGGGATTTTTTCATTGTGTTTGGGCGGAAAAGATGGTTTCAAAACCGATTCTTCCCTATCTGAGGGCGCCCTACGGAGCGCCTCTTTTCTTAATGCCTTGAAATTCTAAGGGAAATATGGTACCCTATGATTGAAATAATTTGAGGAGAAGATATGAATGAAAAGAAAAGAGCGTCTGGCCCAATTTCACTCATTTTATCAAAATAACTATAAAACCGCGATGAATTATGTTCTTTGCAAAACCGGCGATTTTTTGAATGGGGAAGAGCTTTTGGAAAGAGCTTTTTCCAAGGTCTATCGATCTTTTATGAAAGCTAAAATACTTGAAGAAGAAGGAATGCAGCAATGCTTATATTCTGCCTTGAGAGAAGTGCTTGCCTCCTATAATAAGAAAGAGCCTAAACCAAAGAAATCCGCCGTTTCTTCGGGCGCAATTTCGGTGGCCAAGCTTCTTGAAAAGGAATTGAACTTAAGCCGCGAGATTGCAGAGCAAAAAATGATCCTTCATGATATTCTGGCTTATGTTTCGAAAAAACCGAAAGCGATTCGGCGCGCCTTTACTTATCATGTATACTATAATTTGAGCCTTGTTGATATTGCCAATGAATTGAATTTAACCGAAGAGGAGATTGAAAAAAATCTTTCCTCTTTATTGGCTGAAATTAATGATCATTTTTTGGCAGAATATGAGGAGGCGATGATCTGATGAAATTGATTGAAATTTTGAAGATGGGTCAAGAATCAGCATTTCCGAATCGTGAGCGCATATTGAAAAAGGTCCTGAATCGCAAGAAAAAGATGGTGGCACTCTGGATCATGGCTGCCATTTTAGCGGTTGGAATCGGTTCGGCAGCAGTGGCGATTGGTTTTCTTTCCTCTCATCGACCTCAAAAAGAAATCATTGTTGGCGGTGCGATGAACATTATTGAGTCTATTGAAGGTAAAGATGGATCGATGATGAATTTCCCGATGGATTCTTCTTTGCTGATCAAGACAAATGAGGATGTATCCGCCAAAGAAATGAAGGCGCGGATTAAACTGGAGCCCGAAGGGGAGTTTTCTGTCAGAAGGATGGGGGATTGCCGCTATTCCATTTCTTTTGAAGATCTTTCCGAAAATACACTCTATAATTTGGCGGCAGTTTATAATGGAACAGTCGTTTATCGCTGGGCTTTTCAGACAAAAAATCCATTTAGCATTGTAAATACTGCTCCTGCAGGGGAAGGAAAAGTATCAGTCAATTCTCCGATCGAGGTTACCTTTTCTCATAGCGATGTATTGGGATTTGAAGATGCTTTTTCTATTTCCCCGAAGGTGGAAGGCTCTTTTGAGCAATATGGCAGGACATGGGGCTTTATTCCGTCTGCTCCATTAGAAGAATCTACCTTATATACCGTAACGCTGGCGCCTTCTTTGAAGGGGCCTGAGGGTGCCACAATTGACAAGGAATATTCCTTTACATTCAAAACCGAGGACGGAAGCGCATATGCATATCTTTTATATCGGGATATTGATCTTTCTGATACTTTTTTGGTGAATGAGCAGCCTGTTGCTGCAGTTGCATATGAGAATATTAATGTTTCTTCGGCTAAAGTTCAAGTTTATGCCTTAAAGGACAGTGAACGTTATATCAACGCATATAAAAAATATGTAAAGAGTGGGACCGTCTCTGATGGGATCATGGAACTTGCCGATCAAAAACAATTGGAGTTTGAATCCACACCGGTTTTAGTGGATGATTATCAGGATATTCCTCATGCTGCTTTTATCAATTATCCGGAGGCTCTTCCCCAAGGCTATTATTTTGCAAAAATCGAATTGGGCGGCAAGATTCTTTATCAGCTTTTGCAAAGCACGGATCTTTCGGTATATGCCCTTACTGCGAATGGAGATCATGTCATATGGGTCAATGACGGAAGCAGCGGCACTCCTCTTTCGGGTGTTCGTCTTAATTTGGAGGGATTTCCAAGTACCAAGACTTCCTCAAAAGGTCTGGCGATTTTGAAAAATACCGCTGATACCCTTGATAAAAGGTTCTTGGTTGTAGAAAACGGGGATTTTCCTTATGTTGCTGTCTTAAACGGAGGCAAGACCGATTCTAAAATTGAGAAGCAAAATCATTACTATACTTATCTTACGACGGATTCCGCTTTATATCGTTCGGGAGAGACGATTGGTATCTTTGGGGCTGTATTACCCCGTATTCAAGGTGTTGGTCGCGCGGAGGATCTTAGCATAGAAGCAAGCTTTTTAGAAGAGCCTATACCCTTAAAATTAGATCAAAATGGTGCATTCACCGCCAAAATTATGCTTCCTGCAACGATCCAAAGCAATGGTGAAATAAAACTAATGATGGGGTCGACTCATATTGACAGTGCTTATTTTTCTATTGGTAGTCAGGACTCCTCGCCATATAGGCTATTACTTTCAACTGATCGTAAGGCTTATAAGGCGGGAGAATTCATTACCTTTCATGCGCAGTTGACTCATTCGGATGGAACGCCTGCGGCAGGGATTTCTTTAAGCAATGGTGAAGGCATCAGCGGCGTTACCGATGAAAACGGAAATTTCAGCAGCACTTTAGTGGTAGAGCCGGATAAAAATGTTGGAAATTATTCAGTGCGCAGGCTTTTCTTGAAAGCTGATAATACGGATGTTTTTGCTGATGTTGCCTATCTTGTCTTTTCTAATGAATGTATAATTGAATCTGAATATAATAATGGGAAGCTAAGCGTAGCGTTGTTTGAAGCAAATCTGAATGCTCCGGAAAAATGGAGCGAGGATGCCTTGCTTCGAGAAACTTTTGATCCTTCTTTGCTTAAGGGAAAAGCAATTACCGGAGAGATCTCAGCGGAGCTTCATGAGGTTTCTTATAGCAAAGAAGCGATGGGATCCACTTATGATGCAAGCAATAAAAAAGCTGAGACGGTCTATCGATATAAAGAGCAGGATACAATTCTTCGCAGGATGGATTTGCTTTGCAATGAAGGAATCATATCCCTTGATATTGATGAAAAATCCAATACCGAGAAGAAATATTATGTAAACCTATACAAAAAAGGTTCCGATCAGATTATGAATCAAATCTTTTTGGGGCAGCAGATGAATTTTGATCGCATCAATGAAAGTACGTATGATATTTTTATTGAGCAGGACGAATATCGGATGGATGAAAATGTGGTCCTTCGCGTGCGGGATAATCGGGATCGGGTGCTTGTTAATAGCGGCTGTGTTGTCTATATTGTAGTTTCCGGCGGAGTCTTGGATGTATATCAGAGCGATTCTCCGATTGTAACCTTCCCGTTTAAGATGGATTACGCACCGCAGATTGTGGTCTTTGGTGCATATTTTGATGGAAAGCATATCTACTCCCTTGGCCGCGAATCGCTCTCTTATCATCATATGGATTCTTCCCTTAAGATTGAGGTTGAAAGCGATCAGGAGCAATATAAGGCGGGGGAGAAGCCGGTATTAAACTTTAAGGTTTCAGATCAAGAGGGTAATCCCGTGGAGGCAACTTTGAATGTGAGCCTTATGGATCGAGATCTATATCTTGCAAATCATAATGCCACCGATCCGATTCATGATTTTTATGCTTATTCTCCATACTATGATTTTGCCTATACCATGGAATCTCATCGTGATTTCAGGGAAATCAAGCAGGAATATTTACATGAGGATTGGGATGGTTTTAGTGTCGTAAATTGTAATTATGAGCCATCGCCTTATTTTGAAACGGTCTCTACCAATTCTCAAGGGGAAGCTTCTGTAACCTTTGAATTGCCGGATAGCCTTACACATTGGAAGGTAGTAGCTCGCGCAGTATCTGCAGAAGCACAGGGCGGAATTCACTTTTATGATCTTCCTACAACGCAAGGCTTTTATACCAATGTGGTAGTTTCTGAAAATCTTAAAAGCTCAGAAGATTGTATGATCGCTTTGCGGGCGGAGGGTTCTTACCTTGCTGAGGGTGCCTCTTGCTATTTCAAAGTAGGGATTACCGATCGAGATGGCGCGGAGATCAAAACCCTTGAAGCAACATCGAAAAAGGGAAACTATGCAACGCTCAATTTCGGTAAATTATCCGCCGGCTTATATACAGCATACATTCATGCCGGCAGCGGGAATTTTACCTATAGTGTAATAAAATCTTTCCAAGTTGGCGGAAATAATGATGTTATAAGAATCCAAGGGTTTTATGCTTCGGATGGATCTGATTTAATGCTGTCTCCCGTGAAGGGGGATGTTACCTTAACGATTACCGATGAAAACTTTGGCTTTTGGTTGGAAGCGTTGTCCCATTTGGCTGAGAGCAAAGGCGAGCGTATTGATCAAATATTGTCCTCCGCCTTGATCCGGAAAATGCATGAAAATGGTAGTTGGTCCGATAAAGAAGGTTTAGATGTATCAGCTATATCCTCTTTTATGGGAATGGACGGAATCAAGCTTAAAAAAGACGCAGAGCATGGTGATTTAAGGCTTAGCGCTGCTTTTGCGGCTGTAGCACCGGAATTTTGCGATGCTGATATTCTTTCGGATTATTTCGAGCAGTATCTTAATAATCGCTATGCCTCTCAAACGGATCGGATCATTGCTTGCTTCGGGCTATCTGCTTTAAGAAAGCCGGTATTATCAGATCTGCAGTCTTTTTATAAAAATGGATCCGATTTTTCGACGGAAGAATGGAGCTACCTGGCTCTCGGTTTTGCATACGGCGGCGATTATACCACCGCGGAATATATCGCAAATCAGCATATTAAGGCCTATTTATCGGGTGATGATGAGCTACGGTATATTTCAGTTGATGGTGAAGTGCAGGACGAGCTGAGCGGTGCCTTCTCTATTCTTTGCGGTCGGCTCAGCCTTAATTACAGCGAGGGTGTTCTCCGCTTTCTCATGAAGAATGATAAAGATAATCCGCTTTTGAATTTTGGATTGATTGCATATCTTAATGATTATGTACCCAATATATCGGGGGAGAATAAGATCGCCCTTTCTACCTCGGATGGGCGGGTTGCAAACTACCGATATCAAAAGTATCGCCCCCTGATTTTTAATATTGATCAAAAGTCGGCTGAAAAAATCAGGATATCTGATGTGGAAGGAAATTCTTCGATCCATTATTTATATTATGGTGAGGGGATTTCATCATAAGGGCTTGACAAAGAGAATAAAAAAGGTTAAAATTATTCAAGCTGAGAAGGGAACAAGTAGCAGCATTTTTCTTGCAAAGAGAGCCGCCGGCTGGTGTAAGGCGGAGAAGAAGGTGCTTTGCGAATACATCCCGGAGCATCTGCCCCGAAGGAAGAGTAGGCGGCAGCGGAAGCCTTCCGTTAGCAGGGCGGCGTTGATAAGGAACGCGCTGAGGAATACTTTGTGAGAAGTATTTGCCGCAGAGGTGGTACCGCAAAAGAATTTTTGCCCTCTGCTCCCGATTGGGGAGCAGAGGGCTTTTATATTGAAAGGATGAGAATCATGCAGATTTATGACGAACTTGTTGCCCGTGGGCTGATTGCTCAGGTAACCAATGAAGAGGAAATCAGAGAGCTTGTAAATAATGGGAAAGCCACCTTCTATATTGGCTTTGATCCCACTGCCGATAGCCTGCATGTTGGCCATTTTATGGCGCTTTGCTTGATGAAACGGCTGCAGATGGCAGGCAACCGCCCTATCGCTCTGATCGGCGGCGGTACCGCGATGATCGGCGATCCTTCCGGCCGTACCGATATGCGCTCTATGATGACCAAAGAGACCATTCAGCATAATTGCGATTGCTTTAAGAAGCAAATGGAGCGCTTTATTGAATTCGGTGAAGGAAAAGCGCAGATGGTCAATAACGCCGATTGGTTGATGGATCTCAATTATGTAGATGTATTGAGAGAGGTCGGCGCTTGTTTCTCTGTAAATAATATGCTTCGTGCAGAGTGTTATAAGCAGAGAATGGAAAAAGGCCTTTCCTTCTTGGAATTCAACTATATGATCATGCAATCTTATGATTTCTATTATCTTTTCCAAAAATATGGCTGCAATATGCAATTTGGCGGCAATGATCAATGGAGCAACATGCTGGGTGGTACAGAGCTGATTCGCAGAAAGCTGGGCAAAGATGCTCACGCGATGACCATCACCCTTCTTTTGACCAGCGAAGGAAAGAAGATGGGTAAAACTGCCGGCGGCGCAGTATGGCTGGATCCCAATAAAACCTCTCCCTTTGATTTCTATCAATATTGGAGAAATGTAAATGATGCCGATGTATTAAAGTGCATCCGCATGCTGACTTTCCTGCCGCTGGAGCAGATCAATGAGATGGATACATGGGAAGGAAGCCAGCTTAATCGCGCAAAAGAAATCCTTGCTTATGAGCTTACAGCTCTTGTGCATGGCGAGGAAGAAGCGCGCAAGGCAGAGGAAAGCGCTCGCGCGCTCTTTGGCGCCGGAAATGCGGAGAATATGCCTACCTATGTAGTGGAAGAAGGCGATTATACCGACGGAGCAGTCGATGTAATCACCTTGCTGGTTAAAAGCGGGCTTGTACCTTCCCGTTCCGAAGGGCGTCGTGCTGTAGAGCAGGGCGGTGTAACTGTAGAAGGGGAGAAGGTTTTGGATGTGAAAAAGACCTTCACCAAGAAGCAGGTAGAAAATAGCTTTGTATTAAAGCGCGGCAAGAAAAAGTTTATCAAAATTTCTGCAAAATAATGGGCAAGGAAGTAAAAACCAATGCCATGCGAATTCTGGAGCAAAAGAAGATTCCTTTTCGAATGAATCTTTATGAATGTGATGAATTCATAGATGGTGTTCATATCGCTGAGCAGTTGGGGCAAGAAAAAGAGCGCTCCTTCAAATCGCTGATTGCAGCGGGGAAAAGCGGGGCGCATTATGTATTTGCTCTTCCTGTTGCGGAAGAGCTGGATCTTAAAAAGGCAGCAAAAGCAGTAGGGGAGAAGGCGGTGGAATTAATCCCCGTAAAGGAACTATTTTCTCTTACCGGCTATGTGAGAGGGGGCTGCACCGCCATTGGGCTGAAAAAGCAATTTCCCGCAGTATTTGATGAGACGGCTATTCTTTTTGATGAAATTATCATCAGCGGCGGCCGCATCGGTGCGCAGATCCTTCTTGATCCGCAGGATCTTCCCCTCGTAATACCCTGTAAATTTGAGGACATAACAATGTAAAAAAGGCACAGACCACAGAAAATAAGAGAATAAAAGAATTCTGCCGATTCTATAAATCAGCAAGGAAAAAACTTACACTTTTTTCCTTGCTTTCTTATTATAAGGAAAAAATCCGCATGATGATGCGGATTTTGATTAAAATTTTCTGCTTTCCGCCGATCTGCTCTCTACCGTACCCATGTACGCCGACGAGAACAGATCGACGAAATCTGCACTCTTTTTTGAGAGTCTACCAGCGTGTCAAAAACCTCCGCAGGAGTTTTTTGACACGCTGAGGCTGTAAAAACCATTGGTTTTTACAGCCTTTTTATATAATGAATTCAGCAGTAGTATCGGGGGAAAAATGAAGCTCATACCCAAGGGATTTCCAATAATCCAAATTGCTTCTTTTTTGCCCTAAGGCGATAGAAAGCTCTTTTGGATGAACCTTTATGGTATAGACGCCTTTTTGGGGCAGGCGTTCTAAAAGCCGTTTATTGAACACTCCTGTGCGAACCATTTCTCCGAATGCAGGGTGAAAAGCGCCTGCAACAGCTCCGTCGGCCTGGTGGAGCCCCACCTTAAGAAGAGTGATTTTATGCTTTAGAATTTCGTCGGCAATGGGAATGGTCCATTGCAACGCCTCATCGACCGATAATGGGCGATATGAGCCGTTTTTATATTGCTCATAAAGAGAAGTGCCCGGAAATACAACAGCGGGATATACACGCATTTCTTGCGGTTTCAGAGCAATCAGCCGCATTGCTGTATCCAATGCTTTTTCTGGGGTGTCCAAGGGAAGCCCCGGGAGCATTTGAAGGCCTAAGGTAAAACCGGCATCTTTAATTTGCTTTGAGGCTTGAATCGTGTCCTCCGGTGTGTGGCCGCGCCTTGCCGCTTGAAGCACTGCAGGATCCATGCTTTGAGCGCCCAACTCAATAGAGGTTACATGATATTTTTTTAGAAGATTCAGCATTTCTTCATTGATTCCGTCGGGCCTTGTTGAGATCCTGATGCCGCTGAATAAGCCTTTCTCTACATAGGGGGAAGCCGCCTCCAGCAATGCAATCATTTGCTCTTTTGGAATACAAGTAAACGATCCGCCGAAAAAAGCGATCTGCGCCAGATCGCGCCGATGGTTCGGGCGGCTGACGCAGAGCTTAATCATATCTTCTATTAATTGGATGGAGGGCATTCTCTGAGCGCCTGTAATCAAATGCTGATCGCAGAAGCTGCATTGATGAGGGCAGCCTGCAAAGGGGATAAAGATAGCAAGATTTGCGTGCTTCATAGTTGCTCGCCCATCAACTTCAGCGCTTCCTTTGCTGCCATTTGCTCGGCTTCTTTTTTGCTGCGGCCTTTTCCTTTTCCGAGAAGATTACTGTTTAAGTAGCAATGAACCTCAAAAACCTTTGCATGATCGGGGCCGGTGGAGCCAATCAATTCATAGTGAATCAGCTCGCCCGGATTTTGCTGCGCAATTTCTTGCAACGTGGTTTTATAATCATGATCTTGGTTTCCTGCATGGAGTTTTTTTGCACCCTCCATTATAAAGGGGAGTACATATTTTTTTGCCGCTTCAAAGCCGCCGTCTAAATAGACAGCAGCCAATACCGCCTCAAAAGCATCCGAAAGAATAGAAGGGCGATTTCTGCTTCCGGAACGCTCTTCCCCATGGCCCAAAAGAAGATAATCTCCAAGCTTTAATTCCTTTGCAAATTCAAAGAGGGAATTTTCGCAGACCAATGCTGCGCGCATTTTAGTGAGATTTCCTTCCGGCAATGCTTGAAAGTGGCTGTAAAGGTATTCAGCGGTAATAACACCCAATACCGAATCGCCTAAAAATTCCAATCGCTCATTAGAGCCGGGGACCTCTCCTCGATGCTCATTGGCATAGCTGGAGTGGGCAAGGGCATGGCGCAAAAGCTGCTCATCCCGAAAGGTATAGCCCATTTGATTTTGCAGTGATTGAAGATCCTGCATTTTATTTGTTGATGTAGTCGATCAAATCGGCAAGAGTCTTAAGGCTTTCCAGATCTTCATCTTTGATCTGCACGTCGAATTCGTCTTCAATGGCCATAATTACTTCTACCATATCCAAAGAATCAGCACCCAGATCCTCTAAGGTAGTATTCAAGGTAATCATATCCTCATCGGAGATAGACAGTTGATCCATAACGATTGCTTTTACTTTTTCAAACATATTCAAAAATTCCTTTCTGTTTGTGTAATTACACAATTAATATAGTACCTATTTTATGAAAAAATGTCAAGTTAATTATTGTTTAATGCGGCTTCAATAGTTTGAATCATTCCGCTTTGGGCAAAGATATTTGCTTGGCGGATGGCATTCTTAAAGGCTTTCGCATCGGAGGAGCCATGGGCTTTAACGACCGGCTTTGAAATGCCGAGCAGAGGCGCGCCGCCATATTCTTTATAATCCATCTTTTTGCGGAAATCATTGATCTGATCCATGATCAACAATGCACCCAGCTTGGTTTTGAGATTTTTGGTGAGCATTTCTTTCAGAGTGGTGGCAAACATTTTGCCCCATCCCTCCGATACCTTCAGGGCAATATTGCCGGAAAATCCATCAGCGACTACAACATCAGCGCCGCCGAGGGGCATATCACGACCTTCTATATTTCCGATAAAATTGATGTTGTTGTTTTCTTTTAAGAGCTTATATGCTTGCTGCTGCAAATCAAGGCCTTTGCATTCTTCAGTCCCGTTGTTGAGCATTCCAACGCGGGGGTTCTCAATATTCAGGCAGGATTTCATATAAATGCTGCCCATGGTTGCAAATTGATCAAGATATTCGGGTTTACATTCAACATTTGCGCCGCAATCCAGCATCATATAAGGCCCATTAAGAGAAGGCATTACGGCAGCGAGAGCCGCTCTCTTGATGCCGCGAATTCTCTTGACTAAGAGGGTGGCGCCCACCAAGACAGCACCGCTATTGCCTGCGCTTACAAAAGCATCGGCTTTATCCTCTTTCAAAAGCTTGAAGGCAACTGCCATGGAGCTGTATTGCTTCTCTTTTAATACAGAAGTGGGTTCATCTTCCATTGTCAGTACATCCGGAGCATCCACAATTTCAAAGCGATTGGCAGGGAGACCATGGTCGCTCATTAATTGAGTCAGCTCGTTTTTCCGGCCGACTAAGAGGATGGTTACATCTTTTAATTCATCAGCTGCCATGCAGCAACCTTTAATAATTTCAAGCGGTGCATGATCACCGCCGTGAGCATCAACTACGATTCTCATTGGTTTTCTCCTTTCAATAATTGGGATTCGCCGATGATTTTATCCAACGCATCAAGGCTGCGCCGGGAAATTGCCATGTATCGCTCTTGCTTGACGCGAATTCTTTGCTCAAGAGGAGCAATGATTCCAAAATTTATGTTCATGGGCTGAAAATGATCGTTGGGTGTGCTGATATATTGGCCCATGGCACCAATCGCATGGATATTGGAAAAACGGGGAAGAGAGAGCTCTAAAATTTTTGCTGCAAGGGAGAGCCCGGCCATCAAGCCGGAAGAAGCGGATTCCACATAGCCCTCCACGCCGGTCATCTGCCCTGCAAAGTATAGAGTCTCTTTTCCTTTTACGCTGAAATCGGCATGAAGAAGAGAGGGGGAATGGAGATAGGTGTTGCGGTGCATCACACCATAGCGGACAAAGTCGGCATTCTCAAGCCCCGGTATCATGGAAAATACACGCTTTTGCTCGGGGAATTTCAGATGAGTCTGAAAGCCTACGATATTATAGAGGCTGCCTGCAGCGTTGTCTTTTCGCAGCTGAACGACTCCATAAGATTTAAGACCGGTCCGATCATCTACAAGCCCCACCGGCTTTAGAGGGCCATAGCGCATGGTATCTTCGCCGCGGCGTGCCATTTCTTCAATGGGCATACAGCCTTCGAAGACTTGATGATCAAAATCATGAAGCTCTGCACATTCGGCCGCTCTCAAAGCGTGATAGAACGCTAAATATTCTTCTTTTGTCATGGGGCAATTGATATAATCCGGTGTACCCTTATTGTAGCGGGAAGCAAAGAAGGCTTTGTCCATATTAATGCTTTCGTAGGTTACAATCGGAGCTGCCGCATCAAAGAAGGATAGATATTCTTTTCCAAAGTATGAATGGATCGATTCAGAGAGAGCATCGCTGGTGAGAGGGCCTGTCGCAATAATTACATTTTCATCTTCGGGAAGAGAGGTGATTTCTTTCTGAACTACGGTGATGAGAGGATGGGCTGAAATGGCGTCTGTAATATTTTTTGAAAAGGCTTCGCGATCGACCGCCAAAGCGCCCCCTGCAGGAACTTGGGTTGCATCTGCTGCTTGCATAATGATGGAATCCAAGCGCCGCATCTCTTCTTTTAACAGCCCGACTGCATTGGAAAGAGATGCACCTCTTAATGAATTGGAGCAAACCAATTCGGCAAAATTCTCACTATGGTGGGCGGGCGACATTTTTTGGGGTTTCATCTCATAGAGGGTAACCTCAATGCCGCGTTTTGCCAGTTGGTATGCTGCCTCGCAGCCTGCAAGACCCGCGCCCACAACCGTGGCTTTTTTATTCATTGGATGCCTCCTGCTTGCCGCAAGCGGAATTGGAGCAGTAGGTTTCTCTTCCTCTGCCGCTTCTTTTGAATAAGGGGGCGCCGCATTTTTCGCATCTTTGCGTCAGCGGTTCATCCCATGTCATAAAATCGCAGGTGGGATTATGCTCGCATCCGTAATATGTCTTTCCGGATTTGGAGCGTTTTTGCAAAATTTTTCCGCCGCATTTGGGGCAGGGTACTTGGGTATCAATTACTATGGTTTTAGTGAATCGACACTCCGGATAACCGGGGCAAGCTAAAAACTTTCCGAATCGGCCACTTTTTACAACAAGGTTTTTGCCGCAGTTGGGGCAGATCTCCTCGGTAACCTCTTCGGGCAGTTTCACACGCTCTGTCAAGTTTTTTTCAGCTTGCTCTAAGGTTTTGATAAAAAGGTCGTAGAAATGCCCGACGATTGCTTGCCATTCAGCAGACCCTTCTTCTACCTTATCCAGCTCTGTCTCAAGCTGGGCAGTAAAATCATAATCCACAATGGATGCAAAATGATCCTTCATCAGCTTAGTAGTAACCTCGCCTAAAGCAGTAGGCTTTAAGGTTTTACCGTCCCGCTCTACATATTCTCTTGCAAGAATGGTCGTAATGATGGGTACAAAAGTGGAAGGACGGCCTATCTCATTTTCTTCCAAAGCCTTGATGAGAGATGCTTCGGTATAGCGGGAGGGCGGTTGAGTAAAGTTTTGATCCTTAGAGAGGGCTTGCAGAGTCATTTCATCTCCCTCTTCCACCTTATAAAGCTTGCGGTGATTCTTTTCCTTTTCAGTCTCCTGATAAGCGGCGGTAAAACCCTTGAATTTTAATACCTGGCAGGCGGCTTTGAATACATATTTACCGTCTGTAATCTCGGCATTTAAGGTGTCGTAAACCGCTTCAGCCATCTGAGAAGCGAGGAATCGATCGTAGATCAGCTTATAAATGCGGTATTGATCGGGCGTGCAGGTAAGTTTTGCTTGCTCGGGAGTGATCGTAATATTGGAGGGGCGGATGGCTTCGTGGGCATCCTGCGCACTCTTCTTGGTCTTGAAATAGCGGCGAGCAGGGGGATAATAACTTTCGCCGTAGGTGGAGATGATATGCTCTTTGGCGGCGTTTGCTGCTTCGTCGGAAATTCTCAATGAATCGGTTCTCATATAGGTGATAAGACCCACAAGGCCAACTCCCTTAATATTCACACCTTCATATAATTCCTGCGCAGCCTTCATCGTACGCTTTGCTTGGAAATTAAAGCGGCGGGAGGCCTCTTGCTGCAAGGTAGAGGTGATAAACGGAGGGGCAGGGGATTTTCTCTTTTCAGCTCGCTTGATACTGCTGATTTTGAAGGTACTTTCTTGGAGTTCATTATAGATGCGGGTGGCATCGGTTTCATTATTGATTTCAATGCTTCCCTTCGGGGTGCCGTAGAATTTTGCTTCGATTTTATTGCTTCCGTCGGAATCGGTAAAATCAGCGTTGAGGGTCCAATATTCTTTGGGCACAAATGCGCGGATTTCTTCCTCGCGATCAACAATCATAGCGGTAGCCACTGATTGCACACGCCCTGCAGAAAGGCCCTTTTTGACCTTTCTCCAAAGGAAGGGGCTGAGCTTATAACCTACAATGCGATCTAATACGCGCCGGGCCTGCTGGGCATTTACAAGATTCATATTGATATCGGTGGGAGCGGCCACAGCAGATTTCAAAGCGGTCTTCGTAATTTCGTTGAATACAACTCGTTTGCAACGATCCGGCTCCAACCCTAATAGGGTGGAAAGATGCCAAGAAATGGCCTCTCCTTCGCGATCAGGGTCAGTGGCAAGATAGACCATATCGGCCTTTTGCGCTTCCTTTTTCAAAGAGCGGATTAAATCGCTTTTTCCGCGAATGGAAATATATTTAGGTGCAAAGTCATTTTCGACATCAATACCGAAATCGCTTTTTGGCAGATCGCGAATATGGCCCATAGATGCCATGACTTTGAATTTCTTTCCTAAATATTTTTCGATGGTTTTAGCTTTAGACGGGGACTCTACAATAAATAAATTCGACATAAGGGACCTCTCTTATAGGATAACTTTGAATTTCCCGCCGGGGCAGGAGACAATTAATCTCTTATATTCCAGCGTGGTGAGAATCTGCAGGGCTTCACTGATCGGAAGGCCTGCTTGCTCTATGATGGTATCGGCAGTTTTTTCTTCAAGATCCATGATCGAGAAGATTTTTTGCTCATGATCATTGAGTTTTTTCAGATGCTTCTTTTTGAATTCATCCAATTTTTCCATTTGCAATTCTTCTTGAAGGGAGAGAACCTTTTCTTGCTTGCATGATACAGGGTCCAATTCTTCTTCGTATTCAGGAAGAAAATGCTGCAATATATCATTAAATTCGGTTACGGGGAAGCAACCGTCTTTGATGAGCTGATTAGAGCCGATCGATTCCTCCATATCGGCATTTGCCATTACTGCGTATAAATCGCGATTTTGCTCGATGGCGTAATTGGCGGTCATGATCGCACCGCTCTTGGCAGGCGCTTGGGTGATCAAGGTGGCATCGCTTAAGCCGCTTAAGATGCGGTTACGCTCATGATAGGCGTGGCGATGAGAGGATTTGCGCGGGTAGATTTCGCTGATCAAAGCGCCTCGCGCCAATACATCCTTGAAATGGCGGGTTTTCCAGCCGGAATTGGATAGCAGACCAAAGGGAAGCACTAAAATTATATTTCCATCTGCTTGCAGAGCGGATTCATAGGCGATAGAATCTATTCCATCGGCCACACCGCAGATGATGGTAAAGCCGCAAAGCGAAAGTGCGGTAGTCAGCTCCTTGGTCATCTTTTCACCGTAGCCATTATTTCTTCTGGTGCCTGCAATGGTGATAGCGGGCTTTTCAAGAGAACTGATCAAATGGCCTTTATAAAAGAGGGGAGAGGGCGGATTATCAATCTCGCGCAGAAGCTCCGGATAAAGCCGATCATCCAATGTGAAGATTCCAATGCTATTCTCATTGCAATCGCCATAGACCTCCCAAGCGGATCGTAAATCTTTTTTGAGTAAAAGCTTTGTTTCATCAGGAGTTATAAAGGGGCAATCTGCAAAATCCTGCGCTTCATATACTTCTTCTACGCTGCCTAATGCATTAATCAATTGCAAGGTTTTCTTATTATTGAAATTCAAGCTCTCTTTGATCCAAAGCCAAAGGATCTGGTGATTTATTTCCATTTTGATTGCTCCCATAAAATGATGGAGGCTGCAACCGCTGCGTTGAGGGATTCATTTTCGCCCTTCATGGGAATAAAGAGCCCATGATCGCATAGATGAAGAATCTCTTGGCTGATCCCATTGGCTTCATTTCCGATCACCACAACAGTAGGTTGATCAAAGGTAATTTCGGGCAATTCTTTGAAATTGCGATCCAATCCCGCCCCCAAAATTCGATAACCATCTGCTTTTCGGGCTTCAAGAAATTTTGCGAGATCACCTCGCTGAGTTGCAACGCGAAAAGCGCTGCCCATTGCGCCACGAAGGGTTTTTGAGGAATAAAGGTCTACGCATCCTTCGCTTAAATAAATCAGCTCAGTGCCAAAGGCTTCTGCTGAGCGCAATACAGCTCCTAAATTTGCGGGATCGGAAAGATGATCCAAAGCCAGGATAAAAGGAGGGAGGTGCATCGTTTTTTCTTCAGGCAATTGAAGAATGAAAAAGATTCCGGGGCAGGTATCCATCTGCGAAAGCTTTTTGGCAATGTGGTCGCTGATGCAGATGATTTTCTCATCCTCTATCTTATCCAAAAGGGGATTTGAAATTTCGCTTTCCACTACCAGGCACTTTTCGATTTTCTGCCCGCTGCGCAATGCTTCCTCGCAAAGTTTTTTCCCTTCTACCATAAATTGGCCGGCAAGTTTACGCCCCGATGGTGTCTTGAGCTTTGCAAGCTGCTTAATATATTCGTTTTGCAAACTGGTGATTCTATTCATCAATCAAAATGCTCTTCTTTCAAAAACCTACATATATTATATAAAGGGGATACCTGCTCTATTATAAAGAGAACTGGGAGAAAATGCAATAGTTTTTTGTAAATAAGAAAAACAGAGCAGAAAATCTGCTCTGTTTGATATTGAATTTATTTGTTCAAAGCTTTCTTTGCATTGTTGACCAAAACAGTGAAAGCAGCTGCATCGGTAACTGCGATTTCAGCCAGCATTTTTCTATTAAGGTTGATTTTAGCAAGCTTCAAACCATGCATGAACTGAGAATAATTGATATCGTTCATCTTGCAAGCAGCGGAGATTCTGGTGATCCAGAGGGAACGGAAATCTCTCTTCTTCTGCTTTCTTCCGATGTATGCATTGGTCAAAGAACGCATTACAGCCTGATTGGCAGTTCTGAACTGCTTGCTCTTTGCGCCGTAGAAACCTTTAGCGAGCTTCAAAATCTTTTTTCTTCTCTTGCGGGTAGTAACCGCACCTTTAATTCTAGCCATTTATTTCAGCCTCCGTATTTTTTGAAATTATTTGTAGGGGATCAGCTTCTTGAGACCTGCAACATTGGTTGCATCTACATAAGCCTCTTTGCGCAAAGTTCTCTTGCGCTTGGTTGTCTTCTTATTCAAGATGTGAGATCTGAAAGCGTGGCTTCTCTTGATCTTGCCGCCCTTTGTAATCTTGAAACGTTTTTTTGCACCACTATGGGTCTTTACCTTAGCCATTTTATAGCCTCCCTTATTTTTTTTCTTTCTTTGGCGCCAGTACCATGATCATATTACGCCCTTCCAATTTGGCGGGCTTTTCGATCACGCAATTTTCTTCGGTCAGGGAACAAAAACGCTTTGCGATATCGTATCCCAGCTCGGTATGAGCCATTTCGCGGCCCTTGAATTTTACCACAACCTTCACCTTATCGCCGGATTTCAAAAACCGATTGGCATGAGATGCCTTGGTTTGAATATCGTGGGTATCAATTTTCAGGGTCAACTGTATTTCCTTGACAGAAACAATATTTTGGTTTTTCTTGGCCTCTTTTTCCTTTTTAGCCTGCTCATAGCAATATTTACCGAAATCGATAATTTTGCAGACAGGGGGTTGAGCCTTAGGCGCGATCATTACCAAATCCAAGCTTTTGCTCTCGGCAATTTTCAGCGCATCGGCAGAGGACATAATCCCAAGCTGGCTTCCGTCGGAATCTACAACACGGATTTCTTTCTCGCGGATCGCATCATTGATGCTTAATCCTTTTGCTTCTTTAGCGTTAATGTTTCCACACCTCCGAAAAAATAATAAAACGAGCAAAATAAATTGCTCGTCTCAAAACATAAAAACACCTGAAAATATCAAGTGAAACCATGTTAACCGCTGCTGTTTCATAACGCAGGGTGAGAACAGAACAATCTATCCTACTTCTTTTTGCTCATTTAGGATACCACAGAGAACAGCGTGTGTCAACCTTTTTTTGAAAAAAGTCTATTTTTTTGAAAAAATGTCTTTACAAACATCAAAGAGTTGTGTATAATAATGAAGCATTTTGAAGAAAAATGCTTCATTGGCCCGGTAGTTCAGTTGGTTAGAACGCTAGCCTGTCACGCTAGAGGTCGTGGGTTCGAGCCCCATCCGGGTCGCCATTTGCTGCTATAGCTCAGGTGGTAGAGTGCATCCTTGGTAAGGATGAGGTCACCAGTTCAAATCTGGTTAGCAGCTCCAAAAAATAAGACAGTCTTCGGACTGTCTTATTTTTATCCAATCCGAAGGATTGGTATGTAATCTCGCGTGAGCGAGTATGTAATCCGTTTGCGTTGCAAACGGTATGTCATCAAAGCGTAAGCTTTGTATGTTTCTTCCTTCAGATTGATTACATACCACCTACGGTGGATTACATTCCGCAACAAGTTGCGGATTACATACAATGCTTTGCATTGATTTTTCGCCGCTTTTATGCTATAATAATCAAAAATAATAATATCGAAAAAGTTTTTATTAAGATACATGGAGGATATCATATGGCTAAATTACAATGTTCGCTGAACGGTGATTTTTCGCACTGGCTTCAAAAAATTGAAGCAGGAATATTAAATGGAAGTATTTCTGCCTCTCTTGAAGAGTCCAGCGATTTTCAGAGCGGTGATGCCAGATGCAGTGTTCGCGTATTTGAACGATTCAGCTACGCGGGCGGAAATCGCGTCAGCATGAGCATAACACTCTTTCAAAATGGTGATAGTCCGATTTACCTTTCTGCGATAACAGCCGGAGGAAGCCAAGCGGTTTTCTTCAAATTGAACACTTGGGGCGAAAATGCATTTCTTGATAAATTAAAGGAACTTTTATAAATTAAATGATATGAATAAATCCCCTTAGGGCAAGAGATTGACCCTAAGGGGATTTATATGTTGATAACCTAATTTTTAACGATAGATGATAGACTCTGCATAGCGAGTTGCAATAACACCCTCAGGCTCACCGGTCTTCTTGGACTCAGTGAGGATATGCTCGATGGTATTATAAATATTATCTACCTTCTCAAGAACAACCTCTTTGTTGTAGGGGCCGTCTACCTCGGCAGCAGCATTGATAACACCACCACCATTGATGACAAAATCAGGAGCGTAGAAGATGCCGCGTGCCTTCAGTGCAAGGCCGGAAGCATCATCCAGAATCTGATTGTTGGCACCACCGGCAACCGCCTTGCAGCGCAGGGTGGGGATGGTATTGGGGTTCAGAATAGCGCCCATGGCATTGGGGGAGAAGATATCACATTCCTGAGCCATAATGTCTTTGGTATCCACAACCTTAGCGCCAAATTCCGCCTGCGCTTTCGCCAGCATTTCCTTATTGCTCCGATTGGCAACAATCAACTTTGCGCCGCTTTCATGGAGCAGACGGCAAAGATCATAACCAACTTTACCAAGACCCTGCACAGCGATGGTAAGGCCATCCAGATTATCGCTGCCTAAAGCAACCTTTGCAGTGGCCTTGATGCCCTGCCATACACCTCTTGCGGTGAAGGGGGAGGGATCGCCGCTATTCATGGGCAGGCCGCAGAGATGCTTGGTCTTGCGAAGCATTACCATAGCATCATCGCAGGTGGTATTTACATCCTCGGCGGTGATATATTGGCCACCCAGGTTCTCTACTGCCTCAGCAAAGGCTTCAAACATTGCTTCAGTCTTTTGAGAAGGATCAGCAATGATTACACCCTTACCGCCGCCATGGGGCAGGCCGGCAACAGCATTTTTATGGGACATACCGCGAGAAAGACGCAATACATCGAAAAGAGCTGCGTCATAAGATTCATAAGGGAAAAGGCGGCAACCGCCGATGGCGGGGCCAAGGTTGGTGTTGTGGACAGCGATAATTGCCTTAAGGCCGGCTTTCTCGTTGTTGACAAAGAGCACCTTTTCATGGCGATAGTTGGTCATTTCTGTCATTGCATTCATAGTATTTACCTCCAAAATATTCTTGCCTCGACGGGCATAATTTACAATTATTTGTATTCTTTTCCGAGAGTCAGCGCTTTAAGATTTAATTCAACCAGCGCTGCCTTTGCGGGGGGGACTAATTTTTTTACAACTTCTTCTGTGCCATCAAAAGAAAGCTGAGGATTATTTTCCAAGAGATGGCCGATCATAATCATATTGGCCAGCGTTGCAATTCCTTCGCTTTTAGCGATCTGAGTGGCGGGGATATAAAAAACTTCTACATCTTCGCGGGCTACCTTTTCATCAATCAGGGCGCTGTCTACATAAATCTGCCCACCCGATACGACGGTATCTACATATTTTTGCAGGGAAGGAAGATTCATGGCGATCAGGACATCCGGTTGGGTAATGATCGGGCTGCCGACGGGAGTGTCGGATAGAATTACATTGCAGTTTGCGGTGCCGCCGCGCATCTCGGGGCCATAGGAAGGAAGCCAAGATACCTGCAATTCTTCTGTCAATCCTTTATATGCCAAAAATTTGCCGGCAAATAAGATTCCCTGCCCGCCGAAGCCGGCAATCAGAATTTGAGTTGTCTTCATTTTTGCTCAGCCTCCTTTGCAGCAGTTCTGTCCTTATAAACGCCGATCGGATAGTAGGGGAGCATATCGCTTTCTACCCATTCCAGCGCTTTTTGAGGCGTCATACCCCAGTTTGTGGGGCAAGCGGAGACGACCTCTACAAGGGAGAAGCCTTTTCCATCAATTTGGTTTTGGAAGGCCTTTTTGATGGCTTTCTTTGCTTGGTTAATATTTTTAACATTGTTTGCAGCAACGCGTGCAATATATTCCGGTCCGTCGAGGGTAGAAAGCATTTCGGAGACCTTGATGGGCCATCCGCAATGGTTTACATCCCGACCATAGGGAGAGGTCTGGGTTACCTGACCGGGGAGGCTGGTAGGAGCCATCTGACCGCCGGTCATACCATAGATTGCATTGTTGACAAAGATAACGGTAATGTTCTCGTTGCGCGCTGCGGCATGTACGGTCTCGGCCATACCAATAGAGGCCAGATCGCCATCCCCTTGATAAGTAAAGACAATATTTTCCGGCCGAGAGCGCTTGATACCGGTTGCCACAGCAGGCGCTCTGCCATGGGCAGCTTCGATCATATCGCATGCAAAATAATCGTATGCCATTACTGCGCAGCCCACAGGGGCTACACCGATGGCTTTCCCTTCGATTCCCAGCTCATCCATTACTTCCGCAACTAAGCGGTGAATAATGCCGTGGGGGCAACCGGGGCAATAGTGCAGAGGAATGTCTGCCAAAGCGTTGGGTTTCTTAAATACGACTGCCATGATCAGAACACTCCTTTCTGAGCATTGCGAATGCTCTCTAAAATTTCATCCGGCTCGGGAATCATACCGCCGCAACGGTTGCAAAGGCCAACCGGTTTTTTGGATTGGGTATACAAGCGGATATCTTCGATCATCTGACCCATATTCAGCTCTACAGAGATAAAGCCCTTAACCTGATCGGCAGCAGCCAGTAAAGCATCTTTGGGGAAAGGCCATAGGGTAATGGGGCGAATAAGGCCAACCTTAATGCCTTCATTACGGGCGGCTACAACCGCGTTTTTAGCTACACGGGCGGCGATACCAAAGGCGACTACGCAAAATTCAGCATCTTCCATCATATATTCTTCCCACATTGCTTCCCGCTCTTCGATCAGCTTATAGCGCTCAAAGCGCTCGATGTTTTTCATCTCAAGCTCATCCGGCTTCAGATACAGGGAATTTACAATATTATGGGCTCTTTCGCAGTTGGTTCCGGTCAGCGCCCAAGGCTTATCGTAATTCTCGATTTCTGCATCTTCAAAGGTGATGGGCTCCATCATTTGGCCGATTGTACCATCTGCCAGAATCATGGAGGTCATCAGATATTTATCTGCCAAATTAAAACCTTTAATGGTGAGGCTTGCCATTTCCTGCACGGAAGCGGGCGCCAAAACGATCATTTTATAATCGCCATGGCCGCCGCCTTTTGTGGCTTGGAAATAATCGGATTGAGAGGGCTGAATACCGCCTAAGCCGGGGCCGCCGCGCTGAACATTGACAACCAATGCGGGCACATCAGATCCTGCAATATAGCTCAATCCTTCTGCTTTAAGGGAAATACCCGGGCTGGAGGAGGAGGTCATTACTCTTACACCTGCTGCCGCCGCGCCATATACCATATTAATGGATGCGATCTCACTTTCAGCCTGAAGGAAAACACCGCCGATTTTCGGCATTTTCTTTGCCATATATGCAGCAATTTCCGTTTGCGGGGTGATGGGGTAGCCGAAGTAATGGCGGCAGCCTGCGCGAATAGCAGCTTCCGCAATGGCTTCGTTGCCCTTCATTAATACTCTTTCTGCCATGTTGCGCCTCCTTTATCGTTCGACCGTGATGATACAATCGGGGCACATGGTGGCGCAAAAAGCGCAACCGATGCAATTATCCGGTTGGGTCATTACAGCGGGAGAATATCCCTTTTTGTTGATGGTGCCGGAATCGATTGCCAAGCATTTTTTGGGGCAGGCATCGACGCACAGGCCACAGCCTTTGCACCAATCGGTTCGGAATGTTACTTTTGCCATTTAAGATTCCTCCTTGGGTTTTCACTGGGTCGGGCATACGACCTATTAGGTGGTGGATCAAAATATTTTCTTCTGCAGATGCAGAGAAATTACAGGGGTTAATTCTTTTGATAATTCCGCAGCAACCGGCGGAATTGCGGTGTGGGCAAAGAGGGGAAGCCCGCTGATTTTGCAAAGCTGATCGATATAATCAAGGGATGCCAGCAGCGTTTCGGCTGTGGTTTCTTCTCCGAGATTGGAATTATTGATGATATCGGTAAACTGCAATCCGCATGCTGCTTCGATTTCTCTCATGACCTCCAACGCCTCCTCGGGGGTACGGGTCAGAGGGCGATAACAGTTGGCTACATATACTAAGCGATAGCAATTCTCCTCAATAATGGAAGGGACATATCGACCCAAGGCATAGGCGCCCCGATCATCTCCGCCGATATCCATTATACCATAGGTTGCTTTATCTGTTACCAATCGATAGGCTTCGGCCGGAAGAGCCGGCAGATCAACATTTGAATTGGCAAATTGCGGCGAAACTAATGCCACACCTGCTTTTTCCAATTCGTCTGCACTATCCTTTGTGCGAAAATAGGGGTTTACAATATCCAAGTCTGCAATGCAAACCTTCTTTCCCTCATTTGCCAGCATCAAGGCATAGTTGACCGCTATATTGGTTTTTCCGCTTCCGTAATGGCCGGCAAAGAGGGTTAGACGTTTATGCTCCATAATATCACCTTTTACAGTTGCTTGCGAATAATTTTACCGCTGGTAGTCTTCGGCAGACTCTCTCTAAACTCCACAATGCGAGGATATTTATAGGGAGCGGTGCGGGATTTTACGTAATTTTGAATTTCCTTCTTCAATTCTTCGGTACCCTTGAAATTCTTAACCAACACAATGCTGGCTTTTACGACCTGCCCGCGGACTTCATCGGGAGCGGCAGAAACGCCGCATTCCAAGACATAGGGCAATTCCATAATAACATTTTCAATTTCAAAGGGCCCGATACGGTAGCCGGAAGATTTAATGACATCATCTACGCGGCCCACATACCAGAAGAAACCGTCCTCATCTTTCCACGCAAGATCACCGGTATGATACCAGCCATCCTTCCATACCTCGGCGGTGGTTTCGGCGTTGCCTTCATAGCCATAGCTGAGGCCGCAGGGGAGACCATCTTTGATATTGATGCAAACCTCACCGTTTTCACCGGTTGCCACTTCATTGCCTTCTGCATCCAAAAGATGAATGTCATATAAGGGGACAGGCTTACCCATCGAGCCAACCTTATGGCTGGATCCTCTGAGATTACCGATAATCAAGGTGCTTTCGGATTGGCCGAAGCCTTCCATAATCTCTAAGCCGGTTGCTTTTTTGAATTGGCGGAATACCTCAGGGTTGAGGGCTTCACCGGCGATGGACGCGTGCTCAATGGATGAAAGATCAAAGCGGCTGAGATCTTGCTTGATCAGCATACGATACATGGTGGGCGGTGCGCAGAAAGTGGTGATGCCGTATTTCTTGAAGAGGGGCAGAATCTTCTCTGCGTCAAATCGATCGAAATCATATACAAAGATGGGCGCCTCGCACAGCCATTGGCCATAGAGCTTGCCCCAAAGGGATTTGGCCCATCCTGTATCGGAAATGGTAAGGTGCAGGCCATCGGGATTCACCTGATGCCAATACTTGGCGGTGATGAAATGGCCCAAAGGATATTTATAGTTGTGTGCTGCCAATTTGGGATATCCGGAGGTGCCGGAGGTGAAGAACATCAGCATGGGATCCGATCCGCAGGGAGTATCCTCTGTGCGGGCGAATCTGCTGCTATACATGGTATATTCTTCATTGAAATTATGCCAGCCTTCCCGAGAACCACCTACCATAATTTTGGTGGTGAGATGAGGCGTTTTTTCTGCGGCCGCATCTACTGCCGCTGCAACATCACCGTCTGCTGTGCAGACAATGGCTTTTACATTGCCTGCTTCAAATCGATAGGTGAAATCTTTTTCTTGCAATTGATTGGTAGCGGGAATGACTACTGCTCCCAATTTATGCAAGCCCAAGATTGAAAACCAGAATTGATAGTGCCGCTTGAGCACCAGCATGACACGGTCGCCTTTTTGAATGCCCAAAGATTTGAAGTAATTGGCGGCTCGGGCAGATTCTTTTTTTATATCGTTGAAGGTGAAACGGTGCTCTTCTCCGCTTTCACGCAGGTGAATCATTGCCAACTTTTCCGGCTTGCGTTTTGCCAGAGCGTCTACAATATCGTAGGCAAAATTGAATTTTTCTTCATTTTTGAATGTAATAGCGGTCAGCTTACCATCCTGCTCGGTGGGGAGGATGAAATTACGATAGATCCGTTCCTTCCCTTCATCCTGCTGCGCTTTGGGAATAGGCTTAGCTTCGGCGGCCGCCTGCTCTTCCGCGCGGGCGGCAAGATTCCGAAGTACAATGGCATAAAAAGCGCAATCTTCTCCATCTACAGCAATCATACCGTGAGGGGTTGAAGAATCATAATAAATGGTATCGCCGGGGTGCAAAATTTCGGTATGCCCGCCGATCTGGATCCGCATATGGCCGCGGATCACAATATCACATTCCTGCCCTTCATGGGTAGTCAGCTCAATATCTTCGTATTCAGCGCCGGGGCGGTAGTTGAGCTCCATATACAAGGGGAGGGCGATACGGTTGCGGAAATCTGCCGCAAGGTTATAGCCTACCATATGGTGCGCTTCTTCAATACGCTGGCCTTGCCCTTTTCTGGTCAGGGCATAGGAGCGCAGCTTGGGGCTGCGGCCTTCCAAAAGGTCGCCCATATCAACGCCGAAGGAGAGGGTGCAGTGGTATAAGAACGATACGCTGAGATTGCGGTTGCCCGCTTCGCTTTGGATATATTCTTCTACACTGATGCCGGTGCGCTCGGCCATTTCCTCAACGGTCAGGCCTGTGATTTCACGCAATTCTTTAATGCGCGCCGCCATTTCTCTGATTTTATAAGTCATTCCTGTTATTTGTTGTTCCATAATACACCTCAAATTGATTATCAGGGATCGGATTATAATTTGTTACGCATAATCTTTCCACTGATGGTTTTGGGTAATTCATCGCGGAACTCTACAATGCGGGGATATTTATAGGGAGCAGTTCGCGTTTTGACATAGTTTTGGATATCTTTTTTGAGCTGCTCGGTGGGTTCGGTGCCTTTTACCAAGACAATGCTTGCCTTAACGACCTGCCCGCGGACTTCATCCGGAGCGGCAGAAACGCCACATTCCAAGACATAGGGAAGCTCCATGATGGTGCTTTCGATTTCGAAGGGCCCGATGCGGTAGCCGGAAGATTTGATGACATCATCTGCACGGCCTACATACCAATAGTAGCCGTCCTCATCGCGCCACGCAAGATCACCGGTATGGTAAAGACCATCATGCCATACAGCAGCAGTCTTTTCCGGTTCGTTGTAATATCCCAGGAAAATACCGCAAGTGGGCTTCGGCTCGGTGCGGATAACGATCTCGCCGTTGTCGCCATCGGCTACGGGATTACCATCGGGATCAACAAGATCAATTCCATAACCGGGCACAGGCTTACCCATAGCGCCGGGCTTGAGCATGGTGCCTACCAGATTTGCGATGCCCAAGGTCATCTCTGTCTGACCAAAGCCTTCTGCGATGCGCAGGCCGGTGGCTTTTTCAAATTGATAGAATACTTCGGGGTTCAGCGCTTCACCGGCAGTGGTTGCATGATGGATAGAGGATAGATCAAAGCGGCTGAGATCCTGCTTGATCAGCATGCGATACATAGTGGGGGGAGCGCAGAAGGTGGTGATATTGTATTTTGCAAACATGGGTAGGATTTTCTCTGCATCAAAACGATCGAAATCATAAGTGAATACGGCGCCTTCGCAGAGCCATTGGCCATAAAGCTTGCCCCAAAGTGCTTTTCCCCAGCCGGTTTCGGAGATCGTAAAGTGCAAGCCATCCTTTTCGGCCATGTGCCAATATTTTGCGGTTACATAATGGCCTAAAGCATATTTATAACTATGGACTGCAATCTTGGGATAGCCGGTGGTACCGGAGGTGAAGAACATCAGCATGGGATCATCGCCGCAAGGCGCATTTTCCTCGCGCACATAGCGGCGGGAGAAAAGGGGATATTCCTTATTATAATTATGCCATCCCTCTCGATCATCGCCGACAAGGATCTTGTTGAGGGTAATGCCTGTTTGCTGCTCTGCCAATTCAATTTGATGGGCGGTATCCCCATCGGCAGTGCAAAGGACCGCACTGACTCCTGCAGATTGGAAACGGTAACTGAAATCTTTTTCAACCAGCTGATTGGTGGCGGGAATTGCGATGGCACCGAGTTTATGTAGGCCGAGAATTGCAAACCAGAATTGATAATGCCGCTTGAGCACCAGCATGACACGATCGCCGCGTTTGATGCCGAGGGACTTGAAATAGTTGGCGCTTTGAGAGGATGCATCTTTGATATCCTTGAAGGTGAAACGGCGCTCGGTCATATCGTTGGCCACATGGAGCATTGCAAGCTTTTCGGGCTCACGCCGAGCAATTGCATCTACTGTATCGAAAGCAAAATTATAGGTATCGGCATCTTCAAAGGAAATAGCCTTGAGCGCTCCGTTATCGTCTTCTTCCGTTTTGATATATTTATGGCAAAGGAGATTTTCGTGTTCAGCCTTTTTGCCGGAGCCGATAAAGAGCTTTTGATCGGTTGTGTCGCTTGCCATAATAATGGCGAGAAATACGCAATCCTGCCCATCGATAGCAATCATACCATGGGGAGTGGAGGATTTATAGAAAATGCTGTCTCCCTCCCGCAGGATTTCTTCATGATCTCCGACACGGATCCGCATGGTACCTTTAATGACCATATCAAACTCTTGGCCTGCATGGGTTACGGTATGGATGGGTTTATTTTGCAGATCTTCGGAATATTGATAAGTAACCCAATAGGGAGTGGCAAGCTTTTTGCGAAACATGGGTGCCATATCCTGAATGGTGATGCCATCTTCGCTTGCAGTTACAAGTCCTTTTCCTTTTCTTGTAATGGTATAGCCGGAAAGCTTGGCGCTGCGCCCTTCTAAGAGTACAGTAATTTCTACGCCGAATGCAGCGGCACATTTATGCAAAAAGGTGAAGGGCAAATCAACCGTTCCCGTCTCATAGGTCCGATAATCACCCTCGGAGACTTCAGTAAGCTCTGCCATCTTTTGTGTGCTATAGCCCAAAATATCACGCATATCGCGGATACGGGCCGCGATGTCCATTAATTGGGTTGTAGGATTCGTGTTACTCATTGTTGTCATCCTTTCTTAGAAAATAAAAAATCGCCTCAAGAAAACTCTTGAGACGAGCAAAATCAATACCCGCGGTACCACTCAAATTATGGTAATCATACCATCGCTTCAGGATCCAATAATCCCTATCCCTTAACGCGGGCAAACGGGAAAGCCTGGTGATAATCACTCGGCTCACCGGCTCGGAAGTGATGGGCAAATTGGTTACCGATCATCGACTTGCACCAACCGTCGATTCTCTGAAGATCCGATGAACCTTGCCGTCTTCGTCTTAGCCATTTCTAACACTTTTTTCAAACTTTAACACATTTTTTTTGAATTGTCAAACCTTTTTTTGAAAAAACCAAAATTTTTCTTGACAAATTATTTGCTTTATGGTTAAATTCTTTCATAAACCAAAGATGTTGACGGAAAATCTGCTCCTTTTGGACGCTTCAGAGAGCCGATGGTTGGTGTGAATCGGTGCGAAAGATGGTGCAGTCTCCTTCCTGAGTCGGCTCTGTGAAACCGTATATTAGCGGCTGTAATGGAGCACGGTTGCCCCCGTTACGGGCTGGGACTTTGATGGAAGTCCGACGAGTGATCTTCTTTTAGCGAAGATAAACAGGGTGGTACCGCGAAATGCATTTTCGTCCCTGAGGCTTTTTGGCCTCGGGGCTTTTTTATTTCTTGTGAGGTGATTGTATGAAACAAATCAGAATCAGTGATGTAACCATGAGGCAAGCGGCAGGAGAATTATTATCTTTCCGCGAGAAGATTGAGCTGGCAAAGCTACTTGATCATCTTGGTGTCTCTGTGATTGAATTAGAAGGGGTAGGCGATTCAAGAACTGATGCGTTGCGCGTAAAATCCATAGCCGCTGCTGTAAAAAACAGCGTTGTAGCTGTGCCGGTTGCACTGAAGCAGGGAAATGTAGATACAGTATGGAACGCTCTTAAGAGTGCAAAACATCCTCGGTTGCAGGTTTTTGCCCCTATTTCTTCGGTCCAAATGGAATATTTATATCATAAAAAACCGGAAGCGATGCTGGAAGAGATTCGGCAGAATGTTGCTGCTTGCAGCGCTTTGTGCGAGGATGTGGAGTTTGTGGCCGATGATGCCACCCGCAGTGATCCTGCATTTTTGAATACTGTAATCCATGCGGCGGTGGAAGCCGGTGCCGCAACGGTAACCATATGTGATTCGGCAGGTACTATGCTTCCTCAGGAATTTGCGGGCTTTATTTCCGATTTATTTAAGGCGATCCCGATCTTAAAGGATGTGAAGCTTGGTGTCAGCTGCAATGATGCGTTATTTTTGGCCGACGCTTGTGCGATCGCTGCTGTGGAGCAGGGGGCATTGGAAATCAAGGCGGCCGCCTATCCGCAAGGGACTGCCTCTTTGGCAAAGATCGCTAAGATTATCCATGCTCGCAGCGCTGCAATGAATATTACTACCGATGTTTCGGTGGCGCAATTGAGCCGCACAATGGATCAGATCAGATGGATATGTGATGCTGAGCATAAAAAATCATCCACCTTTGATGGCGGTGCTCGTCAAGATGACGAGAGCGTTTATCTTACATTCCATGATCAAGCCGAGTCTATTTTGAAGGCGGTAGAGCAGCTGGGATATGATCTTTCAGAAGAAGATCAACCTAAGGTGGTGGAGGCATTCCGCCGAATTGCAGCAAAGAAAGAGCGCGTCGGAATCCGCGAATTAGATGCAATTGTTGCCTCTGCAGCTATGCAGGTCCCGCCAACTTATCAATTGGAAACCTATGTAATCAATTCGGGCAATACCATTGCTGCAACTGCGCATATGCGGTTGAAAAAAGAGGGGCAGATTTTGGAAGGCGTCTCTTTGGGGGATGGATCGATTGATGCTGCTTTCCGCGCCATTGAAAGCATCACCGGCCGTCATTATGAATTGGATGATTTTCAGTTGAAAGCAGTTACTGAAGGGCGAGAAGCAATGGGGCAAACGATTGTGCGCTTGCGGAGCGGCGGAAAATTATATTCCGGCCGCGGCATTTCCACTGATATTGTGTGCGCCGGTATCAATGCATATCTGAGCGCATTGAACAAAATTGTTTATGAGGAGGAGGAAATATGAATCTCTCCTTTTCCACCCGTGGTTGGAACGATCTGAGCTGGGAGGATACCGTGGCTGTGGCCGCCGATATGGGATTCGGCGGTATCGAAGTTTATAATTTGCCGAAATTTGATCCTATGATGGATCGCAGCGGTCCGTTTCATAAATATCAGGCCGCCGCTACAGTGCGGCAGTTGAAAGAAAAGAATCTCACCATCCCTTGTTTTGATACCTCTTATGATCTTTCATCAGATCCTGAATGTATCTCTTATCTGCAAACTTTGATGGAGGTCGCTCGCAATGCTCGCGTGCCTTATGTAGCAGTTGTGGCATTAAAAGAGAATGAAGATGCTGTAAAAGAGAATCTTAAAACGTTGATTGCAGATGCAAGGGAAAAAGAAGTAACCATTTTAATTAAAACCAGCGGAATTTATGCCGATACGGCAAGATTGCGGAAATTATTGGATGAATTTGCTTGCGATGAGCTGGCGGTTTTATGGGATGTCCATCATCCCTTTCGGGATTTTGGCGAAAAAGCAGATGCAACCATCAAAAACCTGGGCGATTATGTGCGCCATGTTCATCTGCGGGATTCCGATGATCAGGGCGAATATGATCTGATCGGCGAGGGGACTGCTCCCATTGCGGAATTTATGCTTGCCCTTTCTTCTGTAAATTATAATGGCTTTATTTCCTTGGAATGGAAGCCCGATTGGATTGAAGATCTCAAGGATATGGAAGTAATTTTTCCGTATTTTATCAATTATATGAATCGCTATGATAATCCGCGGGGAAAGAAAAAAAGTTTGTATTTCAATCATGACGGTTCCGGCCAATATGTATGGAAAAAGGATGAGCTGATTGATCTGACCTTCTCTCAAGTATTGGATCGCATGGCAGAGGAATTTCCGGATCAATATGCCATTAAGTATACAACGCTGGATTATACAAGGACCTATAAAGAATTTCAAAAAGATGTAGATACTTTTGCTCGCGCCCTTGTATCTATGGGTGTTAAAGCGGGCAGTAAGGTGGCGGTATGGGCTACCAATGTGCCGGAATGGTATATCGCTTTTTGGGCCACTACCAAGATCGGCGCTGTATTGGTAACGGTGAATACTGCTTATAAAATTCATGAGGCAGAATATCTGCTGCGGCAGTCCGATACCCATACTCTGATTATGATCGAAAGCTGCCTTGATTCCAATTATAAGAGTATTATCCAAGAGCTTTGCCCGGAAATGGAAAAAAGCAAGGCGGGGGAGAGCTTGCATTGCAAGAGATTACCCTTTTTGCGCAATGTGATCACCGTTGGCTTTAAGCTCCCCGGTTGCCTGACCTTTGGGGAAGCGATGGAGAGAGCATCGATGGTCAGCTCTGAGACCGTTGCCCAAATGGCGGCTGCGGTGCGGCCTGATGATGTCTGCAATATGCAATACACGTCCGGTACAACCGGATTTCCGAAGGGTGTAATGCTGACTCATTATAATGTAGTCAACAATGGGAAGTGTATCGGCGATCGAATGGGGTTATCGACGGCCGATCGCATGATGATTCAAGTGCCGATGTTCCATTGCTTTGGCATGGTGCTTTCCATGACCTCTTCCATGACCCATGGTGCCACCATTTGTCCGTTGCCTTATTTTTCGGCAAAGCAATCGTTGGCTTGCATCAATCAGGAAAAGATCACCTGCTTTAACGGTGTCCCTACGATGTTCATTGCGATGTTTAACCATCCGGACTATCGCAAGACTGATTTTTCCCATATGCGCACCGGCATTATGGCAGGAGCGGGATGTCCGCCTGAGCTGATGCGGCGGGCGGCCCAGCCGGATGAAATGAATATGACGGGGATTGTAAGCGTCTATGGTCAGACAGAATCGGCACCCGGCTCTACCATGTCTGCATGGACGGATAGCCTGGAAGTAAGAACCGATACAGTAGGCTATGCTTTCCCGCATGTCCAATGCAAAATCGTTGATCCGGAAACAGGAGCAGAGCTGCCCAGCGGTGTGAATGGCGAATTTTGCTCTAAAGGTTATAATACAATGAAGGGATACTATAAGATGCCTCAGGCTACTGCTGATACAGTGGACGCAGAAGGATGGCTTCATTCCGGGGATTTGGCTTGCCGTGATGAGCACGGAAATTATCGTATTACCGGCCGCTTGAAGGATATGATCATTCGCGGTGGTGAAAATATTTATCCCAAAGAGATTGAAGAATTTATTTATACCCATCCCGATGTGAAAGATGTCCAGGTAATTGGCGTGCCGGATAAAAAATACGGCGAAGAAATTATGGCTTGCATTATTCTCAAGGAGCCCGGTAGTGTATCTGCCGAGGAAATGACTGAGTTTATTAAAGCAAGTATGGCGCGCCATAAGGTTCCAAAGTATATTTCCTTTGTTGATAGCTTCCCCATGAATGCTGCAGGTAAAATCCTGAAATATAAAATGCGGGAGCAGGCCGCAAGGGAGCTCGGCCTTGTGGGCGATGGTGCCGATACTGCAAAAAGCAATCAAGAATAATCTTAAAAGCAGACCTATCGAAGTGGATAGGTCTGCTTTTTTGCTTGCACCGATGCTATTATTGTGCTATAGTATTGATTAGGTGGTGATAATGAATGATCAGCGATATTATTATTTTAATCATGGAATGGATTGGTACCATCTCTTTTGCCGTCTCGGGATCTTTGGTGGCAATTCGCTGCAGCCTTGATCTTTTTGGAGTTGCAACTGTTGGATGCATAACAGCTGTCGGTGGTGGGGTCATCAGAGATGTTTTGCTGGGTAATACTCCGCCGAAGATCTTTTTTAATCCGTTGATTTTTTGCGTTGCGGTAGTAACTTCGGTTTTGGTCTTTATTATTACGGATATTCATCGAAGAAATTTCAAAAAATTGAGTGAATCAATTGATGTGATCAATATTTTCTTCGATGCTTTGGGCCTTGCAGCTTTTTCTATCACCGGTGTGGAGATTGCCTGCAGATCTTCCTATGAAAACAATGCTCTTTTGGCGATTACATTGGGCGTTATAACCGGTGTGGGAGGCGGAATCCTCCGCGATGTATTGGTAAATGAAAAGCCATATGTTCTTACTAAGCATATTTATGCAGTTGTATCGATTGTTGGGTGTTGCTTTTATTATCTGGTCGGCTTTAGAGCGGGTCTTGAGGTTTTTGCCACCTTCTTTGTAATTATTTTCACTGTTTTGATTCGAATTCTTGCCGCAAAGTTGCATTGGCGATTACCAAAAATTGATTTGAATGAAGAGCAATAAAAATTGCGGAAGGAATTTCCTTCCGCAATTTTTATTATAAGAGAATGCAAATTAAGATGCCGCAAAGAAAGAAGATGGCGGCAAAGATCAGCTTTTTCTTGCTGAGGATAGGGGCTTTTTTTCTGTGTTTTGCTTTTATATCAGCAGTATCTTTTCCCAATGCCTCCAGAATTTCCGCTTCTTTATAAACATATATTGCACTGCCTAATAGATAAAGTGCATAGAGAAAGAATACGGGGACCACGGTAAGATAAGCCAATAGGCTGCTTTCTGCAAAATAAGATATGTAGGTGAATGCCAGCGCCCAACAGCCCCCGAAAATGGGGAGAAAAGTATCAAGCATTTCAAGGCGAGACATCTGATATTTCTTTTTAGCCATAAAACTTCTCCTTCTTCTATACCGTTAAATATCAATTATGCACGGACTTTATGGGGATATTATATCATAATTACATCGATGTGTAAATGATTTTTAAGAAAAGGGCTGCAAATAAAGCAGCCCTTTTCTTAGAGTTTCAACTCTTCACTCCATCCTTTTGTCCAGCTTACCGCTTCATCCGAGGGGATTGATACCTTGGCATCCTTTGTCTTTTTTTCGGGTTGGACAAGAGGAAGAGTGGTATAAAGCGGAATAACGTCTTTTTTCTTATCAGATTTCATAAAAAGTGCCTCCATAAACAGGATGTTCACTCTATGCTAACATATGTATGGGAATATATTCCGAAACGCACGAAGCAAATATAACTGCAAAGCAATATCACTCGCCAAAAGGCAATATAACTGAAAGCGACAAGTTTCTGCCGAAACTTGTCGCTTTCTTTGGTACGCCCGACTGGATTCGAACCAGCGGCCTTCAGAGTCGGAGTCTGACGCGCTATCCAACTGCGCTACGGGCGCATTTACGAGAAACTATTATACTATCTTAATATGAAAAAAGCAACCTTTTTTTGAAAACTTCTTCAAAATCGAAAAAGGTTGCAATTTTTTATCAGATATGTTATGATTAAAAAACAATATAGGATGGAGGATGCCGCATAATGGCTAATTCTGAAATTTTTAAGACATCGTTTAAGGGATATCATAAAGGTGAGGTTGTTGCATACATTGATCAGTTGAATCGTCAGATGGTGCAGCTTCAGGATGAGCTTAGTGTTGCCCTGAGCCGCATTCAGCAGCTGGAAGATGCTGCGCAAGAAGTAAGCGAAGCTTGTGCTGATGAGGAAGCATTAAGAAATGCTTTGACAGAGGAATTGACCCCTGTCCTGAGTGAGCAGCTCCGTAAAGATCTTGAGGAGGAACTGCGTCCTGAAATTGAAAAGCAGGTTCGCAAGCAGGTAGAAGGAGAGCTTACTCCGAAATATGAAGAAATTGTGCGCACTGAAGTATCTCATCGTGCGCAGCTTCAAGCAGAGGAACTTCAGGATCTGCGTCATCGTGCGCAGCTTTATGATGAAAATCGTGAGGTTTTGGCAGAATTGATGATTAAGGCTAAAAATGATGCGGCCGGCATTATTCAGGATGCGGAGGCCCATGCCAAAGCATTGCGCGAAGAGGCGGAGCAACGGTTCAGGTTGCTGATATCGGATTATGAGTTGCTGAAATCCAATCTTTTGACTGCAAAAACAGAAGCAGCAGATAAGCTGACCGGCGCGATGAAAACCTTGAATGAATTTGAAAAATGTTTTTCATTTGCTGATCAGGATGTAGCTCATTCTCAAAAACATTTATTCGAATAATATAAGCGGAGAGATTTCAAATCTCTCCGCTTTTCTAATGGCGGCATCCGGGGAGGGTGCAAAGGGAAGAAGGTGCTTGAGGATCATTGGTGAGGGTGTAATTTTTCAGCTGATGGTGGAGGCATCCTGCCCGCACTACACAATTAAACCCATAGCGATTTCTTAAGTGATCTACTGCATGATCTAAATTTTGCTCGTTTACACGCTTGTGCTCCGGATCCCATAAGCTTAACTGCAGATTTCCGGTATCGGAAGAAAGATTTCCTACGCCGATTCCGATGCTGCGCACCGGAGTGGAAAGATCATAATGCTGCTGAAAAAGAGAAAATGCTGCATCTGCGATTGCCGGTGCATGATTGGTGGGGAGCTCTAATTGCTTTTGACGGGTGATGGTGCGCAGATTGCGATCACGGATCGAAATATGAATCAGCGCGCCTGCAACATTCTGCTCTCGTAAGCGAGCGGCGATATGCTCTGCCAGCATCATCAGCTGAATTCGGATTTCTTGCTCGGTGGTGAGATCATAAGCGGTGGTAACCGAATTGCCGATGGATTTTGCAGGCGGTGTTTGAGAAAGTAAAGTGGATCCAATATCAGAGCCATTGGCGTAATGATAGAGAAGAAGGCCGTTTTTTCCCAAAAGGTTTTTCAGAAAATTGGGATCAGCATTTGCTAAATGGCCGATTTTTTTGATGCCGTAACGCTCTAACTTTTCACGTGTGGATCTTCCTACAAATAATAAGGCGGTAATGGGAAGGGGGTGAACCACTGCTTTGAAATTATCCCGAGAAATTATGGTAGTGGCATCGGGCTTTTTCAAATCACTTCCCAGCTTTGCAAAAATTTTATTAAATGAGACCCCGATCGATACAGTAAGCCCCAGCTCTTCTTTTACAGCATGGCGAATCTTGCGAGCGATCTCTTCACCGCTTCCGAACAGCCGCGTGCTTCCGGTAACATCCAGCCATGCTTCATCGATGCCGAATGGCTCAATGGTATCGGTGAACCGACGGTAAATTTCATGGACACGCTTGGAATAGCGATGATAAGAGACCATATCCGGCTTAACCAAAATCAGATCAGGGCATTTTAATTTAGCTTGCCAAATGACTTCGCCGGTGGAGATCCCAAGCTCTTTGGCGGGCTGACTCTTGGCTAAAATAATGCCGTGGCGCTTTTCGGGATCTCCTGCCACCGCAAAAACTTTGCCTCGCAGAAGCGGGTTTTTAGCCGCCTCTACCGAGGCAAAAAAATTATTCAGATCGGAATGTAAAATGATGCGGTCCATATAATTCCTCTTTTCATTAAAGAACAAATGTTCTATAATGATTATACCTCTTTCAAAGAGTAAAGTCAATGGTGAATTTATCCTTTGAAAACGCGCATACTAATGCGGGTGATGTGAAATGTCGATTCGTAGGACCGGATGGTTTTATCTTGCATTGATAATGGCCTTTATGGCAATTTTATTTAGGACTTTTTGGCTGTCGATGGGGGATAATGCAAATCTCTCTCAAAAGGTAATAAGCAGTCGAAAAAGTTCTTTGATTTTATATCGAACCAAGGGGCTGATCTATGATAAGAATCTTCAGCCGATTGCAGGAAATCAAAAATGCTATTATATGGTGGTCGATCCTCGGAATTTTCAAAGAGAATCATTGGATGATTTGGAAAATATTTGTGATGAGGAACGAGAAGATCTTTTGCAAAAATTGGGAAAAGAAACTCCCTTTGTTGTCAAATGTAAGAATAAACCGCCTCAAATAGAGGGGGCCACGATATATGAAGGAGAAGAGCGCTATAGCGGAATTGCATCTCATCTTCTGGGCTATTTAGACAGCGATGGTCAATTAGGCCTCTCGGGAATAGAAAAGGAATTCAGCGATTATTTGGGGCTATTTTCTACGGAGGTAGGAATTCAATATAGCGCTGATGCTTTGGGAGGAATCATTCCCCCAAACGGGCTTGAAGAACAAAAAGAAAACCCATCAAAAAATGGATTGATATTGACGCTTGATAAAGAATGGTGTGTTGCACTGGAAGAGGCGATGAAGCAGCATATTGAAAAGGGCGCGGCGGTCATTCTTGATTGTAAAAGCGGAGAAATGAAGTCGATCTGTTCACGGCCTGATTATGAAGAGGAAAGAATTTCCGATTATCTGGAATCGACCGAAGGAGAGTTGATTAATCGCGCCCTTTCTTCTCAGGCAGTGGGATCGGTATTTAAGATTATTCTTGCTGCATGTGCGCTGGAGCGCGGATTGGAAGGATTCACCTACAGCTGCAGCGGCGGGATTGTAATCAGCGATCAAACTATCGCCTGTCATAATCATTCCGGCCATGGTGCATTAGGGCTTGCTGATGCTTTTGCAAACTCTTGTAATTCATATTTTATTGCTTTGGGGCAAATGCTGGGATATCCGTGCATTAAAGAAATGGCAGAGCGCTTCGGCTTTGGGGAGCAAATCGAGATCATTGGATCAATTAAGGCATCTGCGGGGATTTTTCCCGAGGAAGGAGGCGGGCTGGCGCTTGCCAATCTCAGTATTGGGCAGGGAAAGCTGATGGCCTCACCTTTGCAGATTGCACGGATGACAGCAACGGTTGCAAACGGTGGAATTCTGCCGGATATCACGGTATATGAAGGGCTGTACCTGAGCGGAAAAATCAAAAAATCGGGGGAAGGCCGGCAAGGCGTGCGGATTCTCTCGGAAGAAGTCGCAAGAAAACTGCAATCTTTTTGTATTCAGACGGTGGAGAAGGGAACCGGAGCCGATGCAAAACCCTCAAAAGGGAACGCCGGCGGGAAAACCTCCAGCGCACAAACCGGAATTTTCAAAAATGAGAAAGAACAACTCAATGTGTATTTTACCGGATTTTATCCGGCAGAGGACCCTCAATATGTCATCACGGTATTTGCCGAAGACGGGATTTCGGGCGGAAAAACCTGCGGACCGGTATTTCGCGAAATCTGCGATTTTATCGGCGAAAATTGCTTGACAGAGTAAAAATATATGATATACTAAAATAGTATGATAATGATGAAAAATCCCGTCTTTTTTTCCGCGGTACAGAGAGGAAGGTAATGGTGAGAGCTTTCCAAAGCGAGAGGGGGAGTGCGGTGGCTGTTTTTCTGAATCATACCGCAATGTCTGCGTTAGCGACTAAAGTAAGAGTGGCACTTTTCGTGCAATTAGGGTGGTACCGCGGAATTGGATTCCGTCCCTATTTGTTCGAGGGGTGCTTTTATATTTTGGTAAGGAGAAAAGCGTATGAAGTATATGGGATTAAATGAGATCAGAGAAAAGTATTTATCTTTCTTTGAATCCAAAGGGCATTTGAGATTAAATAGTTTTTCCTTGGTTCCGCAAAATGATAAATCTCTTTTGCTGATCAATTCGGGCATGGCTCCGATGAAAAAGTATTTTACGGGAGAGGTAACTCCTCCTTGCAATCGGGTAACAACCTGCCAGAAATGTATCCGCACCCCCGATCTGGAGCGGGTCGGTCATACTGCACGCCACGGCACCTTCTTTGAGATGCTGGGTAATTTCTCTTTTGGTGATTATTTTAAGGAGCAGGCAATTGCATGGGCTTGGGAATTTTTAACCGAAGTAATGGAAATTCCGGGTGATCTGCTTTGGCCTTCTATTTATGAGAGCGACGATGAGGCTTATCAGATCTGGCGTGAGCAGATTGGTGTGCCCGCAGAGCGAATTGTGCGTTTGGGGAAAGCCGATAATTTCTGGGAGCATGGTACCGGTCCTTGCGGCCCTTGCAGTGAAATTTATTTTGATCGCGGCGAAAAATACGGCTGTGGCTCTCCTGATTGCAAGCCCGGCTGTGATTGCGATCGTTATATGGAGATTTGGAATAACGTATTTTCTCAGTTCAACAATATGGGCGATGGTACTTATACCGAGTTGGAGCATAAAAATATTGATACCGGCATGGGTCTGGAGCGCCTTGCCTGTGTAATGCAGGGCGTCGATAATATGTTTGAGGTGGATACTATCCGCAATACCCTTGATCGGGTATGCGAGATTGCGGGGGTTACCTATGGCAAAGATGCGGGAAAAGATATTTCTATCCGCGCTATTACGGACCATGCTCGCGCTGCTACTTTTATGATTTGCGATGGAATCATTCCATCCAATGAGGGCCGTGGATATGTATTGCGCCGCTTGATTCGTCGCGCTGCCCGCCATGGCAAATTGCTCGGAATTAATGATGCATTTTTGCCCTTGCTTTGCGATGTGGTGATTCGTGAAAATAAGAGTGGCTATCCTGAGCTGGAAGAGAAAGAAAGCCTGATCAAAAAGGTAATCTCCTTTGAAGAAGATTCCTTCGCCAAGACCATCGATCAGGGTCTTGCTATTTTGGAGGAATTGACTGCAGAAGGCGGCATACTCTCCGGCGCTGATGCGTTCAAGCTTTACGATACCTATGGATTCCCCCTTGATCTTACCCGTGATATTCTGGAAGAAAAGGGAATGAAGGTGGATGAAGAAGGTTTTGCGAAGCTGATGGAAGAGCAGCGTAAAAAGGCGCGCGAATCCCGTAAAGCGGCGGATGCTGAGAGCTGGAAGAGTGATGAACTTTCTTTGGAGGACGTAGATAAGACCGTATTTTTGGGCTATACCGCCGATTCTTCTGAGAGTGAGATTCTTGTTTTGGTGGTAGAAGGTGAGCGAAAAAATGCGGTTTCTGCCGGCGAGAAAGCGGTTGTTGTATTGAAAGAGACTCCTTTCTACGGCGAAGGCGGCGGTCAGGTGGGTGATACCGGTATCATTACCATGGCCGATGCCCGCTTTGCAGTAGAAAATACGACTAAGACTGCAGGCGGTGTTTATCTGCATTTTGGTACTTTAGAGGAGGGAATTCTCTCCTTGGGGGATCGCGTAACCGCTGCTATTGATGTAGCACGTCGGAATGCGATCCGCCGTAATCACACTGCCGCTCATTTGCTGCAGGGTGCTTTGAGAGAGATTCTCGGCAACCATGTGGAGCAGGCGGGTCAGCTGGTAAATGATCGGGCTGTACGTTTCGATTTTACTCATTTTGCCGCCCTCACTGCAGATGAGCTGCAGGCAGTGGAGGATCGCGTAAATGAAGTGATCCTCAGCGGAATTGATGTTTTGAATTATGAGACCGATATCGAAGAGGCTCGGGCGAAAGGCGCTATGGCGCTCTTTGGTGAAAAATACGGTAATCGGGTACGAGTGGTTGAAATTGCGGGTGCTTCGGTTGAACTTTGCGGCGGTACCCATGTGGGCAATACTGCCAAGATGGGTCTTTTCAAAATTCTCAGTGAAAACGGTATCGCCTCCGGTGTTCGCAGAATTGAGGCAGTAACCGGCGCCGGTGTATTGGATCTTCTGAGGGATTATCGCAAGGAGATTGAATCCGCCGCAGCAGCCTTAAAGTGCAATAATGCGCAGAATTTGGTGCCCAAGTGCGTATCTTTGATGGAAGAGGTTAAAACCTTAAATCACGCACTTGCAGCCGCTAATAAGAAGATGGCAGAGCAGCAGACCGGCTCTTTGCTTGATGATGCAGTTGTGGTTGACGGAATTCGAGTAGTAACTGCGATCTTTGATAATGCCGATGTGAAGACCCTTCGCGAACTTGGCGATGATCTGAAGGCAAACCATAATGACCTTTGCGCGGTGCTGGCAAATGTGGGAGAAGAAAAAGGAAACCTTCTGGTTGTATGCGGAAAAGATGCTGTGGCAAAGGGTGTAATGGCCGGAAAACTGGTTGGTTTGGTTGCCGGCGTTACCGGCGGTAAAGGCGGCGGCAAACCTGATAGTGCAATGGCAGGTATTGGTGATGCTGCCAAAGTGCAGGAAGCATTGAATCGGGTTGTGGCTTTTGTGAAAGAAATGAAAAAATAAGGAGTGCGTCATGAAGGACTGTATTTTTTGCAAGATCGCAAGCGGGGAAATCCCTTCCAATAAGGTCTATGAAGATGATCAAGTGATTGCTTTTCATGATCTCAGCCCTGCGGCAAAGGTTCATGTATTGGTGATCCCTAAAAAGCATATTGCCAATGTGATGGAAATTAACGAGGAAAATAGTGGAATTGTTGCACATATATTTGAAGTGATTGCGTATCTTGCTAAAGAACTAAAGCTGGAGCAAGGTTTTCGCGTTGTAAGCAATTGCAACGAATTCGGCGGTCAATCGGTTTTTCATTTGCATTTCCATCTGATCGGCGGCGAGCAGTTGGATGTGAAAATGTGCTGAAGGAGGAATGGCGATGAATACTTATAAGTTAAAGGTTGCAGGTCTTGAGCGAGATCTGCCAATCTGCCCGGTTAATGAGCATTTGGATATTGCGGCGTTTGTAATTTTCGGCGATGTAGAGTTGACCGTTGCCTGCGCTAAAGAATTGATCGAAAAGATGCCGCCCCATGATGTGATTATCACTGCAGAATCCAAGGGGATTCCTCTGATTCATGAGATCGCGCGGCAAAGCGGTGTAAATCGCTATGTTCTTGCCCGTAAAGCTCCAAAGCTTTACATGAAAGACGTTTTTACTGTCGAGGTGGATTCTATCACTACGGTTAATAAGCAGATCCTCTGTATTGATGGAGAGGATGTTGAATTGATGCGTGGGAAGCGTGTTGTCATTGTAGATGATGTAATATCCACCGGTGAATCCCTAAAAGCGCTTGAGACATTGGTAGAAAAGGCCGGCGGTGAGATCGTGGCTAAAATGGCGATCCTTGCAGAAGGGGATGCGATCGAGCGCGATGATATTATTACCTTAGCACCGTTGCCTTTATTCTTTAAGTAATTAGGAGGATGTTGAAAATGGCTGAATTAAAACCCAATGAAGGAAAAAATGAAATAATTGAGGTTGAGGGCGTATCCTATCGCCGTCTGCCGATTAAGACCCATGTAATTACCGATCAAGATAAAATTGAGGATGTGGCGGAGCAATATGCAAAGGGAATGATGGAGGAAGGGGATGTTCTCTTTATTTCCGAAAAGTGCGTTGCTTGCACCCAAAAGCGGGCAATCCCCATGGAAGAGATTCATCCACGCCCCTTAGCAAAATTCCTTTGTAAATTTGTATATAAATCTCCCTATGGAATCGGCTTGAGCATTCCTCAAACCATGGAGATGGCCCTGCAGGAGTGCGGCACTTTGAAGATCCTCTTTGCCGCTTTTTGCTCAGCTCTCGGAAAGATGGTCGGCAAGCGCGGTGTTTTTTATAATATTGCAGGTGCTAAGGCACGCTCTATTGATGGGCCTTGCGATTGCACCATTCCGCCTTATAACCATTATGTTGTCTTGGGGCCCAAGGATCCCGATAAAGTATCCCGCGATATAAAAGCGAGAATCGGCTTTGATGTTTGCGTGGTGGATATCAACGATATTGATGGCGTGATTCTCGGTGTTTCAGATGAATCCATGAGCCGCGAGCTCTATGCCAAAATTCTTAAGGATAATCCTTTGGGCCAAAGCGGTCAGCAGACTCCTATGGGAATTATTCGTAAAATATAAATGAAACTCCTGCAGCTTCAAACTGCAGGAGTTCTTTATTTGATTTGCTCGCCAATCAGCCCTTCGTCGGTATAGTCGATAATTTTCAGCGGGATGGGAGCAGAAGGCTTTTTCCCTTTCCATAATACAGGGCAGTAATTTTTTGTAAAGCCATGAAGATTCTCGTTCTTTTCTTCTTCCGGAAGTACTTCCTGAATCGTTCCAACCATCTTGCTCCAAAAGGCATGGCGAGAGGATTGCTCAATTTTTTCCATCTCTTTTACCCGCTTTGCCTTTATCTCTTTTGTCAGTTGCCCATCCATAGCGGCTGCGCGCGTACCTTTGCGAGGAGAGTAGGGGAAGATATGAATTTTTGCAAAGCCGATTCTTTTAGCAAATGAGAGGCTATCGTTGAAATCTTCTTCGGTTTCTCCCGGGAAGCCTACAATGATATCCGTAGTGATGGAGCAATCCGGATAAGTTTCGCGCAGGAGCTCTACCGCTTGCTCATAATCATTTGCGGAATAATGCCGATTCATACGCCTGAGGGTGCGATCACATCCGCTTTGCAGGGAAAGATGAAAATGAGGGCATAAAGCACGAACAGAAGCGATCGATTCCAAAAATTGAGGGGTGATAATTCTCGGCTCCAAAGAACCCAGACGAATTCTTTCAACTCCCGGTATTTCAGCAGCAGCCGTAATTGCTTTCTCAAGGCAGGGAGTGCCGTTTTCTTTTCCATAGGAACCAAGGTGAATTCCTGTCAGAACAATCTCACGATATCCTGCCTTTACTAAAGCGCGGATCTCTTTTTGAATGATCTCAAGGGGCTTTGATCGAATTCTGCCTCTTGCATATGGAATCAGGCAATAGCTGCAATAGTTTTCGCAACCGTCTTCAATTTTTAATATGGCGCGGTTTTTATCGCCAAATGAATGGATTTCTTCTTTTTCTAAAGTGCCGCAATTATCTACTTCGATAATTTGCTTTTGGTTTACTTGAAATTCATTGATATAGCGGAGGATTTCTTTTCGATTTGAGGTGCCGATCACAATGTCGACTCCCTCAATTGAAGCCGCCGCAGAAGGGGCAACCTGAGAGAAACAACCGCATACAATGATGATGCTTTTGGGGTGGTTTCTTTTGGCACGGGAGATCATCTGGCGGGATTTTTTATCGGAGATTTGGGTAACGGTGCAGGTGTTAATGATGTATACATCTGCATCCTGCTCAAAGGGAACTGTTTCATATCCGTTTTGCTCCAATTGATCTCGCATGATCTGTGTATCATATTGATTAACTTTGCACCCAAGGGTGTAAAAAGCAACTCTCACGTTCTTATATTCCGCCTTTGCGCTTGATGTCAACATGATATCAAAAAAAACTTGTTATTTCAAGGTGTTTTTTTGAAATTTGGTATTGACTTTTTGGATTTTGATTGCTATAATCTATAAGTACTTTACGCGAGAGTGGCGGAACTGGCAGACGCGCACGTTTGAGGGGCGTGTGGTTTACACCGTACGGGTTCAAGTCCCGTCTTTCGCACCAATAAAAAAGACACCCAGTCGGGTGTCTTTTTTATTGCGTCAAAATTGAAAGGGACTTGAACCCCAAGGGGGCAGCCGTCGTAAAATAAAACAGCCCGGTGCGGCTGTTTTATAGACGGATGGTGCGAGATGGGAACCGCGAGCAATGCGGAGCGGTCATCGAGCAGGAAGGCGCCAGATGCGCCTGTCTCGTCTTTCGCACCATATCGAGTGTTCATAACGGATTTGAGTTATGGACACTCGATTTTTATCATTATAGCAACAAGCCTTTCTCTTTTTCGAGAAAGGCTTGTTCTTTTCGGTGTGTTTGGATTTTGGTGTCAAAATCCGATGCTCGCTAAACTCACAGACAATATAATTGCTGAAAACTATTGAAAAACATTCAAATTTATGATAAACTAATTATGCTACACAAAACCGAATAAAGATTTTGGGAAATGGTATTTTCATTTTTACGGGGATGCTATATCCTTTTTTGTGCACACTATTTTTGAATTTGGTAAAAATGCAAATTCCAACAGATAGTGTGTAATGTTTGCCATTCCCATTTATCTGGTTTTGTGTAGCAGCAATCGGGGTTTGCATTTTTCGGTGTGGGTGGCTTCGGTTGCTCACACTTTTTTATTTTGCGGAAAGGAGTTGTAATTAAATTAATAATACATTTATTTTTTTTGTAGCGAATAGTTTGCATAATAATATTTTTAGGAGGTTATAATTATGTTTTGCTCACAATGTGGAACTCATATAACAGATAATTCAATATATTGCTCTAACTGTGGTTTCAAAGTTAAAAGCGATAATACAATTGAACAAAAGTCAACTAGGAGACTAACTAACGATGAGCGCAACGGAATGAGTATATATTTCAATGACATTTGTCGCCTTGAGTTTATAAAAAATGCTTTGCAAGTGAAAAAAGAAGAGGTAGAAAAGCTAATTGAAAATAGTAAAACAATCAGATGTTATTCAAAAACTTATTTTTGGGATCATAGTTATGGATTGCCCTACGAAAAAAGATATAAGGGTGTTGATAATGAAATAATGTTTAATTTTGGCTTTGACGGAACGGATTTTTATTTTTACATACAATCTAAACAACAACGTATTATCGATGAAGAATGGGTACAATATTATCCACCAATTGATTTTAAAAACGAACATAAGCTCACTGAAGAAAGATTACAACAACTTTCAGAGCCTGTCACAAGAGAAGAAACAACATGGTTCGGAAAAACTAAAAAAATTCCTGTAAATCTTTGGAATTATACCGGAGAAGAATATTATTCAGGTCAAGCTTCTTTTGCTGCAGATTGGCGACCGATTTTTTTGGATTTATTACAAACAGCAAAAGTTGAGCTTTCTAAAGATTATGAATCAGCTCAAAACAATTTAGAACAATGTCCGAAACAACTTACTGAAATTGAAGATGATTTGACAAAAGCTTCAGAACTTCTAAAAAAGCAATATGACCTTAACATCATTCCAAATAAATTTAGAAACTTAGAATCTATCTGGTATATATGTGATTATTTTGATTCTTCTACTGAATCACTTTCAGAAATCTTAGTACATTTAGATCTTGATGAGATCAAGGAAAAACTGGATAACATAATTAAGAATCAACAGAAAATTATAATCAATCAAGCTATTCAAATTGCTCAAAACAAGAGCATTATTACTCAAAATCAAGAGATATTGGGTAGACTTTCATCGATAGAACATAATACTGAGAAAATTTCACAAAATACACAGGAAATTGCAAATAATACATTAAGCACAACACAATGGTCACAAATAGCAGCCAACAATGCAGAAGCATGTGCGTGGATTTCTATGGCGAACTATATTAAAAACATTTAATGTATATACCATTTTGATATCCCACAGAGGCAAAAACGTATCGTTTTTGGTCTATAAATAGTACTAACAAGTTTAAGATTATAAATACCGTTCGTACTTATTTCTAAGTAAATCCCTTATGAACACCCGCACCAATAAAAAAGACACCCAGTCGGGTGTCTTTTTTATTGCGTCAAAATTGAAAGGGACTTGAACCCCAAGGGGGGCGGCCGTCGTAAAATAAAACATCCCGGTGCGGCTGTTTTATAGACGGATGGTGCGAGATGGGCACCGCGAGCAATGCGGAGCGGTCATCGAGCAGGAAGGCGCCAGATGCGCCTGTCCCGTCTTTCGCACCAATAAAATTTTTGCATCTTGGCAATTTATTTATATCATATTTCTCTTTTTTATGTTATAATGAGATCGCTTTCATATACCATATTTGCAACTTATAAGAAAAATCTCCACAAGTGTCGCGATTAAAAAATAATAAAGGAGAAGAGTATGAATATTGGATTGACTAATGAAAAGAAATGTATCGTAACCAAAGAACTTACTGCCCAGAGCATGGGAAGCGGTGATCTTCCTGTATTTGCCACCCCCGCAATGATTGCGCTCATGGAAGGTTGCGCAGCCGAAAGTGTGGCGGGATTGCTGGAAGAGGGCACGACCACTGTTGGGACCCATATTGATGTGCAGCATTTGTCTGCTACACCAATCGGTATGGAGGTGGTATGTAAAATCGTTCTTAAGAAAGCAGAAGGGCGGTCTTTGCATTTTACATTGGAGGCTTGGGATGAGAGTGGCTTGATCGGTAAAGGAGAACATGATCGCTTTATTGTATATTCCAAGCCCTTCAAGGAAAAAACTTATCAAAAACTTGAAAAATAATTTCAAAAACCTATTGACTTTTTCCTTTGCTTTTGCTAATATATTAGCGTTGTCAAAAGGCAATGGTCATATGCGGATATGGCGGAATTGGCAGACGCGCTAGATTCAGGTTCTAGTCGGGGCAACTCGGTGGAGGTTCAAGTCCTCTTATCCGCACCAAAGCATTCAAACCCGAACCTTTTACCGATTGGTGAAACGTTCGGGTTTGTTGTTTTCTTAAAAGATGTTAAATAATCCTTTGTTTGTGGCAGTACAGAGTGTTTTGTTCCGTACTGCTACTTCTTCGTTTCAATAAATTCGTACACAAAAGGAGATTTTGAAATGAAGACTACAAAAGCACCTAAAACTAATATAACAAGACTTATTTTATTTACCATTGCACTTACATATAATCTGTTACTTGGATTATACCTAAAAGACTTCCTTGTACTCTCTCCCATTCTACAGGTATTCTATCTGCTATCAGTCTTACCAACTTTATTTTTAATGGTTAAAATAAACTCAAAAACAATGAGAGCAGTGGTTTATATCTTGCTGATACTCATTGCTTGTATGAACATTGCTTATGCGATTTATTGTCGCAGAGTATTTCCGTTTTTGGCACTTATTCCACTTGCTATCGTTTTTATGTATTTTATCGCTTTCGCCGATAATATGGGTAAAGATAAACCGCTGACGAAAATATATGTTTTAATATTATCAATTCTTATAATCGTATTACTTTTCTCAGCATATATTTTTGTCTACAGACAGGTTGATGTTTCTCTTACAAACGGTCAAGCAACGCTGTGGGATACAAACACTGTAGAACTTGCTGATGAAATTTGCTCCGATTATGATACCGATGAAGAAAAAGCAAAAGCAATATACGAATGGATGATACATAATTTTGAGTATGACTATGACTGCGAACCTCTAATACAGTATTTCAATGTTCGTAAAACCTTAAGCACGCGAAAAGGAATCTGTTATGACTTTTCTCATCTGTTTGCCGCACTATGTCGGAGTCAGAACATTCATTGCTATGTTATCGATGGTGATAAGCGTGATAACACTCGATATCACCACACTTGGAATCGAGTTTACTTTGATGGTTCTTGGTGGAGTATGGACGTTACCTTTGATATTGTTCAAACTAAAAATCAAGGAGAACTTTACGGTATTCGCGCAATTGATGATGCGTTTGTTGAGTGTGAAGAATATCTCATTACAAAAATATATTAAGATCATTAATAAAAGCCGCCCACTCGGGCGGCTTTACTTATAGTTTATTTCTTAATTAAACCTTTTATCAAATTTGCAATGTTATCTAACTGTTGATCATCAAGTTTTTTCAAATCCTTGATGATTGCATCCAATTTGGTGGGGTTCTTGGCTTCGAGATCAAAGAACTCGCCTACAGAAATACCTAAATAATCACATATATAGAAAACACCAGGTAAAGACGGCAACGATTTCCCGGATTCGATATTGTTAATATATCCTGCGTTTTGTCCGATTGCCAGACTCATTTCTCGTGCGGATACATTCTTCTTTTCACGCAGTTGTGCTAATCGCAAAGCAAAATCTTTTTCGTCCATAATCTCACCACCCTTTATTATATTTTAACCCATACAGGCGGCAATATTATTGGTTGTAAGGCGGTAAAGTTGTTGCAATATTGGTTTATATATGATATAATACAAAAAATATCGGAAATAAACCTATAAATATTCCCCAAATGACCTCTATACACATAACAATTTTGGGCATCCGTCTTTTGAGAAGGTACATTCACATCCTTTGTAGAGTGAGGCTGTTGCAGTTCAACCGGACTGTTTTTGAAAGATAGCGGAGTCATTAGAATAACCCACTCCGCACAAAACGGTTCGGTGGGTGTTTTTATACCGGAGGGATATCCATGAGCAAAAAGAAATTGTTGACCATCCTGTGTTGTGCTTTAGCCGTGATTGTTGCATTGGTTTCATTCGCAGCGACTAAAGACTCCGCAGGTAACGATAAATCCGATGCTGAAAAAATGCGAGAGATGGCAGATCGCGAGGAGTAGGCTATCCTCTCAGTGGATGACAGCTACAAGAAACAGGTTGAGATTATCACCTCACCTCTGACATACAGTGACGCAAACGGTAACACCATTATATTCACACAATGCCATACGAAATACTATGAATCCGATTCTGCAGAGGTAATAGGTCTGCATATTGCGTCCATTGAATCTGTGGTTACTTTGCCGGACGAATACGAAAATTGTACTGTCGGAGAGATGGTTGGTGCGTGGTTTGAAAAAGATGACCGCGCCTTCCGTTGTTGGACAATTTCGCCGGAGATAAGTTGTGTGATAGAATATAGCCCTGCCTCTGTAACAAGGGCAGATATTTTCAAGATGGCAGAGAGCGCTGCTCCGTTTGAGCCAAAGAAATAAGGTGAGAAAATGACAGAAGCAGAAAAAAGGATGCACCGTTGCTGTTTCACAGGGCATCGTCCCGAAAAGATGATAATGACCGAAAAGCAGGTTATCAAAGAGTTAGAGGTAGCTATCCGCAAGGCAATCGACGATGGCTTTAATGTATTCATCACCGGTATGGCACCCGGCGTTGACATTTGGGCGGCAGAGATTATCCTACGATTGCGGGATAAAGAAAAATTGCCGTTGAAGCTGATCTCCACCAATCCTCATCCGAACTTTATTGAGCGTTGGCCGGAATGGAAAAAGAGATACATAGCAATTATGAATGCCGCAGATCTCACAAGAGATATTTGCGACGGTTACAAAAGAGGTGTCTATCAAATCCGAAATGAGTGGATGGTGGATCATTCGTCAAGAGTAATCGCCGTCTGGAACGGCAAACCAAGTGGAACCAAGAACACCGTGGACTATGCTAACCGCGTCAATGTCCCCGTTGTGAATGTATATCGCACTTAACACGCCAAATAATTAAAAAAATATTCAACAATTGTATTAGATGCTCTCGGTGTGTTATTCAATCGCTCTATGAGTTCGATGAAATCTCATATCTCTGTTGGAATGACACACCGGAAACAAGTTATGTTTTGGAATACAGTCCCGATGTAATACCGGATGAAAAAATACTTAAAAAGGCGGAAAGTGCTGAGGTTCAAAACCTTTAATAACTATGATTAGTAACTTTTTTGCGACAATAGTGATTTTCAGCGCGACAATAGTGATTTTCAGCGCGAAATGCATTGAAAAGTCGAGAGAATTCTGCTATAATATAATATCGACTTATTGTATATATTGTATATAGAAATAATCCTCACAAGGAGGTTGACATAGATGAGCAAGCAATATAAAATCCGCAACGCAAGGACTAACTGTTCCTTCTTTGCATACATAAGTAAATACCGATGCTATGAGCCATTCGATGAATGGGCGTTATTTCCACGCCCTGAACCAAGTGGCTTTTTGCGTTTCGGAAAGGGGTGTTTTATATGAGACGGATACGATACCTGTATAAAGATACCCTCCAGCGAGAGCCGGAACGGCGTAATACATATAAAACAACCGGAAGGATAATGGATATGAAAACGAATGTATTTAACTCAAAAAGAATTTTAAGCCTATTTTTGGCACTTGTAATGGTATTCAGTATGATGCCGATGACGGCGCTGCCGGCATTTGCGGTGGATACCACGCCATCAGCAGACAAAGCCATCATGCTTGGCACAAGCGGGATCAGCGACCCGACCGCAATAAAAGGTCAAATGGGGACGCAATATACGACATATTATACGCCAAGTGATTATGTCTATTTTGGCGTGAATGGCAGCGACCCGATGAAGTGGCGGGTACTGGACGCGGATGCGGCAAACAATGGAGCAAGCGGCGGAATGTTCCTGCTGTCGGAGTATTTATTGGATCGCGGCAACGTGATGTTTAATGCTTCGACAGATGACGGGAATACATATCAAGGCAGCAAAGCACAGGAATGGTGCAATACCTTTGCACAAAGCAGTGCTTTTTCAATGGCAGAACAGGCGGCTTTCCTCGGCGTTGAGAAAACTGATAATGCCGAAATGATTTTGTACAAATGGAGTTGGGGCACAAGCAGCTTGACAGAAAATGACAAAGTATTTTTCCTGTCTGTGAGGGAACTTGCAGACTATGTAGGTGATTATAATGACGCACCGGGACTAAGTGCAACAGACACCGCGCAGAGCGCGAGCTATTGGTGGCTCCGTTCTCTTTTCGAACCATTATACTCAACTGACCAGGCGGGCGCGGTCAGTGACTCCGGTATGGTGAATGGTGAATACGTAGACGGATCGATCTTTATTTCTGAGTATGCGGCTCGCCCCGCTTTTAACTTAAATCTGAACTCTGTCATCTTCACATCTGCCGCCGTAGGCGGCAAAGCAGATACGTCGGTGGACGGCAGCTTAACGGAAGTTGGTACAGCCGGAACGGAATGGAAGATGACGCTTTTGGACGATAGTCGCAGTTTTACTGCTTCTACGAGCAGTGCTACCACACAAACCGTGGGATATTCGGATTGGACGGTTGATGTTACCTATTCTGGTGCGAACACAGGCAATAACGAATATGTTTCTGCTATGTTAGTAGACAGCAACGATACCGTCCTCTACTATGGACGGATCGCAAATAACAGCGAAAGTGGTACGGCAACCATTACCATACCGTCTGATCTTGCAGTGGGCAGCTATACGCTGAAAGTGTTCAGCGAGCAGCACAACGGGGATAAAATGACTGATTATGCAAGCGGATTTGCGAATATCCCGCTTACGGTGTTGGCACCACCCGTTCTGTGGGTTGGCGGCACAGCAGTAACAAGTCAAAATACCAGCGGTGAGGGTTGGAGTTATGACTATGCTACCAACACTCTGACCTTGAATGGCGCATCCATCACCAGCGGCAGCTATGCAGATGCAAGCATTTATGCCAAGGAAGCTCTGAATATCGTACTGAACGGTAGCAATACTGTCTCCAGCGGTGCCAACTACGGTATCTATGCCAATTCTACAGTGAATATTTCCGGTGACGGCAGTTTGTCTGTTGTTGGTCATTGGGATGGCATTCAGGCTCATGGAAATGTAACCGTAAACAGCGGCTCAATTACATCTACTGGCGAATCCAGTTATGGCATTAAAGCAGAAGGTAATACACTTACCTTCAATGGCGGATATGTGTCTGCCAACGGCGGTGCAAGTGGCAATGGCATTGTTGCAAATACCGTTGTTTTGGGAAGTTCCTCTCATTTGAAAGTCACTCACAGTTCTGCGGCTGTGTCGGGCACCTTAAGCGCAACAGGTGGTCTGTGCCGTACAAGCGAGGATGGAGCCTTTAGCGATGTTGTGACTGCGTCCGGTGCATACTTTGAGTATATGGGATCTAACCATGTGGCCTATACAAAGAAGGACGCGCAGAACCACACAGTGGCGTGTACGCATGGAATCTCCTTTGATGCAACACACGAATACGAAAACGGTGCCTGTGTCTGTACTGCGGAAGATCCGATGTATGGCTGTGATTTCATTGTGACCGGCGACCCAGCAAATTATTCTTGGGATAAAACCAATAAAGTATTGACCATTAACGGCGGCAATGTGACGGTTTCCAACAAGGACAAGAATACGGCTACCAGCCACCGGATCTATATTCAGGGCACAGCCAATGTGACGCTGGATGGCGTGAATATCTCCACCACCACCGGTGCGCCTATTGAGATTCGGGATTATAACGATACCAATGTGACCTTAACATTAAGCGGTAACAATACGCTGATTTCCCAGACAGCGAACAAGGCAGCTATCCATAAAACGAGAGGTCAGCAGGCAACCAGCTCCGATGCCGCAACCTTGACGATCAATGGTTCCGGTTCCCTAACTGCTGTTGGCGGTAGCAATGCGGCGGGTATCGGCGGCGGTGGTCACCGAGGCGATACCCACAATATTATCATCAATAGCGGTACTATTTCTGCAACGGGCAAAGGATGGGCAGCCGGCATTGGTTCCTCCAACGACGGCTCTACCTGGAATATCGTGATCAATGGCGGCAATATTTCAGCCAGCGGCTCCCCCGGCATCGGAGCCAATACGGATAACTGGCAGGGTGTAAAGGATTCTTCCATTGCCGGCGGTATGGTGACCACAAACTCCTATAAAGGAAGTACGCCCACCGGTGGATTGGTTTCTACCGATGGCGGTAAGACCTTTACAGTTTTCAGCGATTATACCCTTAGCCGGGATTTGACCATTGCGACCGATGGCAAGCTGACAGTTGCAGAGGGCACAAAGCTGATAATTGCAGATGGTTTCACCTTGACAAACAAAGGTGTCATTGTGAATGATGGTACGATCTCCGGCAATCTTGTCAATGAGGGTACGATCTACAACAAGGGCACACTTCCTGCCAATGTGGGTGGAACTGTATATGAGCAGTATGTAAAGGTCAACAACGGCAGCGGTACTGGCAACTATACCGAGGGCAGCACTGTGACGATCACCGCTGATGCTCCCGCAAGCGGAATGATGTTTACCGGCTGGACGATTGAACTTGGAACAATCACTTTGACAGACAGTACCAAGGCAGAGACTACTTTTACAATGCCTAAAGGCTGCGTAATCGTAAAGGCCAATTATTCGGATATTGTTGCAACCATTACAGACAGCAACGGAAATGTGCAATATTATTCGGATGGTTTCCGCGCTCAAGAGGATTGGACTCGTAATGGTGGAACGCTGACAGTGTATTCAGATGACTTCCGCTTAGAACATATGGATGCCCCTGACGGTAGTGTATTGGATTTGAATGGTCATAGTGTGGAGCCAATGATGCTTCATATCCGCAATTCCTGTACAATTCAAAACGGTACTATTTCAATGTGGCACGAGGGCATTGTTGAAGAGGATGCGGTGGTTACATTTAAGAATGTAACTATTACCAATGATGAGCATGGCTCTTGGGAAGTTGAAATCATCAATGATGGTACGATCATAGATGAGGGGTTAACGCTGAATGGTGTAATCATTTCCGGAGGTCCTGTCAAGACTGGATTGACGGAGGACCGCGTTACACTCTCCGGCATCCCTACTGAGGGCTATGTCTATGACGGAACTGCCCAAGAACCGGGTGTGAAGTGTGGCGAAACCACCTTGGTGGCGGGAACAGACTATACGGTTACGTTCAGCAATTCCAACGGTGGTAACAGCACCGTAAATGCAGGAACGATTACCATGACCATCACTGGCAAAGGTAATTATGCGGGTACTGTCACAAAAACCTACACCATCACAGATACAACCGCACCTACCGGAACGATTCTGATCAAGGAAAACAGTTGGAGAGAGTTCTGGAACTGGATTTCCTTCGGCCTGTTCTGCAAGGATCATGTGGATGTAACCATTACCGCCGACGGTACCGGCTCCAATGTGACGAAGGTAGAATACCTGCTTTCCAACACAGTAATGGAGGAAAACAACATTCCCAATGATGGCTGGACTGCTCTTACCAAAGACGGCAATGCCTACAAGTTCCGCATCCAGCCTAAGAGCAAGGTTGCGGTTTATGTCCGCATTACCGATGAAGGCGGCAACGTAACCATCATCAACTCCGACGGTATCGTGGTCTATGAGGACAGCAAGGCAATTGATACCGAGGCAACCTACACCTACAAGGAAAACAGCAATAAGGGCATTGCTGTGGAGTTCAACGGCAACACCGTAAAATCCATCACTTGCGGCGAAAAAGTCCTTGCAGCAAACACCGATTACTCCGTGGATTACGAATCCGGTAAAATCGTTCTGAAATCTACTTATTTGGATACTCTGAACGCCGGTGAATACACCTTTACCGTTTCTTATAACCCGATGGGCTTTGAGAATTCCGGCGTGACCGATCTGACAACGACTTTCACCGTTAAGGTGGAGCCGACAAGCATCGCAGGTGCAACCGTAACTGTAGACAGTACGTTCACCTACGACGGCAATGCCAAAACACCCGATCCTGTGGTCGTTCTGAACGGCGAAACCTTGGTAAAAGATAGGGACTATACCGTTTCTTATACTGAAAATGTTAATGCAGGTACTGCAACCGTTACCGTAACCGGCAAGGGCAACTACAGCGGTACGGCAAGCGGTGAATACGAGATCACCAAGCGTGAGATCACTATTATCGTTGATGCAAAGAACACCGTTGTCAACACGACACTTCCGACCTACACTTACAAGGTAGAAGGTCTGGTGGGCGTTGATGCGCTTGTAACGGTGCCTACACTTACCTGCAATGCGAACATTGCTGTTGTTGGTGAGTATGACATTACTGCTTCCGATGCAGATGCGGGCGGAAACTATTCCATCAAGTACGTACCTGCCAAACTGACCGTTTTGACCGATAACGTAGTAGATGTGGCAGCAGGCTACACCGAGGAACTAAAGGACTACGATCCTGCAACCGTAACGAGCGAGGATAAAGACGAGCTTCAGGATATGCTTGACGAGATCAACACGATCCTTGGCGATGAAACCATCACCACCAATGGCAAGAACGCCATGGAGGAAGTGAAGAAGCAGGTTGAAGACCTGATTAAGGAAATCACCGATGCAGCCGAAGCAACCGACACCGAGAACACCAAAAAGGTCGAAGATGTTACCGCTGAGAACGTAACACCGGATAACAAGACCGATTTGGAAAAGTCAAAGGCTGACCTCGAAAAAGCTCTTGACGAACACGGCAACAATATGACCGAAGACGAAAAGAAAGCCATAGAGGACGAAATTAAGCGTATCGACGATGCTCTTGAAGTTATCGGCAATGTGGAGGAAATTGAAGAAACCATCTCCAAGCTGCCTGCGGTCGATACCGTGAAGCCTGATGACGAAGAAGCGATTAAGGCGATTACCGATGCACAGACCGCCTACAACGCTTTGTCCGAATATGAAAAGTCCCTTGTGGATGAAGCTACCAAGGCAAGCTTGGATAAGCTGGTGGCAGCACTCGTGGCCTACGACATCGTAGAGGGCGACGGCAGCTCCTGGACAGAGGATAGCGACCATAACATCACCTTCGTCGTCAACGGTTTGTTCAGCAAGTTCGTTGGCATCAAGGTTGATGGTAAGGTTGTTGATAAGGCTAACTACGAAACCAAGGCCGGTAGCACTATCATTACGCTGAAGGCATCCTATCTGGATACCCTCAAAGCCGGTGAACACACCATTACCGTGCTTTATACCGATGGTGAAACCGAAGGAACCTTCAACGTCCACGCAAAGACAAATTCTCCTGCAACCGGTGACAACAGCAATATATTCCTCTGGATTGCTCTGCTCTTCATCAGCGGCACAGGAATCTTCGGAATTACACTGTATGACCGTAAGAGAAAAACGGCAAATAAATAATCATCTAAACCCATAACGAAAGGCGGTGATGGACTCAAATCCGCCACCGCCTTTCGACTTTATGAACCTACTTTCGATAAGAAAATAAAATATTTTCCCTCGACAACAAAGACCGACAAATTCCGGTAGGAAGATTATGTTACAATGTGTCTGTAATAGACGCATATAGGGGAAATTACAGCAAAACAGAACAATCCACCCGAACGGACGGTGATGGAGTATAATCCGTCATCGCTCTCACTTTTTAGATGGAGGATTGCTTAATACAAAATAATTTTAGGGTAAAAAAGAAAGGAAAATCTGTCACTTCTATAAGTAGATATACATTTATGTGTTGATACTCGATGCCCTTGTTTTGTTGAATATCCCGATCAGGCAAAACGGTTGGAAGAATTATTTTTAATACGTGGGAATGTGTAGAATGGAGAGTAAAAATGCTCAAAAAGGTGTTGCCGATTGTTTAAAACACAAGTATTGTGTTTAGAAATGCAAAGAAAGAAAATCCCGCAATACAACTACTTAAACAACGGCTTAGTGAAACAGAGAACGCACTTAATAATTTGCTTAGAGCAATAGAAGAAGGAATTATAACTCCGACCACAAAACAAAGAATGATTGAGTTGGAGCAGACAAGAGATGAGATAAAATTAAAGCTCATCAAGGAAGAAATGAAGAAGCCCACCATTACGAAAGAGGGCTTAGTATTATGGCTCAGGCACATTCAGAACATGAGCTTAGAAACGAAGGAACACAAACAAAGACTAATCGACATTTTTGTAAATGCCGTATATCTTTACGACGACAAATTGGTCATAACATTTAATTATAAGGAAGCAAGCAAAACCGTAACCTTAAAAGAGGTGAACGGTTCGATTATAGAATGCTCAGTTGCACCCAAAACGGCTTGCTTCTACAAGTCGTTTTTTTATATCATAATGTTGGGGAGGGAGCTCAATGCCGAATAAGAGTAGTCGCTCGAATGTACGAGAGCCAATGTCGAGAGTGCGGAAAACTTATTTTGCTCGTTTGGTTGGCCGGTGTTTGATTTTATTAATCACTATTCTTTTATTTTGGCTGAGCCCCGATCAACTCGATATTCTTGATGGATGGCGTTTTTTTGATCGGTTCTCCTTATTGCATCTTCTTTGGATTATCTGGGTTATTGATATGATATATCAGCTGATTCCCATTAAAGAGCTTCTTCCTCTCGGCTCTCAAAAACTATTTAAGCTGAGATTCAAGCCGATCCGCGAGAAGATGAATTATCAAGCTCTGAAAAATCATATCGCATCAACGACCAGATCTGCCTATAAAGTGTTTTTGATCTGGGCGGCGCTGATTATTGCTTTGGGTGCTTTATATTATCTAAAGGTGATCTCGGGAAAGATCCTTTTTTTGATCAGTGTGATCTTCTATGTTTGTGATCTGATTTGCGTATTAATTTGGTGCCCGTTTCGGCTGATTATGCGAAATCGATGCTGCACAACCTGCCGGATCTTTAATTGGGATCATATGATGATGTTTACCCCAATGATTTATGTTAATGGATTTTTTAGCGCATCTTTGCTGATTTTAGCATTCATTATATGGGGAATTTGGGAGCTTTTTGTTGCATTTCATCCGGAACGTTTCTGGGATCAGACCAACGAAGCCTTGCAATGCGCGCAATGCACCGATAAGCTTTGTACCCAATATTGCCAAAAACTAAGAAAATGAAAATGTGGAAGGTGAATGGACCTTCCACATTTTTTTATTTTTCCAAATAACGAACTGCTTCCATGGCATCTTTGGCATAAAAATCAGCACCAATCATATCAGCATAATCTTGATTTAAGACAGCACCGCCAACAAGTATTTTGCAATGGGGATGGTTATTGCGAAGTAGCTTGATGGTCTCTTCCATAGCAGGCACGGTAGTGGTCATCAAAGCACTCAACCCTACATATTTCGCATTCGATTTTAGCGCAGCATCTAATATCTCTTGCGGCGGTACATCCTTTCCAAGATCGATGATTTTATATCCATAATTCTCCAAAAGCAGCTTTACGATATTTTTCCCGATATCATGAATATCACCCTTTACCGTTGCCAATACAATGGTGCATTTAGAATCCGAAGGGGATTCTGATGTGATGGTGGATTCTTTAATGATTTCAAAGGAAGCTTTTGCCGCTTCTGCTGCCATAAGAAGCTGGGGGAGATAGACCATCTTCTTTTCAAAACCGTCCCCCACAATGTTAAGAGCGGGAATGATTTCTTGATTTACAATCTCCAATGGGTTTCTTTCCGCAAGTATTTCTTTGGTTTGAACTGCAGCGTCTTCTTTTAGACCTTTAATGATGCTTTTTTGAAGGGCTGAAGCATACTCCTTGGATTGCTCCGCTTCTTTTGGGATAGGAATTCCTTGGGAGAAAGAGGGGTTATTTTGAGCGAAGGTAATATAAGCCTCGCAATTTTGATCCAGACCATGAAGAGCCCGCCAGCTATGGTATGTATTCATCATGTTGGTTGAATAGGGGTTCATGATTGCGGCAGACATCCCACGCTCCAATGCAGATGCAAAAAAGATGCTATTGATTCGATCTCGCTCAGGTAAGCCGAAGGATACATTGGATACGCCCAAGGATGTATGGCATCCAAGCTCTGTGTTAATCAGTTCAATAGCTTTTAATGTTTCTAAGGCGGCCTGATCATCAGCGCTCACTGCCATGCAAAGAGGATCAAAGATCAGATCTTTCTTATGAATCCCATATTGCGCGGCGGTTTGAAGAATTTTCTTAGCAATTTCCAAGCGACCTTCGGCGTTTGCGGGGATTCCGCCTTCATCTAAGGTGAGAGCCACAATCATTCCGCCATATTTCTTTGCAAGAGGGAAGATCGATTCCATACTCTCTAATTTGCCGTTGACGGAATTGATCATTGCTTTGCCGTTGTAGATCCTCAAAGCAGTTTCCAAAGCGCCCGTATCGGCAGTATCGATCTGTAAGGGGAGATTGCAAATGGATTGCAATTCAAAAACAGTGTTACGCAGCATCAGCGATTCATCAATCTCAGGAAGACCGACATTTACATCTAAAATGTCTGCTCCGAGATCTTGCTGAGCAACGCCCTCTTTTAGGATATAATCCATATCCTTTTCCACCAACGCTTGCTTAAAGCGCTTTTTGCCGGTAGGATTGATTCGTTCCCCAATTAAAATAGGATTTTGATCAAAGACGACAGCGTGGGTATAAGAGCTGACCATAGAGATGTTTTTTTGAGAAATAGGAGCAGGTGGGAGATCTGCTGTCAAATCATGAAGGGCTTTTATATAGGCGGGAGTTGTACCGCAACAGCCGCCTGCAAGATGAACGCCTGCTTTCATCATTTCTTTGATTTCATCAGCAAATTCCCGCTCCGAGAGATCATAAATGGTTTTACCATTGACGCTCTTTGGCAATCCTGCGTTGGGTTTTACTAATACAGGCAGGGAAGAATAGGCTAAGTATTGCTCCACAACCGGTCTTAGCGCTTTAGGGCCAAGAGAGCAGTTTACGCCGATGCAATCTGCGCCTAATCCTTCCAGCATTGCAATCATTGCCGAAGGGGTGGCGCCGGTCATGAGTTTTCCGCTTTCGTCATAGGCATTGGATACAAATACAGGGAGGTTGGAATACTCTTTTGCTGCAAGGAGGGCTGCTTTGGTTTCATAGCTATCGTTCATTGTTTCGATGAAAATCAAGTCGGCGCCGAATTCATTCCCTAATCGGACCGTTTCTGCGAAGATACTTACCGCGTCTTCAAACTCTAAATCACCATAGGGTTTTAAGAGTTTGCCTGTGGGCCCGATATCAAGTGCGATGAATTTTTCTTGTTTTCCACATGAATTTTTCAAGGCAGTTTTTGCATTTTGGACGGCTGCCTTAACGATCTCTCTAAGCTCATTTTTGGGGAATTTAAGGGTATTTGCGCCGAATGTATTGGTGCAGATCATATTGCTGCCTGCGTCGAAATAGGCTTTATGAATATCTTGAATGATTTCAGGGTGTTTCAGATTCCATGTTTCCGGATATTCACCTGCTGCAAGGCCTTTGGCTTGCAAAAGGGTGCCCATTCCGCCATCCAAGAGGATGTTTTTGGTTTGAATCAATTGCTTGATGGTCATGCTTTTCTTTCCTCCAGACCGATAATGGCCGTGATTGATTTTGAGGGGGTCATCAGTAGTTGCTGATTAAGAGAGATTCCAATATTTTTGGTGCAATCCAATTTGCGGATAATTTCTTTTTGAAGAGTGAGAGGAAGGTCCCCATAGCCGGGGCTGAATCTTGGGCGTGTGGCAAGGCCGTCTCTTTTTAATTGCTCCTTCATTTCAAGGCAAAAAAGATCGCAAAGGCTTTCCACTCGCTCGGTGCCGATTGCTTGCAGCAAAAGCCCTTTGGCAGGGGAGAAGCGGCTGTATTTTGATATCAGCCGATCGGCTTGAATTCCGATTGTTGCTGCAAAAAGGATGATCTCCTTGCAGCCGAGCAGGGCATTTTTGAGGTCATTTGAATGAACCCTTGCAAAGCCGAGATCCAAGGCATTGCCGTCTGAATTTATAGGGAATCGGCCATAGGCAATTTTATAGCTGAAATGCGGAAGGCTTTCTTCCAAAAGCTGCTGTATTTGCAATAATATTTGATCTTCTGCTCCACTTTTGGCATAATGAAGAATCTTTTTGCGATCAACAGGCGGCTCAATAAAATTTTTTAGAAAAATCGTATCATTCATGTTTTTTAATAATTGCAGAGAGATTATTTTGAATACTTGCGGCAATATCCGGCTTGTTCATGGAATAGACATGTACATTGGTAATGCCATTGGCATAAAGATCAATGATCTGATCGGTTGCATAAGCAATGCCGGCTTGCTTCATGGAGTCGGGAGAGGAGCCGAATTTATCAACCAAGCTCTTGAAGCGCTGAGGAATGAATGAGCCGGAAAGGTGAAGGGCGCGATCTAATTGGTTGGCATTGGTAATCGGCATGATGCCGGGGATGATGGGGACGGTAATACCTGCTTCTCGAATTTTATATAAAAAATTATAAAGCAGATTATTATCAAAAAACATTTGCGTAGTAAGAAAATCGCATCCGGCATCCACTTTCTCTTTGAGATATCGAATATCTTCTTTTTGATTGGCACTCTCGGGATGGATTTCGGGGTAGCAAGCACCACCGATGCAAAGCTCCGGTGCTTGCGCTTTCAGATCATAAATCAGATCTACTGCGTGCTGATAGTGCCATTGCGCGCGATCGGTATTTTGGAGTTCGGGCGTGAGATCTCCGCGCAATGCCATTACATTTTCAATACCCGATTCACGGATCTCTTGGATCTTCTGCGATACCGTTTCTTTGGTAGAGGAGACGCAGGTGAGATGGGCAAGGGTCTCAACACCATGGCGGGCTTTAATGTTTTTTGCAATTTCCAATGTATATTTGCTGGTGCCGCCTCCCGCACCATAGGTTACACTCATAAAGGCGGGCTTTAATGCGGCAATTTCCTCGGTCGCATAGCGCACACTCTCAAAATTGCTGTCGGTTTTGGGCGGGAATACTTCGAAAGAAAGTGTGAGGTCTTCGCTATTTAAGAGATCTTTCAGCTTCATTTGAATTCTCCTTACTTGACGAATTTATAGAAATTGGTTAAAATGTTGGATAACAGATCTTGCAAGGGGTCTTGGCAGATTGCACTGCATCTTCGCGGGACATTTCGACTGAATTTTTGCCGCCGTGAGATTTTGTGCGATGGTATTTTGCGCCCTTGGCCGAGCAGTAGACAATTTCATTTCCGCCATCATCGGCGGTGATATGAATTTCAACAGTATCTTGCTCTTCTCCGTATGTTGCAGTAAGCAAGCAGCTTCCGATTTTTTCTGCGGTAAAGACAGTTCCTTGCAGGGATAAGCAATCGTTTTCTTTATCTATAGTTATATCGGAATACAGATGGTTTCCGTCCATTACTGCAAGGGAGCCGGATTCTCCCACCTTCAAGGTGTCTTTTGAAACAATGAGTTGATAATCGGGCATCGGTGCTTTATTTTTGATGGTTCCAAGCGAAATGGTTAATGCTAAAAATAGAAGCGCGCCCAAAAGAGAAAAAATGATTTTATATTTTTTCTTACAATCGGATCTTAATAGCAAGATGAATCCAATCGGGAAGAATAAGCAAAGTGCTGCGCCGATAAACAGCGGATCTTTTCTGAGCTTCATTGGCGCAACCTCCTTGGTTATACTTAAATAAATTCTAACATAAATATAAAAGCATTTCAATAGAGAGGAATGAAAAATGGAACTTTGGCAAAGGCTGAAAAATGCGAAGAAGCCAATTGTGCTATATGGCATGGGAAATGGAGCAGATCGTATTCTCGATGTATTAAATGAAATGGGTGTTGAGGTTCAGGGCGTATTTGCCAGTGATGGATTTGTACGTCATCAGAATTTTCGCGGGTTTATGGTGTGTAGCTATCAAGAACTTCAGCAGCAATTCGGCGAAATGATGGTATTGGTCGCTTTTGGAACGCAGCGCCCCGAGGTTTTGGATAATATTAAAAAAATCGCTTCAGAGCAAGAATTATATGTGCCGGATATCCCTGTGGCGGGGGATACTTTGTTTGATGAGACATTTGTAAAAGAACACTTGCCATTCTTCAAAAAAGTATTTGAAATGTTATCGGATGATTTTTCGAAGGTAGTTTATGAAAATATAATCAAAGGAAAGCTGACCGGAGAGCCGCGCTATCTATATGCGGCTGAATCTGATCCCGAGGAAGCATGGCGGCTTCTTAAGCTCCAAAGCAACGAGGTTTATCTGGATCTTGGCGCATATACAGGAGATACGGTTCTGGATTTTATAAAAGAAACTGTGGATTATGAGCGCATTATTGCGGTTGAGCCGGATCGAAAAAATTATAAAAAATGCGTAGAAAATTTAAGGGATTATCCCCGTATTGAAATATATCATGGATGTATCGATGAAAAGCAGGGTGAGCAGAGATTTCTGATGGATGGCGGTCGAAAATCTGCGGTTCTCAGCGAAGGGGGCGTTGCAGTTTCTTCCTATACGGTGGATGAAATTTTAAGTGGGCGTAGAGTTTCCTATATTAAAATGGATGTAGAGGGAATGGAGCGAAAAGCTATCCTTGGAGCCAAGGAAAGCATCGCGCGCTATCGCCCGAAAATACTGATTTCTGCATATCATCGCCCAGAGGATCTTTATGATCTTCCTCTTTTGGTGGATTCGATTGCCGCCGGCGGAAAATTATATATTCGGCATTTTCCGTATCTCCCTGCTTGGGATACGAATTTTTATTTCAACTTTGATTGAGGTGCGGCATATAATGGGTCGAGGTGATAATAATGAATGATTGCATTGTATGGTTGATTGTCGCATTGATCGTTGTTTCCTTCCTTGGCGATAACAATTGCGGTTATCACAATCATGGTTGCGGCAATAATAATTGCGGCAATTCTTGCGGATGCTAAAATAATAAAAAGAGACGATCCTTTCGGATCGTCTCTTCTTTATTTAATTAGTCGCTCACATAGGGGAGCAGAGCGATTACACGCGCACGCTTGATCGCACTGGTCAGCTGACGCTGATGCTTAGCGCAAGTGCCGGTTACGCGGCGGGGCAGGATCTTTGCACGCTCAGAGATAAACTTTCTGAGCTTTGCGGTATCCTTGTAATCAATTTCAGTTACTTTATCCATGCAGAATGCGCATACCTTGCGGCGGGGCTTTCTGTTGGGCTTGTAATTCTTTTCTCTTTCCACAGCTAAATCCTCCTTATAAGATTAGAAGGGCAATTCGTCGTCTTGAACTTCTTCAAACTCGACAGTGTTGCCGCCGGTTACAGGCGGAGCCTTAAACTCGGGCGCGGCAGGGCGAGCAGCAGAAGCTTCTTTTTTGGATTCCACGAAATGCGCTTCATCAACAACCACCTCGAAAGCGGTTCTCTTGGCACCGGTCTTATCTTCATAGTTTCGGGACTGCAAACTGCCAACCAATGCAATCAAATTGCCTTTCTCAAAGAAACGGCAGATAAAATCTGCGGTGCTTCTCCAAGCAACAATGTTGATAAAATCAGTGGGATAGTTGCCATCCGGCCCCTTATACTGACGCTGAACAGCGATAGAAAAAGAGGTAACAGAGACATCGGTAGATGTCTTTTTAAGCTCCGGTGTAGCGGTTAAACGACCAGTTAAGATAACTTTGTTTAACATAGCAGAATCCTTCCTTACTTTTCTTCTTTGCTCACAACGATGGAACGCAGAATACCGTCAGTGATGCCGTAGATCCGCTCGAGCTCAGCGGGGAAAGCCGCAGGTGCTTCAAAATTGATCAGCACATAGTGGCCCTCGTTGATGAAGTCGATGGGATATGCAAGCTTCTTGACGCCCCAATCATCTACAGACTCAACAGCGCCGTTTTTATCGATCAATTTGGTGAATTTCTCGATAAGTGCAGCGTGCTCCTCCTCTGTAAGATTAGGCTTGGTGATGAGAATAGTCTCATACTTGCGATTTGCTTCAGCCATGATTTACACCTCCTTATGGACATTTGGCTCATTTATCCAATGAGCAAGGACCATATAATTATACTATAAAATATTAAAATGTCAAGTTTTATTTTTGAATATTTATTTTATATTTTTTATTAATTTTGTTGTTGTAAGCAAAAAAATGTGTTAAAATAAGTCTGGAATATTCTTGGTGGGAAGGATGAAGCGGATGCAGTATTTAATTGCTTTTTTGGAGGGGGTTGTTACCTTTATTTCTCCTTGCCTTTTACCCATGCTTCCAATCTATGTCTCTTACTTTGCGGGCGGTAACGGCGCTCAAAATTCCCGCAAGACCTTTATTAATGCCCTTGGGTTTGTATTGGGATTTACTTTAGTATTTGTAGCGATGGGAGCAATGGCGGGCACACTCGGCAGCCTTTTGAAACGTTATCAACTTGCTGTGAACATTGTAACAGGCCTGATTGTAATCTTTTTTGGATTGCATTTTTTAGGCGTTTTCAATCTTGGTTTTTTGAAGGGAATAAGCAAAAAAAGCGAAGGTGAGCTTGGTTTCTTTTCGTCAATACTTTTTGGTATTGTCTTTTCAGTGGGATGGACGCCTTGTGTTGGCGCTTTTCTTGGATCTGCATTGTTGCTTGCGTCTCAGCAAGGGCATGCGCTACGCGGAATTATAATGCTTTTGCTTTATTCAATAGGCCTTGGGATCCCGTTTGTAGCCAGCGCTCTATTGATCAATAAGCTGAAATCTGCTTTCGATTGGATCAAAAGAAACTATACTTGGATTAATCGAATTTGCGGAATTCTCTTGATCATAGTGGGTGTTTTAATGATGACAGGGCTTCTTGGTAATGTTATGACATTATTTGATTAAGAGGGAAAAATATGAAAAAGAGTATTAAATGGATTATTCTTGCGATTGTTTGCGCAATTGTATTTGTTGGGATCTATTTTCTATATGGTTATTTGAAAGATCATTATCAACCGGAGCAACTGGCAGGAGATGAAAATAGTACGCAGCAAAATCAAGACCATAAGGCGCCGGATTTTACCGTTTTGGATGGGGAAGGCAGGGAAGTAAAACTTTCTGATTATTTCGGCAAACCGATCGTCTTGAATTTTTGGGCCTCTTGGTGCTATTATTGTAAGGTGGAAATGCCTGATTTTGAAAAAGCCTATCAAAAGCATAGCGATGTGCAATTTTTGATGATCAATGTAACAGACGGTCATCAAGAGACAATGGATAGTGCTTCGCAATACATTAAAGACGAAGGGTATACTTTCCCCGTTTTTTATGATACGAAGCTTGAAGCGGCAACCGCCTACGGCGCCAGCGGTCTGCCAATGACCATTTTTATTGATAAAAATGGCGATCTTGTAACATATGCCAATGGAATGCTCAGCGATGAAAATCTTGAAAAAGGCATTTCGTTGATCAAAGGAAAAGGAGAATGAAAATGTCTGTAGTAAAAGTGGATAAGTATGTTTTTGAAAATGAAATCTTAAAAAGCAGTAAAATTGTTTTGCTTGATTTTTATGCCGATTGGTGCGGCCCTTGCCGAATGGTTTCTCCCATTGTCGATAAAATTGCGCAAGAGCATCCTGAATACTTGGTGGGAAAAATCAATGTGGACGATCAGCCTGATTTAGCAGCAGCGTTTAATGTTATGAGCATCCCCACCCTTATCGTGCTTAAAGAGGGAAAGGCGGTCAATAAAATTATTGGTGCTGCATCTAAAGCGAAAATCCTTAGTTTGTTGCAGCAAGCGGAGGGTTAAATGAAATAATAGGTGCTTATTGAAGAAAATGAGCATCTATTTTTCTTTGGGAAAGAATAAAGAAAGGAGTGAGAATATGCCGGATCAATTTATTTTACACTCAAAATTTAAGCCTACAGGCGACCAACCGCAAGCGATTGAAAAACTCAGCGAAGGCATCCAAAACGGTTTGAAAGAGCAGGTTTTGCTGGGTGTAACCGGCTCGGGTAAAACCTTTACCATGGCCAATATTATTGCTAATGTAAATAAGCCCACACTCATTCTCGCTCACAATAAAACCCTCGCCGCACAGCTTTGCACCGAGTTTAAGGAATTTTTCCCCGAAAACGCGGTGGAGTATTTTGTTTCTTACTATGATTACTATCAGCCCGAGGCATATATTCCCTCATCGGATACCTATATTGAAAAAGATAGTTCTATCAACGATGAAATTGATAAACTTCGCCATAGCGCCACTTTTTCTCTATTAGAGCGGAAGGATGTCATTGTGGTTTCTTCCGTATCCTGCATTTATGGTTTGGGAGATCCCGACGAATATAAGAATTTGGTCCTTTCTTTGCGGCCGGGGATGATCAAGGATCGCGATGAGGTGATTGAGCATCTTGTGCGCGTTCAGTATGAGCGAAATGACTTCGATTTTTCCCGCAATAAATTTCGCGTTCGTGGAGACGTTTTGGAGATTTTCCCTGCGGCATCTTCTGATGTTGTGGTTCGGGTGGAGTTTTTCGGCGATGAGATCGATCGTATTTCGGAAATTGATAGCTTGACCGGTGAAGTGTTGCGAGAGATGAGCCATGTTGCGATCTATCCTGCTTCCCATTATGTTATTGGAGATGAAAAACGAGAACTTGCGCTTAAAGAAATTGAACGTGAGCTTCAAGAAAGAGTAGATTATTTTACGGAAAATGGGAAATTGATTGAAGCGCAGCGAATTGAGCAGAGGACCCGCTACGATCTTGAAATGCTGCGTGAGATCGGGTTTTGCAATGGAATTGAGAATTATTCACGAATATTGAGCGGAAGAGCTCCGGGCAGCCCGCCTGCAACCCTCCTTGACTTTTTTGGCGATGATTTTCTGCTGATTGTGGATGAATCTCATGTTACTTTGCCGCAAGTTCGAGGGATGTATGGAGGAGACCGATCCCGAAAGGATATGCTGGTCAACTATGGTTTCCGGCTTCCTTCGGCATATGATAATCGCCCTCTGAATTTTAATGAATTTACAGATCGTTTGGATCAAGTTCTATATGTGAGCGCAACTCCTGCGGCCTATGAAATGGAGCGAAGCACTCAGGTTGCAGAGCAGCTGATTCGCCCAACAGGGCTTTTGGATCCCGAAATATCGGTGCGCCCTGTTGAGGGGCAGATGGATGATCTCGTTGAAGAGATCCATTTGTGCGTTGAAAAGGGGAATCGAGTCCTTGTTACCACGCTTACCAAGCGCATGGCAGAGGATCTTACAGATTATTTGTCCTCGATGGGTGTAAAGGTAAAATACTTGCATTATGATGTCAAAACGGTTGAACGGATGGAACTGGTTCGTCAGCTGCGTTTGGGCGAATTTGATGTATTGGTCGGCATTAATCTGCTTCGGGAAGGCCTTGATATTCCCGAGGTTGCATTGGTTGCGATTCTTGATGCAGATAAAGAAGGGTTCTTGCGAAGTGAAACCTCCCTGATTCAAACGATTGGCCGTGCAGCGAGAAATACAGATGGCAGGGTGATTATGTATGCGGATCAGGTAACCGGTTCGATGGAGCGCGCCATTACAGAAACGGAGCGTAGAAGAGCCCTTCAAAAGGCTTATAATGATGAACATGGCATTATACCGCAAACGATTCAAAAAGATGTGCGAGAAGTCTTGGATATCGGCACTGTTCCCAATGCTGCATCAAGACGCAAACTACGTTATTCTAAAAATGAAAAGGCTGCAATGATAGCAGATCTGGAAAAGCAGATGAAGGAAGCGGCAAGAATGCTGGAATTTGAATATGCTGCAATGCTGAGAGATAAAATTGCGGCATTGAAAGGGGAAGAGGATGGCTAAAGAGTTTATCTCCATTAAGGGCGCGCGCGCCAATAATTTGAAGAATATTGATTTGAAGATCCCAAGGGATAAATTAGTGGTTTTTACCGGCTTATCGGGTTCGGGAAAAACTTCATTGGCTTTTGATACAATTTATGCAGAGGGCAGGCGCCGCTATGTGGAGAGCCTTTCCTCTTACGCAAGAATGTTTTTAGGGCAGATGGACAAGCCGGATGTGGATGATATTACCGGCTTATCTCCTGCTATTTCCATTGATCAGAAAACCACCTCTAAAAATCCGCGTTCAACGGTAGGAACTGTTACAGAAATATATGACTATCTTCGCTTGCTTTATGCGCGTGTCGGCAAGCCTCATTGCCCTGTTTGCGGAAGAGAAATCACGCAGCAGACCGTCGATCAAATTGTCGATCGAATTTGCGAATTTCCCGATCGCACAAGACTTTCGGTCTTAGCCCCTGTTGTAAGAGGGAGAAAAGGGGAGCATCAAAAATTATTTGAAGATGCAAAAAAGAGCGGATTTGCCAGAGTACGGGTGGATGGAAATCTTTATGAATTAAGTGAGACGATTAAGCTTGAGAAAAATATCAAGCATACCATCGAAATTGTAGTGGACCGCCTCATTATTAAAGAGGGAATTCGCCAGCGGCTGACAGATTCTGTTGAAACAGCGCTTCATCAGGCGGGTGGATTGCTTCTGATTGTAGCTGAAGAGGGGGATGAAATTTTATTTTCTCAAAATTTCGTCTGCCCCGAGCATGGATTTTCTATGGAAGAGCTTTCTCCCAGAATGTTTTCCTTCAATAATCCCTTTGGCGCTTGCCCCGAATGCGATGGATTGGGATTTTTAATGAAAGTAGATCCTCAGCTTGTTGTGCCCAAACCGCAGCTTTCGATTAATGAGGGGGCGATTCATGCAAGCGGCTGGTATCTTTCTCAAGGGGATAATATTGCCAAAATGTATTTTCGGGCCTTGAGTGCTAAATACGGCTTTTCTCTTGATACGCCCTTTGATCAACTGACAAAAGATCAGCAAAATTTGATCCTCTATGGTAACAACGGCGAAAAATTGGATATGAAGCGCAATTCCTCTTTTGGTTCGGTATCCTATAACAGCTCTTTTGAGGGCGTTGTTCCGAATTTGGAGCGTCGGTTCAAGGAGACCAACAGCGATTTCATTCGAAGAGAAATTGAAATGGTTATGAGCGATTGCCCCTGCCTCGGATGCCGCGGTAAACGCCTGCGCAAGGATGTGCTCGGCGTTACTGTGGGCGATAAAAATATCACCGATGTTACCGATCTTTCGGTTACAAAAGCGATTGAATATCTTGAATCGCTTCAGCTATCCGAAAAGGATCTTATGATTGCAGAGCGTGTGCTCAAAGAAATCATTGAACGATTGAATTTCTTGAAGAGTGTGGGCCTTGAGTATCTCACTTTATCACGCAGTGCGGGCACATTATCGGGCGGCGAAAGCCAGCGTATTCGGCTTGCTACGCAGATTGGATCCTCTTTGATGGGCGTTTTATATATTCTGGATGAGCCATCCATCGGCCTTCATCAGCGGGATAATGATAAGCTGATTGCCACATTGAAGCGGCTTCGGGATCTTGGAAACACCCTCATTGTTGTGGAGCATGATGAAGATACAATGCTGGCTGCAGATTATTTGGTGGATATCGGCCCGGGTGCAGGAATTCATGGCGGCGAAGTGGTATGCTGCGGTACTCCTCAAGAGGTGATGAAATGCGAAGGCTCTCTGACAGGGGAATATCTTAGCGGGAAGCGCAGAATTGCTGTACCTTCAGAGCGAAGAGGCGGTAATGGGAACTTCCTCGAGATCGTAGGTGCGCAGGAGAATAATCTGAAAAAAATCAATGTGAAAATTCCTTTGGGTACTTTCACTGCCGTTACCGGCGTGTCGGGCTCCGGAAAATCCTCCTTGATCAATTCCGTGCTGTATAAGACCCTTGCAAGGGATTTGAATGGTGCTAAAACGATAGCCGGAAAGGTTCAGGCGATTAAAGGCCTTGAGCATTTGGATAAGGTGATTGATATTGATCAATCCCCCATTGGGCGTACCCCGCGCTCCAATCCCGCAACCTATACTTCGGTTTTTACGGATATCAGAGATCTTTTTGCCTCCACCAACGGCGCAAAAGCACGCGGTTATAATTCAAGCCGCTTCTCCTTCAATGTGCACGGCGGGCGATGCGAGGCGTGCCAAGGGGATGGAATTGTTAAGATTGAGATGCATTTTTTGCCGGACGTCTATATTCCGTGTGAGATATGCAAGGGAAAGCGTTATAATCGAGAAACGCTTGAAGTAAAATATAAAGATAAATCGATTGCCGATGTCCTTGAAATGACGGTTGAGGAAGGATTGAATTTCTTTGAAAACCATCCAAAGATTCGCCGAAAGCTTCAGACGCTCTATGATGTAGGGCTATCCTATGTGAAAATCGGCCAGCCATCGACAACGCTTTCGGGCGGCGAAGCCCAGAGAGTGAAGCTTGCAACTGAGCTTTCCAAACGTTCTACAGGGCAGACCATTTATATCCTCGATGAGCCTACCACCGGCCTTCATACTGCGGATGTTGAAATGCTGATTAAGGTATTGCAACGTCTTGTTGACGGCGGGAATACGGTGGTGGTGATTGAGCATAATCTTGATATGATCAAAACCGCTGATTATATTATTGATCTTGGCCCGGAAGGCGGGGATAAAGGCGGAACCGTCGTGGCAACGGGTACCCCCGAAGAGATTTGCGGGGTTGATGAAAGCTATACCGGCCGGTATTTGAAGAAAATGCTTGAAAAGTAAAAATACTTTACACAAAAATGCGTTCAAATGAGCGCATTTTTGTGTTTTTTTAGATGTGTTGTGCATATATTGAATCAAGTGAGGTGATAAAATGCCTTTTAATGATCGTGAGTTATTTGCCAGATTGATTCAATGTGAGGCGGGTGGTGAAGGGGATGTCGGGATGAAGGCTGTGGCGTCGGTAGTGATGAATCGCGTGCAGTCGGTAGCGGGCGAATATGCCAGAACAGGACGGGGGAGCATTCGCAATATTATCCTTCAGCAAGGCCAATTCACCTGCGCATCTACTACTGAAAACGGACGACCGAATAATCAAAATATCTACAACATGAACCCCACAAATGTTCATTATGAAATTGCAGATTGGGCCATTGCGGGAAACCGCTTGCCGGGGTTGGGATTATCCCTATGGTTTTATAATCCTTTCCGGCCGGATTGCAGGCCGTATTTCCCTTCTGAGGTAGGGTATCTGATCGGTAAATATCAGGCCCATTGTTTTTATGATCCGACCGATCTATATGAGTTTACATAATTTAATTTGAGGTGATTTTTTATGGCAGAACCAATCGTCAACGGAAGTTTTAATGTGGGCAATAATGATAATATGCAATTTCAAGAATCTCCATCTTATCCCGGCTCTTGGCAGCAGATATTAGCAAGCAATCTTGGCGAATATTGTTACATTGATTTTTTGATTGGTACGCAGAATCTTGTGCGAAAAGAGGGAATTCTCTATAATGTGGGAGTGAGTTTTGTGGTGCTGTACGAGCCAAAATCAATGAACTATGATGTCTGCGATTTGTATTCCATCAAGTTTGTAACATTTCCGGCGCCCGGCAGTGTGGCAGTAAATAAAAATATCAGACGGCGTGTATAAACTGAATGGTGCGGCAGTAATAAGACTGTCGCACCATTTTTTGCATAAAAAGGATGCATAATCATAAAAGTATGCATAACTTTGTTGACATTTTCTAAATTTATGGTATTATATTATAATAATATAATAAGTGAGGTTGAAATATGTCGATTAGAAGTATGACCGGTTTTGGTCGCGGAGAAGGATCCTTCGGCGGCTTGAATTTTACCGTTGATATCAAATCTGTAAATCATCGTTATTTTGATTTTTCTTCTCGTATCTATAAAGATTATGCGTATCTGGAGGAGCCGATTCGCAAAAGAATTGCCGAATCGGTGGCTCGCGGAAAAATAGACGTCTATTTTCATACTGAAAAAAGCGCTGAGCCCATTGCGCCGGAAGCGGTTGTGGATCAATCTCTTGCAAAAGCATACTTAGATGCTGCCAATCTTCTTGGAGATGAATTTGGCGTAAACCGCGATCTATCTGCCGCCCGATTGATTACTTTGCCGGATGTATTGACATTAAAGCAACCTGAGGTGGATGAGGGAGAGGTTACAAAAGCAGTTTTAGCTGCTGTTGATGAAGCTTTGGTTTCTTTTCTTTCCATGCGTGAGATTGAAGGGGCCAAATTGAAAGCGGATCTGCAAGCAAATCTTTCTTTTGTCTTGAAGTCGGTTGAAAAAATTGAGGTTTTAGCTCCTGCATCTGTTGAAGCTTATCGCAATCGTCTTGAAGAAAAGATCCGTGAAACGCTCCAAGAGCATTCAGTGGATGAGGGCAGGCTTCTTACGGAAGTGGCAATTTTTGCCGATAAGGTTGCAGTGGATGAAGAAACGGTACGCTTGAGAAGTCATTTATCTCAATTCAATGAATTATTGGAGCAGGGCGGTCCCGTAGGAAAAAAGATTGATTTTTTGATCCAAGAGATGAATCGAGAAATCAATACCATCGGCTCTAAATGCAATAGCATTGATATTACTCGAATTGTGGTGGATGTGAAATCCTGCATCGAAAAAATCAGAGAGCAGATTCAGAATGTGGAGTAAGGAATTATGAAATTAATCAACATTGGCTTTGGTAATATGATCAATTCTTCTCGCGTGATTGCGATTGTGAGCCCCGATAGTGCGCCGATTAAGCGAATTATTTTGGAGGCAAAAGAAAATAGTGTTTTAGTTGATGCTACATACGGAAGAAGAACCAGAGCGGTGATTATTACCGATAGTGATCATGTGATATTATCCCCCTTGCAACCTGAGACTGTTGCGAACCGCCTTACCGATAGCTATGAGGATGAGGAGGATGAAGATGATGAATAAGGGGAAATTAATCATCATATCCGGCCCCAGCGGAGCAGGAAAGGGGACAGTGCTTGCCGAAGTTTTTAAGAGAAAGAAAGATTTGAAATATTCAGTATCCGCAACGACCCGTTTGCCCCGCCCCGGAGAGGTGGACGGTCTCCAGTATTTCTTCATTACCAAGGAGCAATTTGAAGAGAAGATCAGGCGTGGAGAAATGCTGGAATATGCAGTCTATTGCGATAATTATTATGGCACACCGTCTGATTTTGTGGAGTTGCAGCGGATGCAAGGCCTTGATGTTGTCTTGGAAATTGAGCCTTGCGGCGCGATGCAGGTGATGGAAAAATGTAAAGATGCTTTATCCATCTTTATTTTACCGCCCAGCATGGAAGAGCTTGAACGTAGACTTTGCGGTCGCGGCACCGAATCGGAAGCGGTGGTTGCCGCAAGAATCGGCAAAGCACGCTCTGAGATGGAGCAAAAGGATCGATATGGATATACGGTGGTTAATGATGATGTAATTCGTGCCGCTGAAGAAATTATAAAAATAATTGATAAATAAAGGAGAAAATGAAAATGTTGTATCCCGCAGTTGCAGAACTTGAAAAGGTTGCCAAGAGCCGCTATGCTTTGGTGATTACCATCGCGAAGCGCGCACGTCAGATTTCCGAAAATGCCGAAGCTTGCGGCACAGAGCTCGCTGAAAAGCCCGTAAAGCTTGCCATCATGGATATTTATAACGGCAAGGTTGCTCTTAAAAATCAAGAATTGAGCGCAGAGGAATAATCTGAGTGATCTGCCGCGTTGCTGTTGATCAAATTATATCTCGCATTGATCGCGACTATGATTATCTCTTGCCGGACCATTTGGCAGAAAACGTTGCGGCAGGTACTCGCGTTTTAGTGCCCTTCGGTCATGCCAATGCTTTGAGAAAAGCGATTGTTCTTTCGGTTTTTCCTGAAGATACCTCCGAAGGATTGAAAAGTGTCATTCGCGTATTAGACCAAAAACCGATTCTTTCTCCCCTTCAGATGAAGCTGGTAGACTGGATGGCAGAGCAATATTTTATTACCCGCTATCAAGCGGTGCGTTGTATGATTCCTCGTGGGCTGGACTATCGGGTGAATGAGATTTTTGCATTGAATCCCGATCGGGATGCGTTTCCTGCCGAGTATGAGGAATTGGTGGCCTATATGAAAGAAACAGGCCATGCAGTGCGTCGCTCCGATTTTCCGCAGAAATTAAAAAAGTATTGCTTGCCGGCTTTCAGAGACGGTGTACTGATTGAAGAGATTCAATCGATTCGTAATATCGGCGATTTGAAGGAAAAGAAAATTCGCTTGGCAGTTTCTTCTGAGCAAGCCGAACTTTATCTTTCAGAGCTTGGCCATCGTTTTGAAAAGCAGCGTGATCTTTTGGCGGTTTTTTTGGATGAGCCGGTGCTTTCCGCAAAGGATGCTCTTTACTATTCGGGATGCGGACCTTCCACAGTGAAAACCCTTGTTCAAAAAGGGTTGATTGAAGTGTATCATGAATCTAAAGAGCGGATCCCTTATCAAGCAATGGAACGCGCTGAAATGCGTGAGCCTCTTATGCTTGAGCCGGAGCAGCAGAAAGTCTATCAAGAGATTGTAGATTGCGCTCGGCAAGAAGGAACCCATCTTCTCTACGGCGTAACCGGCAGCGGAAAAACCCATGTTTTTATGGCGCTGATGGATCATATCGTCGCCGAAGGCAGATCGGTATTGATGTTGGTGCCCGAGATTGCGCTGACTCCGCAGATGCTTAGCAAATTTTATCTGCGCTATGGGGATTGTGTATCGGTGCTGCATAGCGGCCTTTCTATTGGCGAAAAAGCCGATGAATGGAAAAAGATATATGCCGGAAAAGCGCGAATCATTGTAGGAACGCGAAGTGCGATTTTTGCGCCCGTGCAGAATCTCGGCCTAATCATTATGGATGAGGAGCATGAATCGACCTATAAATCTGAATCAACCCCTCGCTATCATGCGAGAGATATTGGCAGATTTTTATCCCATCACCATGAAATTCCGCTTCTTTTAGCTTCTGCTACGCCATCTATGGAAAGCTATTATCACGCAGAACGCGGCGATTACAAGCTTCATACATTATCGAAGCGTTATAATAATGCAAAACTCCCCGAAGTTCGCTTGATAGATATGCGGCAGGAGGTTTTAGTCCAAGGAGCGAAGCTTTTCAGCGATTCTTTGAAAGAGGCGCTGGGAGAGACCTTGAAAGCCGGGGAGCAGGCTATCCTCTTTCTGAATCGAAGAGGCATGCATTCGGTTGTGGGGTGTTCTTCCTGCGGTGCGGTTGCAAAATGCCCATCTTGCGGGATCGCGCTCACTTATCATAAGCCGAATCAACGATTAATGTGCCACTATTGTGGGTATAACATTAAGCGATTTAGCCAATGCCCCGAGTGCAAGAGCGAGCATATTAAAATGCTGGGCCTCGGCACGCAGTATGTAGAAGAAGATCTGAAAGCGCTTTTCCCTGATATTCGCATTTTGCGAATGGATATGGATACGGTTGATTCCTACCTTTCCTATGGAGAAATGTTATCGGATTTCAAAGAAGGGAAATATGATGTCATGCTTGGCACTCAGATGGTAGCCAAGGGCTTGGATTTTCCCTCTGTTACATTGGTTGGTGTGCTTCAGGCAGATATGTCTTTATATACCGATGATTTTCGCGCAAATGAGCGCACCTTTAATTTGCTGACCCAGGTTTGCGGCCGAAGCGGCCGAAGCGGCAGAGAAGGAAAGGCAATTATTCAGACCTATTGCCCCGATCATCAGGTGATTGCCCTTTCTAAGGATCAGGATTATTTGCGCTTCTATCAGCAAGAAATTTCATTTCGTAAATTAGTGGGCTATCCTCCGTTTTGCGATATATTGCTTCTTACTGCGGAAGGGTATTCAGCAGAGAGCGTAGCAAAGGGAATGGGCTTATTGTATCACTATTTTCAGCAGCAGAGCCATGAGGATTATAAAGATATTCCTTTACGGCTGCTGAGCCCTGTGGTGCCCCGAATCGGGATGCTCCGCGGCAAGCATCGTATGCAGATGCTGATCAAATGCAAAAATACCAAGCGGTTGCGCATCCTTGTGCGAAGTGCAATGGAGCTGGAGCTTCCGTCGGGTATTCAGGTTTCATTCAATATGAATCCGATTCAATATATTTGAGGTATTAGTATGGCTTTAAGAAAAATTGTAAAAAACGATTTAGAATTTTTAGGGAAGAAATCTCGTCCCGTAACGGTCTTTGATGAAAAGCTTGCCGCTTTGATTGAAGATATGAGAGAAACACTCCGCAAAGAAGAAGGGGCAGGCCTCGCGGCGCCGCAGGTCGGGATTCTTCGAAGAATTTTTATTGCCGATATTCATTGCGATGGATCGATTTATAAGGAATTTATCAATCCTGAAATTATTTCGGCAACAGGGAAGAATGATCGCTATTATGAAGGGTGTCTTTCGTTCCCCGGCCGCTCTTTCAATGTAACCCGCGCGCATAAGGTTACAATGCGTGCTCAAGATGTAAAGGGTGAATTCTTTGAGTTTACAGCCGAAGATTTTGTGGCTCGATGCCTTTTGCATGAATTTGATCATCTGAATGGTCTTACGTTGCCGATCGTCGGAAAAGAGGTCTTCGAAAATGATTAAGGATTTGAGAGTGCTTTTTATGGGCACGCCGGATTTTGCGGTAAGCTCATGTAAAGCTCTTTATGAAAATACCACCCTTGTAGGCGTTGTAACTCAGCCGGATCGGCCGAAAGGCCGCGGCGGAAAGATGGCAGCTCCCGAAGTGAAGATCTTTGCTGAGTCGGTAGGGCTTCCGGTCTATCAACCTCTTTCTTTGAGGGATGGAGCTTTTCAAAGCACTTTGGAACTGCTGCAGCCGGAGCTTATTGTTGTGGCGGCATATGGGCGTATTTTGCCTGAATATATCTTGAATTTTCCCCGCCATGGCTGCATCAATGTGCATGGATCTCTTCTGCCGAAATATCGCGGAGCGGCGCCGATTCAACGGGCAGTGATGAATGGCGATAAGCAGACGGGCGTTACCATCATGAAAATGGCCCAAGGAATGGATACGGGCGATATGATCCTGCAACGCTCGATGGACATTCTTGAGACCGATACCTCCGGCAGTATCTTTGATCGGATGGCAGGCCTTGGTGCTGAAGCATTGATCGAAGCGATTCACCGGATTGTCGGTGGAACTGCGGTATATACCCCTCAATGCGAAGAAGAGGCGACCTATGCGCCGATGATCGAAAAGAGCGAAGGGGTATTAGATTTTTCAAAGCCCGCTGCTTATCTGCGAGGCATTATCATGGGGATGAGCCCCTCTCCCGGCGCTTTTGTTGAAATCGGCGATCAACGGCTGAAAATTTATGAAGCATTATTTGGCGGGGATACCAATGCTCCTGCAGGATCGATCACTAAAATTTCAAAAGAAGGGATCGAGATCGCTTGCGGAGATGGCAAAGCGCTTCTATTGAAAATTTTGCAAAAGCAAGGGAAGAATCGAACAGATGCATATTCTTATGCCTGCGGCACCAAACTCTCAGTAGGAGATTTTCTAAAGTAAGGAGTAGAGTCGCGCATGTTTTATAATTATTATTTCGGAATTTATACCATGCTTCCATTGATTATTTTAAGCCTGATCGTGCAATCACGGTTAAATTCCACCTATTCAAAATATAGCCGTATTTCAAATTCCCGCGGGATGACCGGCGGCCAGATGGCGGAAATGATTTTGCGCCGGTCCGGGATTATGGATGTATCGGTTACTTGTATCAATGGCAGATTATCGGATCATTTTGATCCCGCTCAAAAGGTGATTCGTTTGTCGGAGGAAGTATACAACGGAAATACCATTGCTGCAATCGGTGTGGCGGCCCATGAATGTGGGCATGCGATTCAATATCATGTTGATTATTTTCCCATTAAGCTGCGGGCATCGGTAGTGGGAATTACCAATTTTAGCTCAAAGTTTCTCTATTTTTTGATTCTTGCAAGTTTATTTATTAATGTGGTCTCTATCAGTTCTGTGATTTTTAATCTTGCAATTCTTTGCTATGCAATCATTTTCTTTTTCCAATTGGTAACCTTGCCGGTGGAATTTAATGCTTCCTCCCGCGCTGTGGAGCAGATTGCGGGAAATGGTTTTTCAGAAGAAGAGGTCAAGGGTGTGAAAAAAGTGCTTTCTGCTGCCGCTATGACCTATGTGGCATCTGCTATTACTGCGCTGGTGCAGCTTTTGGCGATGATCAGCCGATCCAGAAGACGATGAGAGATCAAGCGAGAGCAATTGCATTAAAGCTCCTGATTGAGTATGAGGAGCGTCATACTTTCCCGAATCTTGCATTGAAGGAAGCGCTGCGGAAGGTGGAAAAAGAGCGGGATCGCCGCTTTATTACCGCATTGGTATATGGCGTTTTAGAAAGAAAAATTACCTTGGATCATTTTCTTTCTCAATGTTGCGATAAAAAACTCGCTTCTCTTTCTCCCTCTGTACTTTCTGCATTGAGAATGGGTGTTTATCAGCTTTTTTATATGGATATTCCTCCATCAGCCGCTTGCAATACTTCCGTTATGCTTGCAAAAAGTGAAGGATTTTCCTATAGTGCAGGTCTAATAAACGCGGTATTGCGTCGGTGCATCAGAGAGAAGGATCAGCTGATGATATTGAAAAAGGCATCTTTTTCAGTTCGTTATTCTATATCACCCTTTTTGGTCGATCTTCTTCTGGAGCAATATGGTAAGGAAACCTTTATTTCCATTATGGAGAATGGATGCAAAAAGGAAGAATATCTCTATTTGTTTCATAACAAGAAGAAATGCTCTGAAGACGCGCTTCTCAGCGCCTTGGAAAGTGAAGGCATTTCCCCGGAAAAGGCAGATCTTCCGTATCTTTATAAGACTAAGACATCATTTTCTGTAGAGGGATCGCAAGCCTATCAAAAAGGCTTCTACCATATCATTGGCTATCATTCGGCGATGGCAGCGCTTTTAATGCCCGAAAATGCAAAGAATATTTTAGATCTTTGCGCAGCTCCGGGCGGAAAAACCTTTGCTATGGCCTCAAGGACGAATGGAAGAATTCGTGCATATGATGTTCACCCCCATAAAGTGCAGTTGCTGAAGAAGAGTGCAGAGCGAATGGGGCATCAAAATGTATCGGCCTGCTTGGGAGATAGTTCGATATATGATCCGTCTCTTGATGAGAGCGCAGAATTTATATTGTGCGATGTACCTTGCAGCGGCCTTGGTATGATCGGTAAAAAGCCGGATATTAAATATAAAGAATATGATGGCGCTGAGCTTTTAGAAATCCAAGGAAAAATTTTAGAAAACGCAAGTAAATATTTGAAGGCAGGCGGAAGATTGGTATATTCCACCTGCACCATAGATCGGCGGGAGAATGAGCAGCAGATTGAGCGATTTTTGAATACTCACCCCGAGTTTGAGAAAGATTACTCTGATATTGCCAATGGGGAAACGCTCTTTCTTCCGAATGCGGATGGGGATGGTTTTTTTATTGCTGTATTAAAGAAAGGAACATAAGTTGAGGGTAGATCTGAAATCAATGACAATGGAGGAATTATCCGCCTACATAAAATCATGCGGACAGCCTGCATTTCGTGCAAAGCAGATCTTTCGCTGGCTTCATCGCGGAGTGCGCCGTTTCGATGAAATGACCGATCTTCCAAAGGCATTTCAGCAAAAATTAGAGCAAGAAGCGTATATTACAACCCTTAGGCAATTTGAGCGATATCGCTCTTCAATTGATGATACGGTTAAATATCTCTTTGAACTTCCCGATCATCATTTGATCGAAACGGTGGCGATGAAATATAACCATGGCTATTCGCTCTGTATCTCTTCTCAAATAGGGTGCAGAATGGGATGTGCCTTTTGCCAATCTACAAAAAACGGATTGGTTCGTTCCCTCAATGCCGGTGAAATTTTAGATCAGGTCCTTAAGGCGCAAGAGGATCTTGGTGAGCGGATCTCCAATATTGTGATGATGGGGATCGGGGAACCAATGGATAATTTTGATGAAGTGATTCGCTTTTTGAAGAATGTGAATGATCCCGAGGGAATCAATATCGGCTATCGCCATATTTCTCTTTCCACCTGCGGGGTTGTACCGGGGATCATGAAATTGGCTGAGCATGAATTTCCCATCACATTATCCATTTCATTACATGGTACTACAGACGAGGCACGATCTGCCACGATGCCGATTAATCGAAAATATAATTTGCAATCATTATTAGAAGCTTGCAGAAAATATCAAGAGGCTACAGGCCGCCGCATTTCATTTGAATATGCGGTGATTGAAGGAATCAATGATCGCTATGAGGATGCAAAGCGGCTGGCGTCTCTTTTGAAAGGATTGCTTGCTCATGTAAATCTGATTCCTGTCAATCCTATTGAAAAAGGCCGTTTTAAGCCGCCGAAGCGAGGGGCTGTGATGGCATTTCAGCAGCAGCTGACAGATCTTGGATTAAATGCAACAATAAGAAGGACCTTAGGAAGCGATATTTCCGCCTCCTGCGGTCAACTCAGACATAAACACCTTGAAAAGGAGGTTGATCACCATGAGAATTATCGGTGAGAGCCATATCGGAATGGTTCGAAAAGAAAATCAAGACGCATTCAGAATTGATCAGCCGGATCAAGAGCTTTGTTTCGGCGTGGTGTGCGACGGTATGGGAGGCGCCAAAGGCGGCAGCTATGCAAGCATGATAGCAGTTGGAACCGCCAATGAATGTTTTGATGCTGCAGAAGCAAAAAAGAATCCGGAGCAGGTCCTTAAAAATATTGCTTTGGAAAGCAATGTGCGGGTTTACCGGCAAGCCAATGAAAACAAGGCGTTTCAAGGAATGGGCACCACAATGGTTGCAGCAATTGCCAGAAAGAATCAGGTGGAACTCATCAATGTTGGGGATAGCCGAGCATATCATATTACCAACGGAAATATTACTCAAATTACAAAAGATCATTCTGCGGTGCAGGAGCTGGTTGATAGCGGCCATTTGACCGAACGGCAGGCCAAGATTCATCCCAATAAGAATATTATTACAAGAGCCATCGGTATTGAAGCGGATGTCGATGTGGATTCCTATAGTGTGGATGCGGAGCAGGGCGATATTATCATCCTTTGTTCTGACGGACTGAGTAATTTCGTGGATGAGAATGAGATTCATTTTGAAGTTTCGGGTGGTCTTTTTGAGGATCTTCCAAAGCGTCTGATTGATTTGGCCAACAGTAGAGGCGGCACGGATAATATTACCGTGGTAGCCATCGAAATATAAGGAGGATATTAGGATGGAAAAGTATATCGGAAAAGTACTAAATGACCGTTACATGATTACCGAAGTGGTTGGTGTAGGCGGAATGGCCTATGTATTCAAAGCCTTTGATAAGGTTTGCAATCGTCTGGTTGCGGTGAAAGTGCTGAAGGATGAATTTATGGCAGATGCCCAATTCAGACGCCGCTTTACCAATGAATCCAAAGCAATTACCATGCTTTCTCATAGCAATATTGTAGATGTCTATGATGTTTGCCTTGAGGGGGATGCTCTTTATATTGTAATGGAATATATCGATGGCATCACGCTGAAAGAATACATGGAAAAGAAGGGGATTTTAAGCCCCAACGAGGCATTGCATTTCATAAAGCAAATTCTCAGTGGTCTTGCTCATGCACATGAGCGTGGCATTGTTCATCGCGATATTAAGCCCCATAATATTATTTTATTAAAGGATGGGTCCATCAAGATTACCGATTTCGGTATTGCAAGACTTACCAAATTTGATACGCAGACCATGAGCGATATGGCGATCGGCTCTGTCCATTATATCAGCCCTGAGCAAGCCAGCGGGGATCGCACCGATGCACGCAGCGATATCTATTCTGTCGGTATTATTCTTTATGAAATGCTTACGGCGAAGCTGCCCTTTGAAGCCGATACTGCGGTAGCGGTCGCTTTGATGCAGGTTCAGGCTCAGCCCGATCTTCCCACTGAGCTGAACGCTGATACGCCTCAAGGATTGGAGGATATTACCTTGAAGGCGATCATGAAGGATCCCGCTGTGCGCTATCAATCTGTTGGTGCAATTCTTGCGGATATCGCTCAATTTGAAGAAGATCCGACCATTACTTTCAATTATCTGAATGATTCAGATGAGCCGGAAATTGATCTTGATAATTCTCCCACCATCTCTGCAACTTCTTTGGATGAGTTGAAAGAGCTTGAGACAATTGATGAAGAGGAAGAGGCTGAAGAAAAAGAAGAGGAAGAAAACGAAAGTAAATTTAAGACAATCTGGCTTCCGATTATTGCCGGTGTCGGTTCGGCCTTTGTAATACTGATTATAATTGCATTGGGAATTATTTTCCAAAAAGAGCTCTTTGGCGGGAAGATGGTTGCTTGCCCGAATGTTGTAGGCATGAAGTTGGATAAAGCAAAGAAAGAGAATAATTTTAAGTTTGTTGTAGGATCTACCGTAGCAAGCGATGAGTATGCCGAAGGAGAGATTGTATCTCAAGATCCCGAGGCAGGCGATGAAATCAAGAAAAAGGGGACCATCAATGTTGTCGTAAGTAGCGGCGCAGAGAGCGATGAGAACGATACTAACGATGAGAAGGAAGAAAAAAGAATGGTGCCCAATGTGGAAAAAATGAGCCGTTCTGATGCAATTGATGCTTTTCAGAAGGCCAATGTTTCCTATCGTATTGTAAATCAGTATAGCGATGATATCGAAGAAGGTTATGTGGTTTCCACTGATCCGGCCGCCGGTGAGGAAGTATTGCCTGCGGATATTGTTACCATCTATGTCAGTAACGGGCCTGAAACCGAGGCTACCATTACAATGCCTGATCTTACCAATCTCACCTTAAGCGTAGCAAAAACAACGATTACCAACAACAAATTAAAAGTTGGCAAAGTTACAGAAGAGTATAGCGATACAGTTGATGAAGGGGATGTGATTTCCCAAAGCATTAAAAAGAATGAAAGTGTTGCCGAAGGGACTGCAGTAGATCTGGTGGTAAGCCTTGGAAAAGAACCTGCAAAGATGGTTACCATGCCGGATCTTTCCAATATGTCTTTGACTGTAGCGCAGACAACCATTCTCAATAATAAGCTGAAAATCGGCCTTGTAGTTGAGGAATATAGCGATACGGTTGCTGCAGGGACTGTAATCTCTCAAAGCGTTGCAAAAGACAAGAGTGTTGAAGAGGGTACAGCGATTAATCTTGTGATCAGCCTTGGTGCAAAACCTTCTGACAATGTTGTCGATTCCGATGTGAACACCGATGGCGGCGTATCTTCTGATCAGCAACCCTCTACCGAGCAATCTTCAAACGAAACTCCCGCTGCATAATCAAATATGAAGGGTAAAATTATTAAATTACTCTCCGGCGTTTATACTGTTGATACAGCAGATGGTTTTTATGAATGTCGTGCAAAGGGGAGTTTTCGAAAAAAAGGAATCACGCCCGTAGCAGGCGATGAGGTTGAGATCCTTGCTATGCCGGATCATACGGGGCGGATTGAGAAGATTGAGCAACGAAAGAATTATCTCATACGCCCCAATGTATCCAATGTCGATGTTATATGCTATGTTTCTTCCTATCAAAAACCGGTTCCCGCCCCTTTTACAATTGATAAAATGCTTGTGATCGCTCATTCTCAAGGAATCACGCCGATCCTCGTATTTAATAAATCTGATCTTTCCGAAGATGATGAATGCCGCGCATTGGCAGATCGATATCGGTCCCTTGGCTATTCTGTCTTTGATACATCGGCCGCCAGTGGCGCTGGTGTTGCTTCTTTAAGGGAAGCCCTTGCTGGTAAAACAGTTGTTTTTGCGGGCAATACCGGAGTGGGGAAAAGCAGTATCATGAATGCCCTTTATCCTCAGCTCGAATTAGAAACAGGGGAGATTTCCTTAAAGCTTGGCCGAGGCCGGCATACTACGCGCCATATTGAGCTTTATCCGCAAGATGGCGGCTTAATTGCCGATACTCCCGGCTTTGGCGCGTTAGAACTTGAAGGATATGATATCAGTCGGAATGAATTGCCGCGATATTTTCCTGAATTTCTTCCTTTTTTGGAGCAATGCCCGTATCTTGATTGCGCCCATATGAATGAGCGTGATTGTGCGGTAAAAAATGCCGTAGAAGAGGGCAAGATTCATAATAGCCGTTATGAAAGTTATCGGCAGATTTATCAATTTTTGAAGGAGGAGGAAACTCCTTGGCAAAAGAAAATAAACCGCTGATGATCTTTTTGGCGGGTACTATTTATAATGAAGAAAATCTAATAGACCGAATCCATTCAAAGAGATATGATTTTTATGGAGCAGACGGGGGGATTCTCTTTGCAGAGAAGCTTGGTTTATCACTAAAGCATGCTTTGGGTGATTTTGATTCATCACCAAAGCCCCGGCAAGGAAAGCCGCTGGTTTATCCTGCTGAAAAAGATCAGACAGATGCAGAGCTTGCCCTTGATCTTGCGATCCGCGAAGGATATCGCGAAATTTGGCTGATTGCTCCTTTTGGCGGAAGAATGGATCATACCATTGCGAACCTTTGCCTATTGGAAAAGGCGCAAAATAACGAGGTTACCCTCTATCTTTATGATGGAATGAATCTCACTTTTTTGATAAAGAAAGGCAATCATATATTGGAGGATCGCTATCGTTATTATTCTTTCTTTGCTTGGAAAAATGAGGCAACTCTATCTTTGAATGGTTTTAAGTATCCGCTGAATCAATATCCCTTAAAGCCCTTTGATCCCATTGGTGTAAGCAATGAAGCGGCTGCAAAAGAGCCATCCGCTACCATACATGAAGGAATTGTTCTTTGCATTTGCATTGAAGAGTAAATCTGGAGGAATTATGACAAGACAAAAACAAAGAAAAGTGGCATTTCAACTGATCTACGCCCTTAATTATCAAGGCCTTGATCAAAAGGAGCAGGCGCTGAAAGAGTTTTATGCTGAGCGTGAATCTCAGGAGCCGATTCCCTATATTGATGAGACTGTAACCGGTGTGTGCGATCATTGGCAAGAGATTGATCAAATGATTGAGCCCGCGCTTTCTAATTGGTCCATTAAAAGGGTAAGCGCTGTTTGCCTGGCAATATTAAGGCTTGCTGTATACGAGATTAAATTTAACGCTGAGATTCCTGATCGTGTTGCTGTAAATGAAGCAATTGAGCTTGCTAAAGAATTTGGTGAAGATGATGCAAGCGGTTTTGTTCATGGTGTGCTGAGTGCGATTGCTAAATAATGGAACGTTCTGCAATTTCTGTAACACAACTGAATCAATATCTTAAAAATATCCTTGAGGCGGATTATAATCTTCGCAATATTTTGGTTTGCGGAGAGATCTCTAATCTGACAATTCACGGAAGCGGCCATATTTATTTGAGGCTGAAGGATGAGGGCGGCATTGTAAGTGCAGTGATGTTTCGATCTTCTGCTTCAAAGCTGAAATTTCGCCCTGAAAACGGCATGAAAGTGATTGTACGAGGAAATATATCGGTATTCGAAAAAACCGGTGTATATCAGATCTATATCACTGAGATGAAGCAGGATGGAATCGGGGATCTTTACGTGGCATTGGAGCAGCTGAAAAAGCAGCTTGCTGCCGCAGGTATTTTTGATTCTGCCCATAAATTAAAAATCCCTGCAATGCCCAAGCGAATCGGCGTGATAACCTCTCCAAGCGGCGCTGCGGTGCGAGATATTATTGATATAACAGGGCGGCGATACCCTTTGGCAGAGGTGATCATTTATCCTGCTATCGTTCAAGGCGATTCTGCACCTCAATCTTTGATCAATGGTCTTCGATATTTTGAAGAGAAGCAGAATGTGGATGTCATTATTATTGGTCGAGGCGGAGGTTCTATTGAGGATCTTTGGGGCTTTAATAGTGCCGATCTTGCTGTAGAACTTTATAATTGCACGATTCCCACTATTTCTGCCGTGGGCCATGAGACTGATTTTACCATTTGTGATTTTGCGGCAGATCTGCGTGCGCCGACTCCTTCTGCGGCTGCGGAGCTTGCGGTTCCCGATATGGCAGAGCTTATAGAGCAGATTCATCAAAACAAAAATCGCTTAAACGCTGCGCTATCCGGAAAATTGCGGCAATGCCGCAGCCTTTACGAGCGCTATGCTTTGGCGAAGATTTTGCGGGACCCTAAGGCCTTTACCGATAAGCCGTATATGATGCTGGATCATTTGGTTTCGAAATTAAAGCATAGTGCAGACAATGCGTGCAATGAGCAAAAAATGAGGCTCTCTACCTATATAGCAAAGCTGGATGCTCTTAGCCCTCTTAAGGTGCTCAACAGAGGCTTTGCGATGGCGGTTAATGGTCAGGGGCATCTCATAAAGAGCGTTTCCTCGGTTGAGGTGGATTCACCCTTGGTTTTGAGGATGGCTGATGGAAACCTTCGTTGCACAGTGAATGAAATTGAAAAAGAGGATAATAATGGAAAAAGAAATGAAATTTGAAGAGGCAATGGCCAAGTTATCTGAAATTGTCCAAACCTTGGAGCGTGGCGATGTTTCCCTTGATGATTCAATCGGTTTATTTGAAGAGGGGATGAAGCTAAGCAAATATTGCGCATCAATTTTAGAGAAAGCAGAGCAAAAAGTTCAATTTCTGCAAGCGGAAGTAAATGAGGATCAAGCGGAGCATGCATAAGGACTATTTGAATTATAAAGAGCGATTAGACTTTCTGCTCAATGAGGTTATTACCCCTCAAATGCGGCAGGAAAATGCGATCTATTCAGTAATGGAATATGGGCTCTCAACCCCCGGCAAGCGAATTCGCGGCGCAATGCTTTTTGCCTTTTGCGATCGCCTTGGTGTACCGAGAGAGCAAAGTGAGCCATTTGCGGTTGCTTTAGAGATGCTCCATGCCTATTCCTTGGTTCATGACGATATGCCGGAGATGGATAATGATCAATATCGCCGTGGGCAGCCTACCTGCCATGTAAAATACGGTTCGGCCCTTGCTTTATTGGCAGGGGATGGTATTTTGAATTTTGCGATGGAGTATCTTTTGCAGCATCGAAAATCCTATCATGCGGAGCGCTTTTTAGATGCAATGGACATGCTCTTTTCAGCTTCCGGTGCAAAGGGAATGCTAGCCGGTCAAGTATTGGACAAAGAGGGAGAAGAAAAAAAGCTTACTCTTTCAGAGCTTGAGCGGCTTCATGCCTGCAAAACCGGTGCTTTGCTCTTAGCGCCCGCTACTGTTGCAATGGCTCTGGCAGGAGCATATCAAGAAAATTATGTAAACTACTGTAAGCATCTCGGGCTTGCCTTCCAGATCAAAGATGATCTTTTGGATGTTGAGGGCAACTGCGAGACTTTAGGGAAAGAAATCGGCAAAGATGCTGAGGACCATAAATCAACCTTTGTATCGATTTTAGGGATCGAGCAAGCGCGCCGATATTTAGAAAATGAAATCAATGCGGCGTTGGAGGCAGCAGGCGGTGATTCGCTTTTGCGATGGATCGCTGAATATACTGCAAGCCGCAATCAATAAATGCTGAATTGAAAGGGGTGTTTATCGCCGTGAAGGAAAGCAAATTATTAAATAAACTCCGTGAACCTGCGGAAATCAAAGCGTTTTCCTATGAAGAGGTAACTGACCTTGGCAAAGAAATCCGAGATTGCCTGATTGAAAATGTTTCTCACAACGGCGGGCACCTTGCAAGTAATTTAGGTGTTGTCGAGCTTACGATGGCATTGCATCGCATTTTCGATTCTCCTAAGGATCAGATCGTATTTGATGTTGGCCATCAATGCTATGTCCATAAACTTCTCACCGGCCGTTATAAAGATTTCGAATCATTAAGATGCGGCGGCGGGCTTTCCGGATTTCCCAATCCTGATGAGAGTTCTCATGATATTTTGAGAACCGGCCATAGTTCTACTGCAATTTCTTCGGCGGTCGGGCTCTTAAAAGCCAATCAATTAAAGGGGCAGGACGATCGTTATGTGATTGCGGTTGTAGGGGATGGTGCCATGACCGGCGGGCTTTCTTATGAAGGGCTCAATAATGGCGGGCGAATGAAAGGGAATCTCATTGTTGTATTAAACGACAATGATATGAGTATCTCTGTCAATGTAGGCGCGATTGCGGCGAATCTTTCGAAAATCCGTTCGAGAAGATGGTATTTTAGTTTCAAAGATTGGCTCTCAGGAGTAACCCTTCATACACCTTTGGTTGGAAAAATTTTCTATCGGTTATTTCAAAAAATCAAGCAGAGCTTGAAATCCTTTTTTTATCAAGGAAATATCTTTGAGGATATGGGCTTTTATTATCTGGGGCCTGTTGATGGCCATAATCAGCAGCAGCTTGAGCGCGTGCTGCAAAGAGCAAAGGACTTGAAGAAGCCCTGCCTTGTCCATGCTAAGACAATAAAAGGAAAAGGATATTTATATGCCGAGAATCAGCCTTCGGATTTTCATGGCATCAGCTCCTTTGTTGTAGAAACAGGGGAGCATGGAAATAAGGTTAAGCCTGATTTTTCTGATGTATTCGGAGATATGCTCTGTAAAATTGCCAAAGAAGATGCGCGGATCTGCGCGATTACTGCTGCAATGGGGGCAGGTTGCGGGCTCACTCGATTCTCTGAGGAATTTCCCGATCGGTTTTTTGATGTCGGAATTGCAGAGCAACATGCGCTGACCTTCGCCGGCGGACTTGCGAAAAATGGCATGAAGCCTGTATTTGCCGTCTATTCCTCCTTTTTGCAACGTGGCTTTGATCAAGTAATTCATGATATTGCATTGCAGGGAAATTCTGCCGTAATTTGCATTGATCGAGCCGGTATTGTAGGGGAAGATGGTGAGACCCATCAAGGGCTTTTTGATATTCCGATGCTTTTGCCGATTCCGGGGATTTCAATTTATGCTCCTACTTCCTATGATGAATTACGCGCTTTGCTGAAAAAGTGCTTGGCGAAGGATAGCGGGATATCTGCAATTCGTTATCCTCGGGGCTTTGAGCATGATATGGTTTTGCCGTTTGATGATCATGAGGCAGATGTCGAGTGGATGGGAGAATCAAAGGAACTTTGCGTTGTGTCCTATGGGCGGCAGGTTGTAGCCTGCTTGCAGGGGATTCGCATTGCCAATCGGCCCGTATCATTCTTGAAATTAAATCGAATTGCACCTATCGATCAGCAGGTAATCTCAAAGCTAATGGACTATAAACGAATTCTTTTGGTGGAAGAATGCTATACCCGCGGCGGAGTCGGCCAATATCTTGGAAATCGCTTGATGAACCTCGGTTATAATGGATTATATCGAAACTTTGGAATTGAAAATGCTTTCTTAAAAGCAGGAAAACCTGCTGATCTATTGAAGGAATGCGGTCTTGACGGAGAAAATATTGCAAAGATGATCATTAATATGGAGAACAATAAATGAGGCTGGATCAGTACCTGGTATCTGAAGGCTTTTTTGAAAGCCGAAATAAAGCGGCTCAAGCGATTAAGAACCAAGAGTTTTCTGTGAATGGTAAGATTGCAGAAAAGCCATCCCTTATTGTAGATGATCATGCAATGATTGCCAGAGTAAAGGATTCGGTATCATATGTTGCGCGCTCAGCTCAAAAATTACTTCATGGGATAAAAATCTTCAAACCTGATTGGAGCGGAAGGGTAGTGGCAGATTTTGGCGCCTCTACCGGTGGGTTTTGCCAAGTGCTTCTGGAGCATGGTGCAGCTAAAATATATGCCGTTGATATCGGTACAGCCCAGCTTCATTCCTCTTTGCTCAATGAAGAGCGCATTATCAATCGCGAGCATACCAATGCGCGTTATCTGCAAGCAGATGATTTTCCGGAGCCTATTTATGGAATTACCGCTGATCTTTCTTTTATATCCATTAAAGCGGTCTTGCCTGCAATATATGACACTCTCGTCCTTGAGGGGGAGGCAATTGTCTTAGTAAAGCCTCAATTTGAGGCGGGAAAGAAGGCGCTCAATAAAAATGGAGTTGTCTTTGATCTTAAAATCCACCGTCAAGTGCTTAAAGATGTTGCGTCATATGCGGAAAATCTCGGTTTGTGTGTAAAGGGAATTTCCTTTAGTGGCCTTGCGGGCGAAAAGGGCAATCGAGAGTATTTATTATATTTGAAGAAAACAGATGAACCCTCAATTATGATCTCAACTGCGATTGAATCGGCGGTTTTTTCGGAGGAAAGCTATGAGTAAAATTGGTGTTATTTTTAATCCAATCAAAGATCCACAATTGATTTATCTCAACAAGGTTACCGATCTTTTAGACCAAGCGGGGTTTACATACAGTGTGTCTTGCTGTGATTATATCGAAGATGAAAAGACATCGTTTTGCACGATAGAAGAATGTTTTAAGGATGCAGAATTGGTGCTAACCCTTGGTGGAGACGGTACTTTATTGCGCGCCGCTTCTTATGCAAATCAATATGATGTCCCTCTTTTGGGAATCAATTTGGGGCATCTTGGCTTTTTAGCGGAATTGGAGCGAGATGAAATCGATGAGCTTCCGCGTATTTTATTGAACGGCTATGAATGTACCGAGCGTATGATGCTGGATGTCAATATCCTTCGGAATGGCAAGAGTATTGCGGAAGGGGTTGCATTGAATGATGCGGTGATCAGAAGCCGCAATGGCAAGCCTGCTCAAATTGTTGTAGCAAATCAAGAAGGGGATCTGATTGATTATTTTTGCGATGGTTTTATTATCGCCACTGCCACCGGATCTACTGCCTATTCACTCAGCGCCGGCGGGCCGATTTTAGAGCCTCGCTCTTCCAATATTGTTGTAACGCCGATTTGTCCTCATACTTTAAGTGCACGTTCTTTGGTCTTTAGCGCGAAGAATGACATGATCTATACAAAAGTAAGCAATGCATCCGCGATTCATGCGATGCTGGAATGCGATGGCGCAGAGCTTTCGGATATTAATGAGGGGGATTTAGTGTGCGTTACCCGTCATGAGACCCCGTTAAAATTGATTAAGCTTCATAATAAAAGTTTTTATAAGGTGCTCAACGAAAAAATCAGCCGGAGGATGACATGAAGAATTTAAGGCGAGATGCAATCTTGAAAATTATTGAAGAGCAGGCGGTTTATACCCAAGAAATGCTGGTAATGCTTTTGCAGGAGCAGGGCTGGAATGTAACGCAGGCAACGGTATCGAGAGATATTAAAGCTCTGGGTCTTCGTAAGGCATCTGACGGCCAAAGCCCACGCTATGTCAGACCTTCGGGCGGGGCAGCGCCCCAACCAATCGCATCCCATGCAAATACAATCTTGATCAATGGGATTATTGAGGTTAAAAATGCTCAAAACTTTGTGATTGTGAAATGCTATGCAGGTATGGCAGGTGCTGTTTGTGCGGCCATTGACAATCTGCATTTTCAAGGAGTTGCCGGCTCTATTGCGGGCGACGATACGATTTTTATTTGTACCGTGGATAATGATTTTGCCGCTAAGGTTAAAGAGCAAATTTTATCCATTAAGGAATAGGAGAAATCCATGTTAACTGCATTGCATATTGAAAACATCGCAATCATTGATCGGCTGGATTTGGAATTTGATAAAGGCTTAACTGTCTTTACGGGTGAAACAGGGGCGGGAAAGAGCATCATTATCGATTCCATTATGCTTCTTTTGGGAAATAAGGCTTCAAAGGATTTGATCCGGAGCGGCGAGAATGATGCGGCCGTAAGCGCATGCTTTTGCGCACTGTCTTCGGAAGCACTGGCCCTTCTGGATGAAAATGGGCTTCAGCCGGATGAGGAAGGAAATGTGGCCATCTATCGCAAAATCGGGCGGGATGGGAAGAATAATTCTCGGATCAATGGCGTAAGTGTAACAGTTAGTTTGTTAAAGGAGCTTGGGCAGCACTTAATTAATATTCATGGCCAGCATGACGGCGTTTTGCTTTTAGATAGCAAACGGCACTTATCGTATTTAGATGAATTTAGTTGCTTGGATGAAGAAAGAGAAAAATATGCCTCTCTTTACCAAACGGTTCGGGAAAAGCGGGATCGCTTAGCGCAACTGAAGCTGCAGGAGCAGGAAAAAGAGACAAGGCGTGCTTATCTTACCGAATGTATCGCTAAATTGAATGCATGTGATCTAAAAATAGGGGAGCATGAGCAGCTACTTAATAAACGTAAAAACTTGATCCAGAATGAAGAGATCATCGAAGGCTTCAATGTGGCTTCTGTGGCCGTTTATGATGGGGAAATGAATGCTGCTCAATTAGTGCGAACAGCATTGGATGCAATGCTGCCCCTTGAGAATTGTTTGGCCGATGGCAAAGAGCTTGCGGCAAGGCTTGCTCATCTGGCAAATGAGCTTGATGATTTAGGGGCAGAGCTTGGCAAGCGGTTTAATGAATATTTATCTGATCGAATGGATCCCGAAGAGATTGAAAAGCGTCTTGATGAGATTGAGGCGATCAAAAAAGAATTTGGACCAACAGATCAGGATGTAATAAACCACCTTGAGCGCTATATTGGTGAACTTGATGCGCTTGATCGCAGCGGAGAACGATTGGAGCAAGCAGAGCAAGAGTTTACTGCCGCAAAAGAGAAGCTGGAAAAATCGGCAGAAAGTTTATCTCTTAAGCGAATTGCCGGTGCGAAAAAACTCGAAAAAAGATTGGCAGAAGAGTTGTGCTATTTGGATATGCCGGGCGTTCGTTTTTCGATCCCTGTAGTTACGCGTCTTAATGAGCGTGGCGGGGTTCGCTATCGTGCAGATGGAAAGGATGATGTTGCTTTTTATCTTTCATCCAATGCCGGCGAAGAACTGAAGCCCCTCTCAAAAGTCGCTTCCGGCGGTGAATTATCCCGTATTATGCTTTCTTTGAAGGCAGTATTAAACAAAGGAATTGATACGGTAATTTATGATGAAATCGATACCGGTGTATCTGGTGCAACTGCAGATAAAATCGGCAAGAAACTGAGCGCCGGCGCCAAAGAACGGCAGGTGTTTTGCGTTACCCATCTTGCGCAGATTGCCTCTCGAGGCGATCACCATATGAAAGTGATGAAGAAAGAGGAGAAAGGCAGAGTATGCTCTACCGTTCATCTGCTTTCTGATTCGGAAAGAGCGGAGGAAATTGCCAGAATTATGGGCGGGGAAGAATTGAGCGAAACCCTTCTTCGCAGTGCAAAAGAAATTCTTGAAAACAATAGAAATAATGATTGACATCTGAATTTCTATATGTTATAATCACCTTTAGCCGCATATGTCAGGTTAAAAGGGAAACCTGCCTGCCGTAGCGAGTTTTCTTAAAGAAAGTGAGGTGTGCTTTGTAATGTACGCAATTTTTGAAACCGGCGGTAAGCAATACAAAGTGCAGGAGGGCGATACTCTCTTCATCGAGAAATTGGATGCAGAAAACGAAAGTGTCGTAACCTTCGACAAAGTTGTTAGTGTTGGTGAGGGCAAAAAGCTGAAGATCGGTAAGCCTTATGTAAAGGGTGCAACCGTTGAGGCTACCGTTATTAAAAGCGGTAAGGAAAAGAAGATCATCGTTTATAAGATGAAGCCCAAGAAGAACTACCGCAGAAAACAGGGTCATAGACAACCCTATACTAAGATCCAGATTTCTTCCATCAATCCTACCGCATCTAAGGAAGAAGCTAAAGAAGAAGCATAAATGACAACGCTTCGGGTCTATCGAAAAAAAGATCTTTTTATCGGTTTTGAGTGTAGCGGCCATAGCGGCTATAGTGAAGCAGGAAGCGATATTGTGTGCGCGGCAATTTCTACCGCAGTGCAGTATTGTATTCAGTGCGGAGAGTCGATTGATGGTGAGGCGCTTGCAATCGAAAGTAATGAAGAGATTCCTTTGATTCGATGTATCAGCAAAAAGCAAAGCCTTGGCTTTTCAAAGCATATCGAGGTTTTGGTTATGCTGGCAGAGAGCATTGCAGATCAATATGCAATGTATTTTAACCTTGAAATTATGGAGGTGTAAATAATGGTACTCAATATTCAATTTTTTGCTCATAAAAAGGGAATGGGTTCTACCAAGAACGGCCGTGATTCCGAGTCTAAGCGTCTTGGTGTGAAGAGAGCAGACGGTCAGTTTGTTCTGGCCGGTAACGTATTGGTTACCCAGCGCGGGACTAAGATCCATCCCGGCAACAATGTCGGCCGTGGTTCTGATGATACTCTCTTTGCTTTAATCGATGGCAAAGTGAAGTTTGAGCGCGTTGGTCGCGACAGAAAGAAAGTTTCTGTATACGCTGCTGAGTAAAACCTAAAAATCCCGGATGCTATCCGGGATTTTTTTATGGAATCCGAAAGGAGGGACATCAATGTTTGTAGATGTGGCTAAAATATGGATCAAAGCCGGTAAAGGCGGAGATGGAGCGGTGGCATTCCATCGTGAAAAATATGTAAATGCCGGTGGTCCTGATGGAGGCGACGGCGGCAAGGGCGGCAATATCGTCTTTCAGGCAGACCGCAATTTGAATACTTTGATGGATTTTCGTTATAAGCGGAAATATGTGGCTGAAAACGGTAAAAACGGCGGTACCAATAAATGCACCGGCGCAGGCGCCCCTGATTTGATCATTAAGGTTCCTTTCGGCACATTGATTAAGGATGCGGAGACCGGTCTTTTAATGAAGGATTTATCGGATGATAAGCCGTATATTGCCGCTCATGGCGGCAGAGGAGGCTGGGGAAATCAGCATTTTGCTTCATCAACCCGCCAAATTCCGCGCTTTTCAAAGCCCGGTCAGCCCGGAGAGGAATATCATATTCAATTGGAATTAAAATTGATTGCTGATGTGGGTTTGGTTGGCTATCCCAATGTAGGCAAATCAACCTTCTTATCTGTGGTATCCTCGGCTCGTCCGAAAATTGCGAATTATCATTTTACCACCATGACGCCCAATTTAGGAGTGGTGGACCATTATGGAAATGGGTATGTAATTGCGGATATCCCCGGCATCATTGAAGGTGCTGCAGAGGGTGCAGGGCTTGGCACCGCCTTTTTGCGTCATGTTGAGCGTTGCAGAATGTTGCTCCATATTGTTGATGTAGCCGGCAGTGAGGGGAGAAATCCCATTGATGATTTTGAAACCATCAACCAAGAGCTCAAAAGCTATTCTCCCGTATTGGCATCACTTCCTCAAATTGTAGTGGCCAATAAATGCGACGCAGTCTATGATGAGAAGATCAAGGAGCAGTTTGTGGCTCATGTTGAAAAGCAGGGCTATCCGGTATTCTGTATCTCCGCAGCCACTCGCGAAGGGCTTGAGCCGCTCCTTGCTCATACCGGTGAATTGCTTGAAACACTGCCTAAAACCAAGATTTTTGAGAGTGAATATGTAAAACCTGTTGAAATAGATGTAAAGGATAAGGGCTTTACAGTTGAAAAAGAAAATGGCGTCTATGTTGTCAGCGCCGAGTGGCTCTTTAAGATCCTTGAAACAATCCATTTTGATGATTATGAATCACTGAATTTCTTCCAAAGAGTTTTGCAGAGCAATGGTATTATTAAAAAACTTGAAGAAATGGGAATTCAAGAAGGAGATCCTGTTCGGATTGATGATTTTGAATTCGATTATGTGCGCTGATTTAGTATCCGGTGTGTAAAAACACCGGATATTTTATTGACTTTCGCTCTTTAATGTGTTAAAATAGTGCCATATTAAATATTGGAGGAATAAAATGAACAATAAATTGAAAGATTCCAATAGTGATCATCTGTTTCAAGCGATTTTAGCGCTTCGCTCAATTGATGAATGCTACGATTTTTTTGAAGATCTTTGTACTGTCGCTGAATTCAAGGCGATGGCTCAACGTTTTGAGGTAGCCTATAAGCTTTCTAAAGGTGCATCTTATCAGGAGATCGTTGATTCTACCGGAGCGTCAACTGCTACCATCAGCCGTGTAAAGCGGAGCTTAAATTATGGTTCTGATGGATATGCAACAGTTTTTCCTCGTATTGACGGAGAAAAATAATGGAAGGTTATACCACCCTTGCGGCATACTATGATCGGTTTGTCGGAGCTGATTATGAGCAAATGGTCGAGTTTATTTGTGATAAACTGCAGGCGTATGGGAAGGATCCCTCATTAATCTGCGATATTGGTTGCGGAAGCGGGAATGTAACCCTTGCATTGCTTCAAAAAGGCTTCGATATGATCGGAATAGATGGTAGCTTTGAGATGCTGAATGAAGCGCTCATAAAGCGCGATTCCATGGATCATGGAAACCGCGCTTTGTTTTTATGTCAGCAACTGCCGGAGTTTGAACTTTATGGGACCGTTGACGCCATTATCTCCACTTTAGATACCATAAATTATATTACTGATAAAAAAGATCTTGATCGTCTTTTTTATTGGTATCGGAATTATCTGAATCCTGATGGCTTGCTTATTTTTGATGTCAATTCTCTTTATAAATATCAAGAGATTTTGAATAATAATTGCGATGTTTATGAGGATGAAAATGTATTCTTCTGCTGGAGAAGCAATTTTGATGGGAAAATTTGCGACCATGCGCTAAGCTTTTTCGAAAGAGATGGGGATTGCTATATCCGCACTGATGAAGAGCAGAAGCAATGCTATTACTCTATTGAAGAGATCAAGACGCTTTTAGCAAAATATCAATTCGATCTTTTGGAGCTCAGAGATGGATATACGAATCAAGATCCCAAGGAGAAAAGTGAGCGCTTGACATTTGTAGCGAGAGTCAGAAAGGGAAATGTTGAATGAAAAACCCTGCATTATCTGTATTGTCCGATGATGGATTGGTACGGGGCTATTTTTTGAATTCTAAAGAGCTTGTGCAGCAGGCTTTTGATTATCATAAGACAGCACCTGTGGTTACAGCCGGCCTTGGCCGATTACTCACTGCAGCCTCCATCATGGGGAAGACCTTAAAAAGCGCAGGCGATCTTTTAACCTTGCAGATTGAAGGTGATGGCCCTGTGCGCACACTTCTTGCGACAGCGGATCATACCGGCTGTGTAAAGGGCTATGCCGGATGCCCCATTGTTGATATACCGTTGAAGGCGAATGGAAAGCTGGATGTCAGCGGTGCGGTAGGAAATGGTTATCTCACCGTGCTTCGTGATAACGGAGAGGGAGAACCTTATGTCAGCCGTACACAATTGATCAGCGGCGAGATTGCAGAAGATATAACAAACTATTATGCTACCAGCGAGCAGACGCCCACTGTATGCGCACTTGGCGTTTTGGTGGATCGGGATTATTCGGTAAAATCTGCCGGCGGCTTTCTATTGCAGCTTTTGCCGGGCTATGATGATGAAGTAGTTGAGCGGCTGGAAAAGTCCCTTGAAAAGGTAAAGAATGTATCTTCAATGTTTGAGCATACTTCTAATCTGAAGATTGCAGAAGCACTGTTTGAAGGAATCCCATTTCATGTTACAGAAGAATGGAACGCTGAATATTATTGCAATTGCTCCAAGGACCGTACAGAAAAGGTTTTGATCAGTCTTGGCAAAAAAGAATTGGCATCTATTATTGAAGAGGGGAACCCCATTGAGATTTGCTGCCATTTTTGCGATAAAAAGTATTCTTTTGATGTAGATGAGATGAAAAAACTGCTCTTTGATGCTGTGAAAAAATAAATATATTTTTATTATAAAAACTCTTGACTTTTCATAATAGATGTTGTAAAATATCTATCGTTGCAGCAAGAATGTGCAGCATTAATTGGCCCGGTAGTTCAGTTGGTTAGAACGCTAGCCTGTCACGCTAGAGGTCGTGGGTTCGAGCCCCATCCGGGTCGCCAATTGATGCCTCTGTAGCTCAGTAGGTAGAGCAGGGGACTGAAAATCCCCGTGTCGGTGGTTCGATTCCGCCCGGAGGCACCATAAAGTTTAAGAAAAGGAATATTTTATATATTCCTTTTCTTAATATTTGGTGCCATAGCCAAGTGGTAAGGCAAAGGTCTGCAAAACCTTTATTCATCGGTTCAAATCCGATTGGCACCTCCAAAAAACACTCGTTCTCTTGAACGAGTGTTTTTTTATCCATTGCGAAAGCAATGGTATATCATCACGACGCAGTCGTGTATATCATTGCCGCACGAGTGCGGCGCATCTCATCACACCGTAGGTGTGTATCAAAAATACTTTCGCAATGATGATATACAACTTCTTGCGAAGTTGATGATATGCAATTCCTGCGGAATTGATGATATACAACGGCAAGCCGTTGATTTTATTTGAGCCTTATAGTATAATCGTTGTAAAGGAAGTGAGATTATGCCCAAGAATTATTTGCTTGTTTATTCAGAACAATTAGCAACTGATATAGAATTGCTCTCTCAAACTATTAAAGCACCGTCAAACTCACTTTTCCAAATTCGCAAAAGTTCAAGTAGTGTTTATGCGAATATCCGTGAAGCCAACTACGGACAGAGTAGGGCAGATATGCTTTCTAAATTTGAAATTGCACTAAAAGAATGTAGTGAAACGGAAGGTTGGTTGCAACTTCTATTTAATACAAACGCTATTGATGAAGATACGTATAAAACGAATAGAAACCTTTGTGGCCGTATAAGACGAGTTTTGATTTCTAGTTGTAAAACTTTAAAAGAAAAAATGTAGCTTTGCAGAAATTTTCCTTATTTTTGACAAAATGAATTTTTTGTGCTAAAATTATTTTGAGGTGGAATATTATGGAATTTATCAAGTTTGTTGAACAGATACCTAATATAACAATAGCTAAAAGAATAGCATCGGCTTATGTTGCTGATTATAGACGGTTAGAGTTAGATGAGATTAAAGAATTTCTAATTAAAACCGCAAAACAATATACATCTTACGAAAACATATCTAACCGTTTGGAAGAATTGAAGCTTGATGGTAATAGGGCAGTAAGAATAATTGCCCCTATTTTGTTGCGAGATTATTTACTTGATCAAGATGATTTTATTTCTTCTTGCAAAGAAACGGATTCAGCGATACTTAATTATGAGAAGACAATTATTGATGAATCTAATAACTTTGATATGGGTAAAATCTCGAAAGATTTAGCTTTGTTTAAGCATATGCTTGATACTGCTTGGGCACTTAATGATGATATTTCAATTGATGAAAAGAATTTATTGGAGTTCTTAAGAAAGTATCTCTCAATTACTATTAGAGAGCAGCAAATTTTGGAAGCTAAATCCGGTAGATTTCCAAATCTTGAGAATATGCTACATACATTTGATGATATTGATTCTGCAAGAAAAATATTGCAGTCCAAAGGTTTGCTTGTGTGTGTAAAAAATTCAGATGGTGTTCTGTGCGATATGATACCTGATGATGTAGCGTGCGAAATTCGCAAATATTATAATATTGAAATTCGCTCTTATGGGTATGAAAAGTTAGTTGAATATGTTGTCAAGAAAACTAAAAAACAGTATCTTATTGATATAGTGTCAAAAGCAAGTAAGCATTATGAGAAAGCAAATATTGAAATATCAAACAACCCTACTGTTAATGAATTAAAGGCTATTATCTTGAAATCAATACAGCCTTCTAATTTGATTGGTGGTTTTTCTGCATATGATGGAATGAATGTAGAAGAACTTTCTGCTTGGTGTGGAGATTTAGGTTTAAGTGTATCTGGTGCAAAAAAGGCTTTGATCGAAAGAATATTAGAATATTATGATTCAATACGCCGTATTGAACTAAAGACAGAAGATACAAGAGAAAAATATGTTTCTGTGTACAGTGAGTTGGCAAGACGGGATTTGAAATTCTTACGTTCGAATAATGTTATAGAAAAAGATTTACAATGTGAGCATTATTTTGAAGATGCTACTAATTATATATTTGAAAAGATGTTAATGAACAAGCCGTTGACATTGACTGGAACGGAACATCCCGATGGCAAATTATCCTTCAAAGACAAATACATAATGTGGGATAATAAATCAAAAGAAACCCCCGTTAATCTTAAAGACCATATTCAGCAGTTTGATAGGTACATTAAAACGTCTGATAAAGATGTTGTGGTATTTATGGTAATTGCACCCGACTTCACGGCTCAAAGTGTTCAGGAATGTGTCGATTATTCCTTAAATAATGACACACAAATACTGCTTATAACTGCTGAAGAATTAAAAACTGTTGCAGAATTATGGAATAAAAAGCACAACGGCGAAATATTTAATTTGGGTTACTTTAAGCAAAATGGAAGATTTGATATAAAACTATTAAATTTGTAATACTACAATGAAATCTACGGTTTTTCAGGCACATTTCATTCGTGTCATTAAGTTCAAAACACCCAAAAAATAAAGGACTTCTTTGGAAGTGCTTTATTTTTATCCAATCCGAAGGATTGGTATGTAATCGCCGATAGGCGTATGTAATCCGTATGCTTTGCAAACGGTATGTCATCAAGTCGTAAGACTTGTATGTTTCTTCCTTCGAATTGATTACATCTATTTTCTTGCGAAAATAATTACAAACCGCAACAAGTTGCGGATTACATCCAATGCTCCGCATTGATTTATTTTCAATCAAAGCGAGAATAAGAAGCAGGGAGACACTTCTTTACAAAGTGTCTCCCTATTTCTTATTTTTTGATTAGATTTTGATCTTGGCCAATCCTGCTTCTGAAGTTTCTTTATAAGGGGAAGAAAGATCATGGCCTGTCTCTTTCATGGTTTGAATTACGTTATCCAAAGAGATTTTTCTGGTGCTCCATAGGAAGCTGGAAAGGTTCACTGCATTAATGGCTCGCATAGCGGCCACTGCATTTCTTTCAATGCATGGGATTTGCACCAACCCGCAAATGGGATCACACGTAAGCCCTAAATGGTGCTCAATTGCGATTTCAGCTGCGTATTCGATTTTATCGATACTCAGCCCAAAAAGTTCGGCAAGGGCTGCGGCGGCCATTGCACAAGCGCTTCCGATTTCTGCCTGGCATCCGCATTCAGCACCGGAAATGGAAGCATTGGTTTTGATGAGATTTCCGATGAGACCGGCTGTCATTAATGCGTGGATGATCTGATCATCGCTGAAATTATTTTTTTGCTGCTGATAGTATAAGACGGCGGGGAGGACACCCGCAGCACCGCAGGTTGGCGCGGTTACAATTGTCTCCCCCGAAGCGTTTTGCTCACTAACCGCAAATGCATAGGAGCAGACAATTCTGTTTTCCCGTGTTTCGGGGGATTCATCGATATGCTGGCTATTATAAAGGGTTTTTGCTTTTTTCTGCAGTTCAAGGCCACCGGGAAGGGTTCCATCACTCTCAAGGCCGGTTTCGATTGATTCTTTCATCATGGACCAGGCTTTTCTTAAGTACCTTCTGCAAGTATCGCCTTCATTGGCCTCTACATATTCCCAAAGCTTGATCCTTTTATCTTTGCAATAGGCAGCAATATCGGTGAATTTATTATGCTGATAGATGATTTTGGAAGGAGCAACAGTGGCGTTTTCAAATACAATGTTGCCGCCGCCAACGCTAAATACCCGGATACGATCGATTTCTAAATCATTTTTATATGCAATCAACTGCATTGTATTGGGGTGGGGGAGATCCGCATCTACAAAATTAAATTCAATATCACAAGTGATAGGCGAAAAAGTTTTTTTGATTACAGTATCTGTCCCATGGCCTTTCCCTGTCTTTGCAAGTGAACCATATAAAATCACCTTAAACAAATTGGCCGCATGGTTATTTTCTTTGAAGATTTTACATGCTTTTTCAGGTCCAATGGTATGGGAGCTGGAAGGGCCTCGGCCGATTTTATAGATTTCGGTAATGGAAGTCATACCTTTGGGTGCCTTATTTACCGATTTATTTTTGGGCTTTTCGTAAAAATAGTCCATTGGCACATTGAAAATCTTGGATAAGCAATAAATATGCTTCGCAGAAGGCTGGGATAGACCGTTTTCCCATTTTGATACCGCTCTGTTGCTAATGCCCAGATTTTCGCTGAGGGTCTTTTGAGAAATTTTGTTTTGAATCCGCAATTCCTTGATGGCTTGTGAGCGAAATTTTTCCATTTTTTGAACCTCATTTTTATTTTATGCTATTATTTTAACATAGATTAGTTCAACTATAAAGTAAATTCTTGAAACTATTTACTTTTCTATCAACCGTCAGTTGATTCCAAATGATTTTTAGTGAAAAATCAGATTGACCCGTCTATTTTATGATGATATAATCTAAGTATAATTTTTGAATTGTGAGGGAATCGAATGTACAACTACCGTATTCAAAAGCTTCAGGAAAGCCTCGAAAAAGGGGAGGCAATGCTGATAACATCGGGATCCAATCGCTTTTATTTTACCGGTTTTCGCTCTTCTGCCGGTTTTATATTAGTCGCAAAGGAGCGAGCAGATTTTGTAATAGATTTTCGGTATTTTGAGAGAGCAAAAAATCATGTAAAAAGCTGCAATGTTCATCTTTCTCAAAGTAATGTTAATGCTATATTCAACGAATTGATAAGAACAAGTGAAATTAAGCGTATTTATGTTGAAACAGGGTCCATGAGTATTGATGGGATGATGCGCTATGCCGGCTACGCGAAGGAAGTTGATTTCTCTACTGATAATCGCATTGAACGCGTCATTCGATCGCTGAGAAGTATTAAATCGGATGCTGAAATAGATTGCATCAAAAGAGCGCAAAAAATCACCGACGATACATTTCGCTATATTTTGGAGCGAATTGAAGCGGGAAGAACTGAGCGCGAGGTGATGCTGGATATGGAATTTTATCTGCGCTGGCAGGGAAGTGAAGGAGTTTCATTCAATTTTATTGTATTGGGTGGTAAAAACTCTTCCTCACCCCATGGATCACCATCTGATAAGATCCTTGAAAAAGGGGATTTTCTTACCATGGACTTCGGCGCTGTGATTGAGGGTTATCGCTCTGATATGACTCGTACTGTCGCGATTGGAAATGTCAGCGATGAGCAACGAATGGTTTATAATACGGTATTGGATGCTCAACTTGCAGCAATTAATGCGATAAAAGCGGGGAAGGTCTGTAAGGATATTGATGATATTGCGAGATCTCTGATTTATAACGCGGGATATTCAGGCTGTTTTGGCCATGGTCTTGGCCATAGTGTTGGAATTGATGTTCACGAATCGCCCAGTTTTAATACTTCGGATGAGAGCGTTTTGAAACCCGGCATGGTCCTGACAGTTGAGCCCGGAATTTATCTTGAGGGAAAATTCGGAGTGCGGATTGAGGATATGGTTGTGGTAACCGACACCGGTTGCGTGAACTTGACTCATAGTCCTAAAGAACTTATAATTCTATAAAAAATGTGGGCGAAGGGAACCCCAAAGCCCACATTTTTTATTCCTCATTAGGAATTGTTTTTCTCTTTATCTTTGAAAGCGGATTTTGCATGGATGCATTTTTGATTTGCTCGCTATCAACATGCACATAGATTTGGGTTGTGCTTAAATTTTCATGGCCTAATACATCCTGCAGCACTCGAATATCAACCTCGCCATATCGATGCATCAGTGTTGCAGCGGTATGGCGCAATTTATGGGTAGATAAATGTTGCCCGCCCAGTCCTGCTAAGGTAAGATATTTTTCTACGATATTTTGGACGGCTCTTCGAGAAATTCGCCGCCGATTTCTGCTGATAAAAAGAGCCTCCGGATCTTGAATTCCTTCTTTGGGCCGTTCGTGGTTTACATAATCATTTATTGCAGTGCGGCAAGCGTCATTTAGGTAAATGGTGCGTTGTTTATTGCCTTTACCGGTTACTACGACAAATTCATTGGATACATCTTTTATATTTAACGATACCAGCTCTGCAAGCCGCAGGCCGCAATTCAAAAAGATTGTAATAATAGCAAAATCTCTTCGACTGTGGCGAATAGATTGCAGTAATTCCGCACTCTCTTCCAAGGTCAGATGCTTGGGGAGGTTTTTTCTGGGGGAGGGGGTTTCGATCTTTTCCATTGGATTTGATTCGAGCTGATGGGTTTTAATGGTCATATACTTAAAATAGGTACGCAGCGTTGCCATTTTGCGTGCAACACTACGAGGGCCATTCTTGCGAACCTCGCGGCAGTAATATAGATAATCATAGATATCAGCTGTTGTGATAGAAGCAACAAAGGGGAGTTCAATATCAAAAATAGGCACTTCATGTAAGGGAGTGTTTTTAGGAAGATTATCTTTTTTATATTTTAGGTAACGGAAAAAGTTTTGAATATCAAGTGTATATTCATAGGTGGTTGATTTTGATTTTCCTAATACAATCTCTAAATAAAAGATAAAATCTTTAATTGTTTTAGGAAGCGCATCATAATTGATCATTAAAGAACTCCTGTTTCTATCAAAATTACCATAGGGGGCAGAATCAAATTAATTATATTATAGCAGACTTTTCCTATATTGTCAACTGCACAAAATGAAGATTTTGTGCAGTTGAGGGGAGAGAAATTAGATAAATTGCCTTGAAAACCAAGAAACGGCGCTGATTGCGCCGTTTCTTGGTTTATTTGATTGCATCGTGGAATTTGCGTATATTCTCAAAAATATAGGTGGGTTTTTTACCATCAAAGTTTTCTACATCTTCCATTGTGGATTCGCCGCTCAGCATCAACGCGGTATCAATTCCCGCATTACTTCCGCTTGCAATATCGGTATATAAACGATCACCTAATATAATGGCTTCTTCTTTCTTAAAGCCGGTTTGCTCAATTGCAAGCTCAATCATGGTAGGTTCCGGCTTGCCGATAAATTTAGGCTTCCGCTTTGTTGCATTATAAAGCATGGATGCTACAGAGCCGCAATCAGGGACAGATCCATACCATGTGGGGCAAACCCAATCGGGATTCGTGGCAATATAATCAACACCACGATTGAGTAATATACAAGCATCTTCCAGCTTTTGGAAAGTCAGCTCGGTATCGAATCCCATAACCAGGCATGCAATATCATCGCTGAGTTTATCGGTGATTTTAAGGCCGAATTGATTTAATTCGTCTTTTAATGCTTTAGTCCCGAATACATATAACAGATCATCCAGATGGGTTTTCTTTAAGTATAGCGCTGTCGCTTGTGCGGAGGTTGTAAATTCATCCTTTTCGGCTTTAATCCCCATAGAGCCAAGCTTTTCAATGTATTTTACAACACTTTTAGAGCTATTATTGGTTAAATACATTGCCTTACCGCCAATATTCTTTACATGCTCTAAAAAATCCAGTGTACCATCAAAAAGATCATTATCTAAATAGATGGTTCCGTCCATATCTAATAAAAATAATCTTTTATCCTTTAAGCTCATTGGTCATCTCTCCCCTTTTTACTACTGCAACTGCAACTGAAAAAGCCTTCTAAATTTAATTTATAATGGTCATCGTCTTTTGAAAAACCTACATATGAAGCCAATTTTTTATATTTCAATGGCAAGTAAACAACCTTTACACCTTGAATGTCCATGATATTAAGAATTGCCCTGCATAATCCATCTAATAGCAGGATATCACCTTCGAATCCATCTATTCCATAGATATTTCCCTCGCTGTTTTTATAGGAAAATACCGCAGAATGAAGGATATTTTCTCCTTCTAAGGTAGCAATAACACGATGATTTTCTTGATAATCAATGCCATGGGTTGCGCAAATTTTCTTTGCAATGGCAGGATCTTCTACTTTTCTGATTTCAATCATTTTTGAATTCCTTTATGTTTTTTTATATATTAACAATTTTTTATGAAAAAGTCAACTGACAAGCGGATAATTGCATATGATTTTTTAAGGAGTTGATGATATGCTGATCCCATTTGAAAGCTTTTGGAATCATACTTTGTTTTTAATACTATATCTATCCGGCGGTGCAAATTTTCCAAAACCGCTCAGTCTGGAAGAGGAAAATCACTATCTTAAGCTTTTTCAGCAAGGTAATATTGAGGCCAGAAACATTTTAATTGAGAGAAATTTACGATTGGTTGCTCATATCATTAAAAAGTATTATGCAACCAGCAAGGATCAGGATGATCTGATTTCCATCGGTACCATTGGATTAATTAAAGGTGTAACAACCTTTAAGCCAAGCAAAGGAGCTCGTCTTGCTACATACGCCGCCAGATGCATAGAAAATGAAATATTGATGTATTTTCGCAATCAAAGAAAACGGCAGAATGACGTAAACATCAGCGATCCGATTGATACGGACGGCGAAGGAAATTCTCTGACCTTTATGGACGTTGTCTATGAAGATGAGAATTTTGCGGAAGAATTAGATTTGAAAATCAATTGCCGCAAACTGTATCAATATATTGAAAAAATTCCGGAACGCGAAAAGAGAATTTTAATTATGCGTTATGGTCTTTATAATACCATACCGATGACGCAGAAAAAGGTGGCGGAAAAGCTTGGGATATCCAGAAGCTATGTCTCTCGCATTGAGACAAAAGCAATAAAGCGATTAAAAGAGCTTTATCATTAAACAAAGGTGGCCACAAAATGTGTGGCCACTTTTGTTAATCGCTGATTATTGTACCGCCGGTGAGTTGAAAACTGGATAAAATCTGCAATTCAATATGATGCTCTGCCGCCAATTCAACGCTGCGGCGTTGCAGAACCTCTGAACCTTGATCACATAAATTCAGCATATCATCATAAGAAATATGCTCTAATTTTTTGGCGGCAGGATTTTTTCTCGGATCATGGGTATAGATCCCGTCCACATCTTTATAGATTCTGCAGCTATCTGCGTGAAGCGCGGCTGCAATGGCTACTGCAGTAGTATCTGAGCCTCCGCGCCCAAGGGTTACGATATCCCCCGCTCGATTGATTCCTTGGAACCCTGCTACAACCACTGTAACTCCGCGATCTAAATATTGGCGGATTTTATATTCGGAAATCATTTTGATATTACCATTGCCGTATTGGTCATCACAAAGAATTGCAGCTTGAGATGCATTTAATGAAATGGCCGGTATACCGATGTGGTTAAGTGCAATAGCAAGAAGCGCTGATGAGCTTTGTTCACCGGTTGAAAGCAAAGCGTCCAATTCCCGCGGATCGGGGGTATCGGTAATTTCTTTGGCTTTTGCCAACAACTGATCAGTGGTATCTCCTTGTGCGGAAACTACAGTTATAACCGAATTCCCCTCTCGAACCCTTCGAGCAATAATATTGGCCACATTATTGAGGCAGATTCGATCGGCCACTGATGTTCCGCCGAATTTTTGAACAATCAGCCCCATTCTGTCCTCCTATCAAATTGAAAAAGAAAATATTTCGGGTGTATTGGTTTTACAGCCGTTTTATCCCTTGCTTTCAATACATTATTCAGTTTATTATATTATTAACCGCGCTCTTTTGCTACCGGTTTTACGCTGATGACGCCGCTAAGCCGCTCCATTTGGCTAAATAGCTCCTCAAGCTGAAGATTCATGCCGGATGTAACAAAAGAAATAGAGACGGGAGCGATCCCATTCATCGGCACATTTTGATTGATGGTTAAAATATTTGCGCCTACCGATGAAATGAGATTTAATACACGGGATAATGATCCGATTTCGTCAGAAAGATATAAAATGATTGTTATGATATTTTGCTTATCCTTTTCAACAAAAACGTGAACGCTGTCTTTATATTTATAGAATACACTTCTGGAGATTTGGACTGTTTTTGCCGCGTCGTTTACCGTTTTGCATTGCCCTGTCTGAAGCAATCTTTTTGCTTCGATTACCTTTGAAAAAATTTCGGGAAGCACACTTTTATCAATTAAATAATACTCTTTTTGCAATGTCATGTCCTCCTTGTGGGATCAAATGTAGTTCATCGAAATACAAATATAGCATATTTATATGGATATTTCAAGTTAAATATTAATTTTCAAAATAACCTTTATTTTTCATTTTGCAGATGGTATAATGTGTAAAAAAACAAAGGTAAGGTTGTGAGTTTTTGCTGAATTCAAAAGATTATAAGAAACTGCATTATTTGATCAATATCGCTTATATTGCGACATTTTTGGTGCTTGCATATTTTGTGATTCGTTATATTCTCGGAGCAGTCGTTCCGTTTATTATAGCGCTTATTGCCGCTTTTGCAGTAGAGCCTTTGGTGCGATTGTTATCGAATAAGCTGCGCTTTCCTCGCGGGCTGGCAAGCGCGTTGAGCGTTTTACTGTTGCTTGGTGTAGTCGTTACTTTAGGAGGAATTGTCTCCACTTCGATTTGGGGCGAAACCAAAGCCTTGATCTCCAATATTCCGGATTATCTTCATTCCGTTGTAGGATATGTCCAGGGCTTTATGGAAGAGCGGTCCGGCTTTCTTTCCTTCTTTCCGGACGATGTCTTAGATAAGGCGATCGATTATATCGCTAATTATGACTACTCATCACTGGTTACCGGCTCTCTTGGGAGCCTTGTCTTAGGTTATGCGGGAAACGTGGTAGTGCATATCCCGAATGCATTGATTTTTGTCATTGTAACGGTTGTTTCCAGTATTTTTATGTCCTCCTCCTTCCCTGTTGTTAAAACCTTTATTCTGAATCAATTTAGCGGAAAGCATCAATCACTGATTCTTGATATCAAAAATGATTTCTTTTCTACCATCTGGAAATATTTGCGCTCCTATTCCCTTTTGATTGTGATCACCTTCGCGGAGCTCTTGATCTTTTTCCTTATCTTTGGCTTTGAGCCCGCCCTCCCCTTGGCCTTTTTGATTGCCATCGTTGATATTTTGCCGATTCTCGGTGTTGGGACTGTGCTATTGCCTTGGTCGCTGTTTTGCCTTTTAAGCGGATCTCCTTGGCAGGCTTTGATTTTGCTTTGTATGTATATTGTTATCACAGTGGTACGGCAGATTTTGGAGCCGAAAATCATCGGAGACCATGTAGGCATGCTCCCCATTTTAACTCTCTTCTGCATCTGGGTAGGCTTGAAATTACTTGGATTTTTCGGAATGTTCTTGGTGCCGATCACTGTGGTGATCTTAAAGAATCTTCATGAGAACGGGAAGATAAAAATATGGAAAACCGCTGAGGATAAGGCGGAAAAAGGAGAAGCAAGTGGATCATAAAGAAAAATTTTGTGAAATCTATCGCAATAACATTAAACGTGAAGGAGCGTCGGAGCTTCTTGATTATTTGCTGAGCAGTGGATCGGATTTCTTTACTGCGCCCGCCAGCACGCGGTTTCACGGTAATTATGCAGGCGGATTATGCGAGCATAGTATCAATGTATACAACAATTTGAAAGAGTATCTCGCAAGACCGTATACCAAAAAGCTTTTTTCAAATGAGTATAGTGAGGAATCTATTGCGATTGTCGCTCTGCTTCACGATCTTTGCAAGGTTAATGTATATAAAACTTCCATGCGAAACGTTAAAAACGATGCAGGCGTTTGGGAAAAGGTCCCCTACTATGAATTCGACGATAACCTCCCCTATGGCCATGGTGAGAAAAGCGTGTATATTATTGGTGGATTTATGAGGCTTAGCCGCGAGGAGGCTTTTGCGATTCGCTATCACATGGGATTCTCCGAGGAAAAGGATATTCGAAATTGCTCTAAGGCATTTGAGATGTATCCTCTTGCCTTTGCACTTGCAACGGCTGATATGGAGGCTTCCCTTTATTTGGAAGAAAAAAGATAAAATAAGGTGCTGAAACCGAATGTTTCAGCACCTTATTTATTTTGAGTTGCGAATCTTATAAATCGCTTGCGATACAGATGAAACTTTGATGATTTCGATTCCTTCGATTTCATGAAGCAATTTATTACGTGCAGGAACCAGAATTCGCTTAAAGCCGAGCTTTTGCGCTTCTTTGATGCGTTTTTCCAAAAAGGATACTGCTCTGATCTCTCCGGAAAGGCCAATCTCCCCTACTGCGATTAAATCTCCGGGCATTTCAAAATCGGAAAAACCGGAGGCGATTGAAAGAACAATAGCCAGGTCTGCGGCGGTTTCTAAAATTTTGAATCCACCAACCACATTTACATATGCATCCTGATTATAAAGGGTAAGATTTGCACGCTTTTCCAACACAGCAATCAGAAGGGCCATGCGATTAAAATCGATTCCGCTTGCCATTCTGCGCGGCACCGGATAAGCAGTTTTGGATACAAGGGCTTGGATTTCCGCCAAGACTGGACGTGTCCCTTCTAAAATACAGGTTACACAAGTGCCGGGGACATCCTCGGGCCGCCCGTCTAAAAACATTTTTGAAGGGTTGTCTACTTCTATGAGCCCGTCATTTTGCATATCAAACACGCCGATTTCATTGGTAGACCCAAAACGATTTTTTACGGTTCGGAGAATTCGATGATTGAGATTCTTCTCCCCTTCAAAATATAAAACAGTGTCCACCATATGCTCTAAAACCTTTGGGCCTGCCAATGCTCCTTCTTTGGTAACATGGCCGATTACAAAGACAGTGATCCCCTCTTCTTTTGCCAGATGCATGAAGGCTGCGGTGGCTTCTTTGATTTGAGATACGCTGCCCGGAGTGCCGGATACATGATCACACATCATCGTCTGAATGGAATCGATAATTAAAATATCCGGATTATTAATGCGGCAGGTGCTCAAGATAGATTCCACGTTGGTTTCGCAAGCCAAATATAAGTTATTGGAATTAACCTTTAATCGATCTGCCCTTAATTTGATTTGGCTCATGGATTCCTCGCCCGATACATAAAGGATGGAGCGCTTCTCACCAAGAAAACGGCAGATTTGCAGAAGAAGAGTGGATTTTCCGATTCCCGGATCGCCGCCAACCAAAGTAAGAGAGCCTAAAACCAACCCCCCGCCGAGCACACGATCCAATTCTTTGAGACCGGTAGAAAAACGCACTTCATTTCCACCCTCAATTTCATTGATCATTTTGACTGAGACGGTTTTGGAACCGCTTACTATACCTTTTGGGGATTGCTGCACAATCTCCTCTTCCATGGAATTCCATTCTTTGCACTTGGGGCATTGCCCATACCATTTAGGGCTTTCATAGCCGCATTGGGTACAAATATATACTTGCTTTGTTTTGGCCATGATGATCTCTTCCGCCTTCATGAATTATTTTATTTTATTCTACACTTTTCGATATATAAAGTCAACTGTGGTCTGATAAAACCTTCGCAATAATTTCTGCCAGCTGAATTTGATATTCTTCAGATTTCAGTTTTGCTAATTCTTCCGTGTTTGTTAAGAATCCACATTCAATCAAAATTACAGGGTTGCTGATATGAGAAAATAGATAGACATTTTTTGATACTTGTTTTGCCACTTTGGTATGGTTTGGTTGCAAGTCGGTGTTGATGGCGGATTGAAGGTCGGTTGCTATTTTTTTTGCTAAATCTCCGTTGCCGTAAAATACCTGAATTCCGTATACGGAAGGGTCGGGGTAACTATTCATATGAATGCTGACCAGAGGAACATTCGGCGTTTGGTCGGCGATATCGATACGGTTGCGAATATCGGATACTTTTTTCTCATGGATGGTTTTCCCCTCTGTATAAATACTTTCCTCAGAGGTTCGAGTCATTAGACTGGAAATATTTTTTTGAGATAGGGATTTGGAAATCTTATTAGTGATTGCGAGATTCAGATCCGATTCTTTGGTTCCATCTGCGCTCACGGTGCCACCGTCAGGGTTACCATGGCCTGCATCCAAAATGAAATGCATTGAATTGCCGGAGGTATTCATTAATGGACCTTGATTTGAAATTATTAATGATACAAGCGTAAAAAGAGCGCAGATTGCTATTACCGATATAACGCCTCTAAATCTTTGGGAAATCATAGTTATCACCTCTATAATAACTATGAATTATCGTAATGCAATATGAAAAACAGGGCTTTGAATATAGCCCTGTTTTATCGTTATTGATTATTTTGGTTATTGAATTTTTGATAGAGCTTCATAAAATAATCGGTTAAAAGAAAGTTTTTATAACCTGCAATGTATCCCAACCATGGAATCAAGATGATGGGGATGGCCACCAAAGGCATTACCAAGGGCTGATGATTGGGGAAAATATTGATCATCGGCCATGTCCAATACATATTGGCTACCATATAGTAAACGCCCAATATGCCGGCGTTCAGCGCTTTATAAATTATATAGAGAATCATGAGCGGGGCTGCAGAAAGCGCACCTGCAGCTGCGCCCATATATAGATATCCGGAATAATTTTCATCTTTTATGGCGCGATGAGAATCATGAAAACCGCTTTTGAATGCTGAATTATAAGTAACATAGGCGTAAAAACCAAATGAAATTATAAATGCAAGCGAAAATCCCATAAGACTATTTTTGAAAAAGGCAGCAACGCAAAGAACCAGCATAAATCCTGATATACAGCCGATAAACTGATCGGCCATCAGGGAGCCGAATAGCTTGAAAAAATGTTTCATAAATTAATCTCCTTAAAAGCAGTTTTGTTTCAAATAATTGATATAAGTTTGATAGGCACTCGGGATTGCTTTTTCTCTTAGAATGTCTTCGGCCGGTAACCAATGGTACCCTTCCGCCTCTTCTTGGAGCGCAATTTCATAACCGATCATCTGCCATTCAATATGCGTAAATATATGATTTGAAGGAGCAAGGGGGGTAACGGAAAAGCCGTTAAAAGCCTCTTTTGCTTGCTCTGCAGTCATTTTCCCTAAAATGTTTGGAAATTCCCAAAGGCCGGCCAATAAGCCTTTAGAGGGGCGTTTTTGCAGGGCAATCTTATCATTACATTTCAAAATGAATACCGTGCGTTCCTCGATTTTTCTCCCTTTTTTAGGCGATTTCAGCGGGATCTCTTCTGTGAGGCCATCAAGATATGCCACGCAAAACTCCTTTAACGGACAATCAAGGCATTTTGGCTGCCCGTTTGGGAGGCAAATCAGAGCACCAAGCTCCATTAAACCTTGAGTAAAGGAAGAGGTCTCTTGCTTTGGGTAAATGCTTTTTAAGGCTGCGGTAAATTCTTTTTTGGTTGAAGGATGAGCAATATCCTTTCTGCTTCCTAAAACACGGGAGAGTACGCGCAAAACATTTCCATCAACTGCAGGGGTCGGCAACCCTAACGCGATGGAGCAAATGGCGCCGGCGGTATATTCTCCGATGCCGGGCAGTGCCAACCATCCTTCAAAGTCGGCGGGAAAATGGCCTTGCTCTTTGATAATAACCGCAGCTTTTTGAAGATTTCTTGCCCTGCTATAGTATCCAAGGCCTTCCCAAAGCTTCATCAGATGATCGGTGGATGCATCCGCCAAAGCGTTAACATCGGGTAAAGCATCCATAAATCTAAGATAATATGGGATTACCGGATCGACTCTTGTTTGCTGCAGCATAATCTCGGAAATCCACACTCGATATGGAGTGGGATTATGGCGCCAAGGAAGATCTCGTTTGCAGCGCTCATACCATTCTAATAAAGGATTAATGATTTTTTTGAGATGATTAATATTATCCATGGAATTCCTTTGAAACAGATATTTTATGTCTATTATAACGGATCTATGCAAAAATATCTATGTATTTTATAAAATATTTTTTCAGTGTGATAAAGTCCGACAAAATATAAGGCTTGCTCCTCTTATAATTTGATTTGGAATCAAAATAAGGAGTTAAGGATATCATGGTTGTGGCTAAAAAAAGACTTGAACAGTTTCAAAAAGGCTTAGTTAAAACATTTTATTACATATTGAAAATTGTAATTTCAGCAGGGCTTGGTTATATATCTGCCAAATGCAGCATATTGGACGACCTCTCCCCTTTTTCATTGATATTATTATCATGCAGCTACCAAATGGGAATGCTGCCCACTGTATGCTATCTGGGGAGCACCATTGGTTATCTTACGTTGCCTTTTGGAATCTATCTCTTCAAATATATCACGGCGCTTACAATGATTTATGTGGTATATGTGGTCTTTTGCCGTTCTCTTCATGTTCTTCGGGGAGATATGGCGGTTATTTCGGGGATATGCTGCTTTATATCCGGCTTTTTATTTTTGCTGGTCAGTAATCTTTCGTTATTTTCGATGTTGCTTTTGATTGCAGAGAGTGCATTGATTTGCTGCTGTATTTTCTTTGTTTCTTATGCGGTAAAGGGCTTCAAAAAGAATTGTTTTCTAACCTCAAGAGAATTAATTGCGGTATCGGTAACTTTGCTTCTTATTTTAGTTTCGCTTCATAATATCACACTGTTTCAAATGAGCGTAGCCAGGATTGCCGGCTTGATCGTGGTGTTTGTGGCGTTGAATTGCATGAAAATAAGCCATGCTGCTGTTTTGGGTTGTTCGATAGGAATTATACTGTCTGCAGTTGGAAACGGCGGAGAAGCGATTTTTACCGCCTTTGTTGTGGGCACATTGGTAGGATGTGTATTTATCAATTTTTCATCGCGGTTTGCCGAGGTATTAATGATTGTTGTATATTACACAGTATTATTGTTCTTTGGTAAATTTCCGTGGAATTATTGGCTCTTTGCCGAGCCGATGATTGCATTTGCCGTATCATTTTTTATTCCAAAAGAAAAGCTGCGCAGATATTTGGCTGCGTATATTGCAATCAGATTTCCGAAGGGTGAAAAAAAGAATGGGGAGGATTTTGAGAAAATCATAGAAAAATGCAGAGATGAGTGCAGAATTTTTTGCCCCAAAGTAATTGCTTGCTATCAAAAAAATTCAGCAGAACTGATCGATTTATTTGAAGACCTCTCGGAACGATATAATTGCACAGAAGATTTTGGCGAGATTGAACCATCCCTTGAATTTTGCATAAAGCCAAAGACGATGGCTGATATTATTAGAAAGCAATTAACCAATTTTCATTCAGATGATTTTGAGGATTTAACTGAGCAACTAAATAAAATCACCAAAAAGCTGGAATTGAAAATGGATTCCTCAATTAATACAATCCAATTCTTGCCGGAAGAAGAAAAGGCAGTTAAAAACAGCCTAACAAACAGAAAAATATCTGTAAAGGAAATTAACTTTATAGTAGACGAACGTAATTGCAGAAGATGCGAGATTTTATTTGATTATAATGAGGAATTGATTTATGAGAAAATTTTCAAAGAGGTGCTATCTCCACACTTTCCGAAAGGCGTTGATTTAAGAATAATAAAAAAAGGATCAGAGGGAGTGGCGTATGCCAATGAATCTGCCCTCTATCGTCTTTCTTGCTCTGCGGTATGTAAAGCAAAAACAGGCGAAGAAATCTGCGGTGATAATGCCTTGGCATTTTCCGGTGGAAAAGGAGTTTATTATTTGATGCTTGCTGATGGTATGGGAAGCGGAAAAGAGGCATCGGTACGCAGCCAAGCTGCGGTTGATCTCTTAAAACGTTTACTAATTGGCGGGTTATCGGTAACCAATGCATTTAATATTTATCGTTCGGCTGCTCGGTTGCAAAAAAACTTTGGATTTACAACTCTTGATATTTGCCGAATCGATCTGAATAAAGGAATTGCAGATTTTTATAAAGCAGGTGCATATGATAGTTTTTATGTTAATGGGGATAAGATATCAATTATTAATGGCGGTGGGATGCCTGCCGGACTTTGCGAGCATGATCGAATCAAGCATACGAAGATTCATCTTTCTGATGGCGATTATTTGATTATGGGCTCTGATGGACTTTCTGCATTGGATGAATCGTTGAAAGAGTTTTTGCTGCATTCATCTGTAAATGATGTGCGCATTTTTTCTAAAAGGGTTCTCACATTTCTTTCAGAACAATCAAATGGCGGTATAGAAGATGATGTAACGATCATTACAGCAAAATTCCAAAAAACACCTGAATAACTCTATAATGACGCTTGAATACTAAATTCGAGGTGTTGGTATGATCAAGGGCGTTGGTAAAAAGATTGTATTATTAAATAATACAGATAGCGAGCTTTTTGAGCAAGCAATCTTTATTTTGCGATCCGATGAAAAGCAAAAACGGGAGGATTTAGTCAAAGAGTGCGAGCGTATTATGAATTTATATATGAGCGGCGGGAGGCATCAAAACAAATCTAATGGATGGAAAAAAGCCTTTTATCTGTTGCTTATTACATCAACTTTGTTGATGATAGCTCTTCTTTTAATTATAATATAAAAAGGTGCAGAATCTGCACCTTTTATATTTATACATTGAAGCGGAATAAAGTTACATCCCCATCCTTCATGACATACTCTTTGCCTTCGCTTCTGACCAAGCCTTTTTCTCTTGCGTTTACCATGGATCCGCAGGCAACCAGATCATCGTAGGAGACAATTTCTGCGCGAATAAACCCGCGCTCAAAATCGGTATGAATCTTTCCTGCAGCTTGGGGCGCTTTTGTTCCTTTGGTGATGGTCCAGGCTTTGGTTTCCATCTCTCCGCTGGTAATATAGCTGATCAGACCTAAAAGGCTGTAGCAGGTGGAAATCATGCGATCAAGGCCGCTATGCTCAAAGCCGAGATCTGCAAGGAATAATTCCTTTTCTTCATCGGAAAGTTCGCTGATTTCTTCTTCCAAACGAGCGCAGATTACCAATACTTCCGCATTCTCCCCTGCCGCTCTTTCTCGAACCGCCTGGATATATTGATTATCGATCTCGCCGTTTTTGAAATCTTCTTCGCAAACATTAGCGGCATAAATGACCGGCTTATTGGTCAGCAAAGATACCGATTTCATGATCTCTTGCTCTTCATCGGTATATTCGATTGTATTGGCAAAGCGCTCTGCTTCTAAAGTGGCCTTAATCTTTTGATAAAGATTTACATCTAAGAGATGCTTCTTATCCCCTTTGGCAAGCTTTACGGCGCGATCCAGCAGTTTATCGACCAATTCAAGATCCGAGAAGATCAATTCCAAATTGATTGTATCAATATCTCTGATGGGATCAACAGAGCCATCTACATGGATGATATTGCTATCTTCAAAGCAACGAACGACATGGACAATGGCATCTACTTCTCTGATGTTGCCTAAAAATTTATTTCCAAGCCCTTCTCCGCGGGAAGCGCCTTTCACCAAGCCCGCAATATCTACAAATTCGATGACGGCAGGGACAATCTTTTTGGATTGATTCATTTCACCCAAAACATCAAGCCGCTTATCCGGAACGCATACAACCCCCACATTGGGATCAATGGTGCAAAACGGATAGTTGGCTGATTGGGCCTTTGCATTGGTGATAGCATTAAAAATTGTACTTTTTCCAACGTTGGGTAAGCCTACAATTCCAAGCTTCATTTTAATTTTCTCACTTTCTTATTAATCATTCGTATATTTTTCTAAAAGATCATAGATGCGATTATGCAGTTTTGTGAAATTATCTTCATTGATTGAATATTGATTTGCAGTTACTAAGAATTCTTGATCAATCATCTTGATAATATCGGCACGATCAACATACCCTTGCAGAATTTGAAGAGCAGTAGCGTCTTGCAAAGCGGAACGCAGCATTAACAGGCGAATGGAGGGCCAAGGCCCGTTCAATTCATTATATACCATAAAGGTACTTCCTGCAGGAACACTCCCCTCGCCATCGGGCGATAATAAAGAATTAAAGCGCTTATACGTAAGCGGCGAGATATTGCTGTTGTATTGATAGAGCATTACGCCCGATACCTCATATTTATAGCATAAAAAGCCTAAAGCACGCATCCGAACAGATGGAGATGCGATCAGCTGGTTGGCAATCCCTCGGCTTGAATCGCTATCAAAATAAAGATATGGGCCATAAGGCATATTGCTGAATGGTTCGATATCAGCAATAGAGACAACGGGTGTAGGGCTGTTTGTTAAGTCGAATAGATCGGGATTTCTTAGTTTATAAGTGATATTTTGCCCATTAAGTGCGCGCTTGATTTTATATACACAGTCTTTATATAACTCAACTGAATTTTCATCGATCTCATCGGTGATCAAATAGGTAATATTAATATTTACATCCAATTCCTGCAAATGCTGATTTAATTTTTTAAGAAAATCTTTCAAAAAGGTAAAGAATCGGTCTGAAAGCATATCATCTTCATCGGAAAAGATGAGATAAGGATGCTTAAATCGCTCCCCATAGACGAGCGGGCATTTCTTGCGCTTCATGGATGGAAAAATCGCTTGGAAAGTAAAATTTTTGATCCCGCACCGATTGGCGAGCATAATCCATGAATCCAATTGATCGTAATGATATTCATATTCCCGATTCACTTCGCGGATTTTGATCAATTGATCGGGCGAACGGTTCAAATGGCGGCTCTCCTCGGAAGAAAAGAGCGGTGTTATAATATCGGTGATGCCGTGCCTCTTTGCAACCTTGAAATGCTCTTCAAGATGCTCCCAAAAGACATTGGAATAAAGCGGGAAATTACCTTGCTCCGCAATAGAGTGGGGCGATATGGCGCATCGAAGAAGATTGATTTTCTTTGGAAGAAGATGATTGATTACTTTTAGGGTGAAATGAGTTGTCAGTGCCTGCTCTTCTGTTGTGAATTCAAAATCAACTGCATATTCACCGGGAATGTTGCTATATACCGTAACCCAAATCAAGGTAGGTGTATTTCCGATGGTAATGGTATCTAAGGGAGAAATCGGAATCAGGCAATCGGGAATCATTGCGCAATCATCGGATAGATAATTGGGGTCTTTATCATCGGAATAATGCGCAAAAGCAACCGGTACATTTTTAGCAATATAGATACGCTTGAAAATTGCAGAGCAATCCTTGAATTGCACAATTTCAGGTCGATCACTATCGCTCCAAATGGCAATCTGATAATGAATTTCTTCCCCGATCATTGCGCGGGAAAAAGAAAACTCCTCTCCCCTTTTTGCGGCTTCTCCATATACTTTATCTAAAGGAGAGCGTTGAATATAATGAAGCATAATTGATTATCCCCAAAGATTGTTGTCGACAAGATTTCGAATGGTTTTATTATGGCCTTGATAGGTTTCGTTGTAGTAGAATTTGCCGTTTTTATCTGTTACAAAATAATAATAATCCGTCTTTGCCGGATTGAGCACAGCGGCTAATACATCGGTTCCGGGGCAATTAGTAGGCCCGATAGGAAGACCGATGCAGGAATAAGTATCATAAGCCGCTTTCATATTAGAGGAATAATGAGAAACGACTGAAAGCGCCTTGGCATAGGTGGTAGTAGGATCGGATTGCAGCTGACGGACTCCGGTGGAATTTAAGCGATTCCAAAATACGGAAGCGACATATTTCATAGATTCCTTGCTGAAAGCCTCCGCTTGCACGACGGAACCAAGGGTGATAAATTCATTAACGCTAAGCCCCATATCCTTGGCCTTTTTGATCATATCTTCATCAACATATTCACTGAATGCCTTGAGCATTTCATCAACAATCTCTTTGGGGGTTACTGTATCTGCGCGGAATTCATAGGTTGCGGGAAATAAAAATCCCTCTAATTTATAGCCGATCAGGCTTTGATCTCTTTTTTTGAGATCCTCAATGAAAGAATAGTTATAATCATAGCTATCGGCCGCTGCCAAGAAATCAGAAGCCGAACATAAGCCGCTTTTTTCTACAATCGCTGCAATCCCGCGGATATTCGTCCCCTCGGGGACGGTAAATTTTACATAGTTGAGATCGGAAGAGGGGGATGAAAGCGCCTTAAAGAGTTCTTTATAGGACATATTGGCGTTCAATTGATATACGCCTGTTTTCCATTCAAAATCGGCGTGATTTTTCTTAAAATACCCTAAAAAACGATAGGAGGAGCATACCACGCCATTCTCTGCAAGGCGGATTGCCACCTCATTTTCGTATTCATATTTATCGATGATCAATGTATAGGGCTTGTCCTCTTGCTTGATGCCCATTTTATCATAAAAAAACGGCAGATAACCTTTAATCTTAGGCAGCAGGACAATAAAGGCTGCAATAACGATTACTAAAACAATAGAAAAAATAATCGCGATGATACTTTTCTTTTTCATATGTAAAAACCTCGCAAATGCTCTAAATTTACCGATTAAATATTATATCAAATCCAACAATAAAAGACAATAGTTTTTGAAAATAAGATTGATAATCATTGAAAAACTGTTATAATGGAATAAATTTATTTAATTAGGATGATATCAGCGCATGCATATTATGATTTGTGATGACAATAAAGAGTTTTTATCTGCTATACGCTCAAGCCTTGAGCAAAATCTTGCCGGCAGAGAATGTGAGATCACCGTTTGCGAAAATGGCGGCTCGGCGCTGAAGCTTTGTGCCGAGCGTATTCCGGATATCTCTTTTTTAGATATTGATATGCCCGATGTGAGCGGGTTTAATATTGCCAAGGAAATCTACGAAAGAAAAAAGGATGCAATCATAATTTTTGTAACCGGCCATGAAAACTATGTTTTTACATCGTTGCGTTACCGTCCTCTTCGCTTTATTCGAAAAGCTTATTTGGAAAGTGAACTACCCGAAGCGCTGAATGCCGCCTTAAATGAGATACTATGTCAAAATAAATTTTTAGATCTTGGATCGCGGTATGAAAATGAAAAGATCGGAATCGGCGATATTTTGTATTTTGAGAGTAAGGGAAATTATGCAGAAGTAACGCATTGTAATGGAAATAAATACCGCTACCGCAGTACTCTTTCCAAATTAGAAAAAGAACTTGAACTTTTTGACTTTCTGCGTGTTCACGCAGGATTTTTGGTTAATATGAAACATATTCAAAAGATCTATAAAAATACTCTCTTTTTACCGGACGGTATCCGGATCAACATTTCAAGGCGATTGTATCCCCGAGTTCAAGCGTCTTATGCAGCATATCTGAGAAAGTAGGATATCCCAATGTATCAAACAATTCTGGCTTTATTTCTT